>NZ_CP150917.1:3883750-4188125 GCF_039908645.1 Pseudomonas helvetica
CACGACCTTGCCCAAGAGGCTCGTCGCTGCCCTGCCAGCGGCCACTTGATCCATCCCCTTTCCCGCCAACATCGCCGTGGTGGCCGTCAGTCGTTCGATGAGCGCGTTTCCCCCCGGGGTGACGTTGGCGCCGAGAGCCGCGACATTGATGACGATGTGATGGTCAATCAGGGTCTGGATCCCGGCGACGCCCATTAAGCCACCCAATTGACGCCCGGTATTGAACAGCCCGATGCCGAAAGCGAGGTTGCGGCTGTTGAGGTCGCTGAAGGCGATCAGCGTAATTGACAGAAACAGGAAGCCAAGGCCCAGGCCCCGCAACAGGATAGCCGCCATCATGTCACCGGCGCCGCTGTCGCTGGTGGAGCCGGACAGCATCCACATCGCCCCCATGATCAGCAGGATGCCGAAGGGCACTGTCGCAACCGGTGGAACGCGGCGCACTTTGATAAAAAAGGCAGCGATGAGCAGCGAGCCGACAAACAAACCGCCACTGGGCAGCAGGAGCAAGCCGGCGTCGGTCGGGGTGAACGCCAGCACCGACAGGGCGAATGCCGGAATCAGAAATGCGCTGCCGAACAAGGCGGCGCCAGCGACAAAGCTGACGATAAAGGCAAAGGTAAAATCACTCGATTTGAACACCGTGAAATCGAATACCCCCAGGCCTTTGGCCAACGCTTGTTGGCCGAAAAATGCCAGCAGCGCGGCGGTGCCGATCATTGTCAGCATCAGGATCCGAGGTTCCTCGAACCAGTCCCATCGACTGCCTTGGCTGAGCACGTAGGTGAAACAGAACAAGGTGGCCGAGATCAGGGAGAAGCCGAGCCAGTCGAAGGGGCGCTGCCGGACTTGGGCAGGCGATGGGCCGTCTGCAATGAGCAAAAGACCCGTCGCCGCCAGGGCCAGCGGTACCACGCTGAAGAAAATCCAGGTCCAGGACTGACTGTCGATCAACCACCCTTGAAGGGCCGGGGCAATAGTCGCGGGCGCAACCACCGAGCCCATGGCAAACAGGGCTTGAAGTATCGGCTGAAAGGCTCGCGGCCAGGCACGAAAAATCATCGCCTGGCCCGCCACCAGCAGGGTGCCACCGGCGAAGCCTTGAATGATCCGAAGCGCGATCAGCAGGTCCAGTCGAGCGATGATGGCGGCCATGCAGCACGCCAGGCCCATGGCCAGGGTTGAGCCGATGATCAGGTTACGCGCAGAAAAACGCTGCATCAGCCATGCGGCCATGATGAACCCGATCAGCTTGAGCGTGGTGTAGCCGACATCCAGCCAGGCGATTTCATCAGGTGTTGCATAGGTGTCGCCGATGATATCGCCGCGCCCGATTGATAGAACGGTGCCGGCGATCGCTTCCGTCAGTGTGGCCAGCACGACGCCCACGATGAGCAGGACGCCAGTCGTAGCCTTGGCGCCGCTCGGCGTTGCGCTGGCAAAGGTGTTCATGAGCCGCCCCCTTGCGTCACCTCCACCCGCGCGGACAGACCTGGCACGATGCGCCCCGGCAGCGGATTGTCGGCCAGCCGGATCTTGACCGGAACCCGCTGCACGACACGGACAAAGTTTCCGGTTGCGTTGTCAGGCGGCAGCAAGCTGAACGCCGCCCCACTCCCCGGCGCAAAGCTGTCGACCACGCCTTCAAGTGCTGTGTTGGGGTAACCATCGACCGTGATGCGCACGCGCTGTCCGGGACGGATATGTTCGAGCTGGGTTTCCTTGAAATTGGCCACGACCCACACATCATTGACCAGCACGATATCGAGCAGGGAAACGCCCGGCGTCACGAGCCGGCCGACACGAACCTGGCGGTTACCGACGACGCCATCCACTGGCGCGCGTACCACGGTGTAGTCAAGATCGATCTGGGCGAGATCGCGCGCAGCCTGTGCTTGCGACACGGCCGCCACGGCAGCCTCTCGCTCGGCCACATAGACGGCAATGTGTTGCTGTTGCGCCTCCACCGTTGCCGAAGCGGCCGATACCGACGCCTCGGCTCTGGAACGCGCCGTGCCGGTTTCATCGAACAAGGCCTGGCTCACCGCGTTGCTGGCGATCAGTTTGCGACTGCGATCGTGGGTCTTGGCTGCCAGATCCATGTCGGCGCTGGCTGAACGTCTTTGAGCTTCGGCCTGCCGAATCAACGCGCGCTGAAGCTGGGTCTGCGCATCGACATGGGTCAGGCGAGCCTTTGCCGCGCTGACATTAGCCTCTGCTTGCGCAAGCTTTGCGCGAAAGTCCCGGTCATCGATACGAAACAGGACGTCACCCGCCCGGACGGTCTGGTTGTCCACGACCTCTACCGCAGTGACATAGCCGGCCACCTTTGCAGCGAGTGAGGTCACGTCACCGCGAACATAGGCGTTATCGGTCGAGGTTGTGCCGCTCGAAACAGCCATGGTCCCCCAGGCAGCCACGACCACCACCGCGCCGACGCACAGCAGTATGCCGATTGTCTTGCGCGTGCTTCGCCGCGCCACTACGACGGGGGACCCGGCGATTGCCCCGGTGGCAATGGCGGCCGTGTCCTGGAGCGAGTTCATTTTTTCATTTCCTGTTCAATGCCATGCACTACAGCAGCCCAGGGCGACAGTGGCCTGCCGCCCGGCTGTCGAGCATTTATGAGCGCGTTGATCGGCTCACTTTTTGATAGGTGTAACGAGTGTCTTTTCGTCGCTGTCGAGGACGAACACGGCCAACAGGCGTGCAGGTTCGGTGTTGCTGGCGTTGGCGCTGACTTCGTGCACGGAACCCGGTTCCTCTACGAAGTTTTCGCCGACGTGGTAGATCTTTTCCGGCTGGCCTTTGACTTTGATACGAAACGCGCCCTCCAGGACCGTTGCATAGATGAAGGCCGTTTTCGGATGGGTGTGGGACGGCGACGCGGCGCCCGGCCCATACTCGACGACCACACCCTTCATGCTCTTGCCAGGGATGTTGGGAATGGGACGGTCAAACACGACTGTCACCTTGGCATCAGGCGGCTCAGCGGCCGACGCTGCGCTGATCGACAGTGCTGCGAAAGCAGCGGCTAAGAGAAATCGGGCAACCATGGCAATACTCCTTCGTGTGCAGGGGTTATGACGGCGCGCCCCACTACCGGGGCGGCGCCTTCGTGAGTTGTCCCTGGAGACCTCAGCGGCCCGCTTCGGCCGTTGACTGGCTGAGCCAGTCTTCGAAACGGATCGCGCCCAGGAGCGGGTTCTTGCCGGGGGTCAGCGATCGATCGTCAAGCACGGCGCCGTAGTAGCGTGCGTGTACGTCCGGTACGACCTGGCGAGTATCCTGAGTGGCCCGCAGAAAACGCCTGATCAACTCGTCGAGCGGCATAGCCTCGGGCCCCGCGACTTCGACCGTGCCATTGACCGGCGATGCAAGCACGACGTCGGTAAGTGCCGCCACCACGTCATCGGACGCCATCGGCTGGATCAGCGCCGGCGAAACGCAAAGTTCTTCGCCGACGGTAAACGAATGGGCAATGCCGCCGACAAATTCGAAGAATTGCGTGGCACGCAAAATAGAGTAAGGAATGCCGGATGCCTTGATGAGGTTTTCCTGCGCGACCTTGGCCCGGAAATAGCCGTTCTCGGGAAGCCGTTCGCTCCCGACAATCGACAGCGCAACGTGATGGCGAACCCCGGCAGCCGCTTCCGCGGCCAGCAGGTTACGGCTCGACGTTTCGAAAAACTCGAGGACGGCCTGGTCCTCCCACGACGGCGCGTTCGCCACGTCGACGACGATGTCGGCACCATCCATCGCTTGGGCCAGGCCGTCGCGAGTGATGCTGTTTACGCCCGTGCTGGGGCTGGCAGCGAGCACGTCATGGCCGCGCTCGCGGAGGTTCTTCACAAGTTTCGATCCGATGAGGCCGGTGCCTCCGATGACGACGATCTTCATGGGCTTTCTCCACGTATCGACTGCAACCATTGCGTCGGTGTAAGGGGAGATTGCCTGCGCGCGTGAACTTAGTCCTTGTGCCTGCTATGGGTTTCCCTCCACGAATGCTTGGTTTTACGTCCAAAGACGCCGCTGTCCGCCGCCGTCTCTGCCACGGACGGTGCGGCGGTTTTAGCGCTGCCGTATCATCAAATCAAATACTAATCGCCAGTCGCCCGGGACACGGAGTTGAGGGCGCTTCGCCAGGGGAACCGCACTTTGCCATTCGTATTTGAAGACTACGTGCTCGATGAGGAGCGCCGGGAACTCACCTTGCGCGGGCAAACCGTGGCCGTCGGACCGCAGGTTTTCGATCTATTGCTGCTGTTCGTCAACAACCCTGATCGTGTCGTCAGCAAAGACGACCTGCTCAAGGCGGTGTGGAGTGGCCGGATCGTCTCGGAATCGACGATCACCAGTCACATCAATGCGGTGCGCAAGGCCATTGGCGATACGGGGGAGGAGCAGCGCCTGGTGCGCACCGTCGCCCGCAAGGGCTACCGCTTTGTCGGCCAGATCAAGGTCGGCGGAATCGGCGAAGCGCAACAGCCTGACCAGCCTGTCATCGACGAACGCGCGCATACAGACCCGAAGGAAACGCCCTCCTCCTCGCTCGTCCTCCCGGACAAACCTTCGATTACCGTCTTGCCCTTCCAGAACTTGAGCGGCGATCCGGAGCAGGAATATTTCGCTGACGGCATCGTCGAAGACATCATCGCTGCCCTGTCGCGTATCCGCTGGCTGTTCGTCATCGCGCGCAATTCGAGCTTCACCTACAAGGGCCGGACGGTGGACGCCAAGGGCGTCAGCCAGGAGCTGGGCGTTCGCTACGTGCTGGAAGGCAGCGTGCGCAAGTGCGGGAACAAGGTACGCATCACCGGGCAGCTCATCGACGCGACGAGCGGGACACATATCTGGGCGGAGCGCTTCGAAGGCACGCTCAACGACATCTTCGAGCTGCAGGATCAAATCGCCGAAAGCGTCGTCGGAGCCATCGCACCGCAGCTCGAACGGGCAGAAATCGAACGTGCCAAACGCAAACCGACGGAAAGCCTGGACGCCTACGACTACTACCTGCGCGGAATGGCAAAACTGCACAACGGCACCCGGGAAGCCCTCGACCAGGCGCTGCCGTTGTTCTACAAGGCCATCGAGCTCGATCCGGAATTTGCATCGGCCTATGGCATGGCAGCCTGGTGTCACTTCTGGCGCAAGCTGAATGGCTGGATGACCGATCGTACGCAAGAGATCGCTGAGGGCGTACGGCTTGCGCGGTTGGCGGTGACGCTTGGCCGGGATGATGCAGTCGCGTTGACGCGAGGCGGACATGCATTAAGCCATCTCACCGGCGATGTTGACGGCGGCATTGCATTGCTCGACAGGGCACGTCTGCTCAACCCCAACCTCGCCCCCGCCTGGTACCTGGGCGGTATCCTGCGCACGCTGCGCGGTGAAACAGACGCCGCCATCGAGCAACTTACCCATGCCATTCGCTTGAGTCCGCTGGATCCGGAAATGTTCAGGATGCAGGTCGGAATGGCGCTCGCGCATTTCTTTGCCGGGCGCTTCGATCTCACGACGGACTGGGCGGAAAAGGCGCTGGGCAACCTGCCCAGGTTCCTCGCCCCGGTGGCCTTGGTGGCGGCCAGTCATGCCCTCAGCGGACGAATGGATAAAGCGCGGCTGGCGATGCAGCGTCTTCGCGATCTGGATCCCTCTTTGCGTATCTCCAACCTGAAAGACTGGCTACCCATCCAACGGCACGAGGATTCCACGCGCTTCGCCGATGGACTACGGTTGGCCGGGTTACCCGAGTGATCGTGGAACGGCTCCAATATCCCGGATAGATTATTTGCCGGTACCAACCTTCGTAACGTTTCGCCCGGGAGGTTGCCTGCAAAACCCCCAAGGGCTGACCTTTCCATCCGCCCAGCCACAAGCGATGCACATGGGCCGAAGGCGCCAAAAATCTCCGGCTGGCGATAGCATTTTTCCATCCTGCCACCCTCCTCCTTGAACGCAATCGGTCTAAAAAAGCCCGGCCTGCGCTTTAGAGTTTTTGCTATTCTGAAACTGTAGGTGAAGACGCAGACTGATGCGCAAGAGGATAGCAAGGAAACGTGGGGCGACGTTCCGAAGGGTACACGGTTAGAAAGATCTCCGCGCTGAGATCCAGCCCTTATGCCGTGTGAAGCAGAAGAGCATATTTTTGTTCCCGTGCAATTCTGTGAGAGGCCTGATAAACCTTGTAAGCCGGGGACCAGCGCCGGCCACCTACTCGATTTTCAAAGCCCGCCTTGTGCGGGCTTTTTCGTATCTGCTGGTGCAAGAAAGGCCCCCCCTTCAACCGCGCTCGTGTCCAATGCCCGCTCATTGCCGGGTTGCGCACACACCTCCCGAAGGCAGCCGCGCAACCAGCGATGCGCCAGGTCGGCATCCAGCCGTGGATGCCAGAGCATTGAGACGGTGAACGTCGGCAGGGTCAGTGGAAGCGCAAAGCTGTGCATGCCGGCGCGCAGGTTTTCGGTGTGCCGCTGCGGAACGCTGGCGATCATGTCGCTGGCCCGGGCGAGCGACACTGCAGTCGAAAAGCCGTCGACGATAGTCACCACTTCCCGCGCAAGCTCCAGCGACTTGAGAGCTTCATCGATCGGGCCCTTGTCGAGCCCCCGCCGGGAAACGTAAATATGCTTGCCCGCCGCGTAACGAGCCGGCGTGATCTCGCCTTGGCTCAGCGGATGCCCCTTGCGCACAACACCAATGAAACGGTCCCTGAACAGTGCCTGCGTACGCACCTCGGGGCCTTCACTTTTCCCCACCACACCCGTTTCCAGATCGACGCTCCCATCGCGAAGTGACGTGCTGTCTTTATCGGGCTTCTGCACGAACCGCAGCCGTACGCCGGGGGCTTGCTCGCTGACGCGTGCAATCAACTGCGCGCCGAAACTCTCCACAAAACCTTCACTGGTGCGCAGCGTGAATGTGCGGACCAGCCGTTGGAGGTTGAGTGCTTCAGCCGGGCGCAGAACCGTCTCGGCATCCTGCACCAACTGACTGACCTGCTCGCGCAGTTCGAGCGCTCTCGGGGTGGGCACAAGTCCGCGGCCGGCCCTGACCAGCAGCGGATCGCCGGTGGTTTCACGCAGTCGCGCCAGTGCCCGACTCATCGCCGACGGGCTCAGCCGCAAGCGCTTCGCAGCCCGTGCAACGCTGCCTTCTGCGAGCAGCACATCAAGGGTGACCAGCAAGTTGAGATCGGGTGTCGACATGGATCGCCCCTTGGTACGGCGTGAGGGTGATAAGGCGTTAGACGCACGAATTAAGTGCAAATGCTGCGCCTTCCGCCATGTTATGCGCCAGCGTAGATTTCTGACAACTCCGTTTCGGACGTCGCCAAACAAAGGGAACATGATGAAGCCAATCAGTGCAGCACGAGATGAGGCCGTCGCCGGCAGCGCACCACGAGTACCCTCGGTTCGCTGGGCCCTCGCCAGCCTTTCGTTATCCATGTTGCTGTCCTCGCTCGGCACCAGCATCGCCAACGTCGGCTTGCCGACGTTGGCACAGGCGTTCAACGCCTCCTTCCAGGAGGTCCAGTGGATCGTCCTCGCTTACCTCCTCGCTATCACCACCCTGATCGTCAGCGTCGGACGCCTCGGCGATATCACTGGTCGTCGGCGGTTGCTACTGGCCGGCATTTTCTTGTTCACGCTGGCCTCGGCCTTGTGCAGCGTCGCGCCCACGCTCTGGCTGCTGATTGCCGCCCGGGCGCTGCAAGGCCTCGGCGCGGCCATCATGATGGCCCTGACCATAGCCTTTGTCGGCGAGACGGTTTCGAAGGCAAAGACCGGTAGCGCCATGGGCTTACTCGGGACGATGTCTGCGATTGGCACCGCGCTGGGGCCGTCGCTCGGCGGCGTGCTGATCGCCGACCTCGGCTGGCAGGCGATCTTTCTGATTAGCATACCGTTGGGCATCCTGACGTTTCTGCTTGCGCATCGTTACCTGCCCGCCGATCGCCAAGCGCCGAAGCCCGAGCGCGCCGGCTTCGACCCGCTGGGCACTTTGCTGCTGGCGCTGATGCTTGCGGCTTATGCGCTGGCCATGACGATTGGGCGCGGCAGTTTCGGTCCACTCAATGTGGCCCTGCTGGTGGCGGCAGCCTTCGGTGTCGGCCTCTTCGTGCTCGCCGAAGCGCGAGTTGCCTCACCGTTGATTCGATTGGCGATGTTCCGCGATCCGGTGCTGAGTGGGAGTCTCGCCATGAGTGCGCTTGTCTCGACGGTGATGATGGCGACGCTGGTGGTCGGGCCTTTTTATCTCTCGCATGGCCTCGGGCTTGACGCCGCTATTGTCGGGCTGGCCTTGTCGGTCGGGCCGATTTTCGCGGCGCTGACCGGGGTGCCCGCGGGTCGCCTTACCGACCGTTTTGGCGCACAACGCATGACCGTCTTCGGACTCATCGCAGTGGCGACCGGTTGCTTCATGCTCTCGCTGATACCAGAGACGCTCGGGATCCTCGGCTACATCGCCCCGATGGTTGTCATCACCATTGGCTACGCGCTGTTCCAGACGGCTAACAACACCGCGGTCATGAGCGATATTCGCCCGGACCAGCGCGGCGTTGTCTCCGGCTTGCTCAACCTGTCGCGGAATCTGGGGCTGATCACCGGTGCGTCCGCGTTGGGTGCGGTGTTCGTGCTCGCATCGGCAACAAACGACATCACCGCGGCGCGTCCCGAGGCCGTTGCCAGCGGTATGCGAATCACATTTGCCGTCGCCATGGCGCTGATCGCCGCTGCGCTCGTTATCGCGCAGGGAAGCCGCGCGCTGACACCCCGCCCTTCTCTCCCCGCCGACGTCTCGTGACGTAATAATAATCTGCAATCTTTACGCTCCCCCTCGGCAGCTGCTACGGAGGTAGTCGATGGTCATGAGGTAGTCCGTGGTCATGACGCGAAAAACAAAATCGGCTGCAGCCTAAAAAGGCATTGCGCTGGGTGGGGCTAATTCGCGCATCATGAGCGCAGTCAGCTCAAGGAGAGTTTCATGCGCGTCCTGTCATCCGTTATGCGTCTTGCCACGTTGTCGCTGGGGCTGGTGTTCGCCGCCACTGCCGTGGCCACCGAAGAGTCGCAGCTGGTCGAGTCGATCAACACCTACCGCAGCCAGGTGCAGCGTTGCGCCAGCCTGGTGTCTCAAGAGCTGCCACCGCTCGCGGCCGATCCGCGCCTGATCCTGCCCGGCAACAATATCGGCGACCTGCAGCAGGCGCTGGCGCGTACGGCTTATCCGATGGTCAGCGTACAGGCGATCACGCTGTCCGGCCCGCGAGATGCGCCATCGGCCATGAAGGCTGTTCGGGAGAGCTTCTGCCAGGTCGTGCTGGACCCGCAGTTCGTCGATATCGGCGTGAGCCATGAAGGAACTCTATGGCGCATTGTGCTCGCGCGCCCACTGTTGGCCGGCCGCCTGGGCGACTGGCAGGCCGAGGGACAGAAGCTGCTCGAGATGATCAACAGCGCCCGCAAGCAAACGCGTCAGTGCGGCGCTCAGTCCTTTACCGCCACCCAACCGCTGGCCTGGAACGCCACGCTGGCGACAGCCGCCCAGGCGCACACCCAGTCCATGGCCAATCACAACTTCTTCGACCACAAGGACCGCGATGGCCGCACACCGGGTGATCGGGCCGAACTGGCAGGCTACGCCGGCCAGCAGATTGGCGAGAACATTGCCGCCGGGCAAGACACCGTGCGCAAGGTGGTCGATGGCTGGCTGTCCAGCCCCGGTCACTGCGCCAACCTGATGAACCCGCAGTTCCGCGAGCTGGGCGCGGCGTATGCGGTTGATCCGAAGAGTGATGCGGGCATTTACTGGACGGCGATGTTCGGTACGCCGTAAGTACTTTGGCGATCCGGCGATCGACCTATACTGTATGGATTACCACACTCGATGCGCCACGCATTCGTGTTCGATGGGCTGCGTGACGTGTCGAGCGGTCCGTTCACGCAGGCGCAGGCCTGCCTTCGTATGAAGGAGAACATCATGTCGCGTAAATATATCGATTGCCGTGAATTTCCAAGCGGAATCAAGTGCTCTGTCGCACTGTCCGCTGACTCCGAAAAAGAATTGCTGGATGCCGCCGCGCAGCATGCGGTCAGTGTTCACAAGCACGTCGATTCGCCAGAACTGCGCGCGCAACTGAAGACCATGTTTCACGATGGCACGCCGCCGCTAGAAGCCCGACGCGCTTGATGCAGAAGGTTTGGCGGGGGATTCAGAGTCGCCTGCGGGGCTCATATTGATGAGCCCCGCAGTTTTAACGCGTCTATCGAAGCCTGTCGCCCGCCTCGCTCAACCCCCACTCAACTGCCGGTTCTGTCATGACGTCCAGTGATCCCCTTCGAGCCGTCATTCCAGCGACTATGATGAGGGGCAACACCACTGAGGAGTTGAACGATGTCGCTGACTCTTTACTACCATCCACTGTCGTCGTACTGCCACAAGGTGCTGATCGCGCTTTACGAAAACGCTACCGAATTCGAAAAGCGGATCATCGACCTGACAGACGATGCGGACCGCGCGGAGCTTCAAGCCCTTTGGCCACTGGTCAAGTTCCCGGTCATCAGTGATCACCTGCGCCAGCGCGCCCTGCCAGAGGCCACGATCATCATCGAGTACCTGGATCACCACTATCCGGGTGAGCAACGGTTGATTCCGAACGATTGGGAGACCGCGCTGGAGGTGCGTCTGTGGGACCGCTTTTTCGACAACTATGTGCAGGGGCCGCTGCAACAGATTGTCAGTGATCGACTGAACAGCACCAACGCTGATTTGAGCAAACAACGGTCCATGCTGGAGACAGCCTACGCCATGCTCGACCATCGAATGGCGTCGCGAATCTGGATGGCCGGCCAGGACTTCAGCCTGGCCGATTGCGCCGCAACCCCGGCGCTTTTCTATGCCAGCACGCTGGTGCCGTTCCCGAGCGAATTCAAGCACTTGAGTGCCTATTTCGACCGGTTGACACGCAGACCCTCCGTGCAGCGAGTCATCGACGAAGCCCGACCTTACTTTTCGCTCTACCCGTTTGCGGACGCCATCCCCAAACGGTTTCTCCAGGCACCGGGCATCACTTGAGGAGCGGATACAAGCCCCTGCGACACTCGACTAACGGTACTTGAGCCCACGCACCCACCTTCCTAGGATAGTTTTGCGCAACTGTTAAATGCTCCAACAGTTGCGTAGGTGGTGAGTGATCTGAACCCCTACCAAGCTCACCACTTGCTTCACGTGCATCTTGAGCCTCTGGGCTCTACTTCCTCCCCATCAAAGAGCTTTGAGGCTCTTTTTTTGTCTGAAAAACCCCAGAAACCGTTACGCAACTTGTAGCAGCTGGCGAAGTCGAGCGGCCGAGCGGCCGAGCGGCCGAGCGGTTACTCAGCGTCAATCGCGGTGCCGGGTCAATCCTTTTGGGGGCGTGCCGGGTTGTCCTGACGATAGGTATGCTGGGGATTGATGACCAATTGCCTGACCTGACTGTCCAACTCTTTGCTGTGATAGAGGTCCAGGCATTTGAGCAGTTCAAAGCGAACGCCTTGACGCTCTGACTCGACCAGTGGGTTGTGATAATCACGAGCCAGAAACTGGTCAATCAGAGGTCTACCGGCTTGAGGTGCTTGCTCCAGATCGAAATAGGTCCAGTCCATAAGCGCACTGGCACTGCTTCCGGCATCCTGGGCGGCTTTAGGTTCGCTCTTGTAGGCGGTAGCGATGCAATCTGCCAGTACCATATCCTTGTAGTTTTGCGCGTAGGTACGTTCGCCTGCCTGTGGAGAGTGTTTCGGGGCATCCTTGGACCAACTATTGGAAGGTGCGGCTGCCCAAGCCAGTACCAAGACCGCAGTTAAATATTTCATCAGGACAATCTCCAGAAGCTTGCGCGGTCGGTTTGATAGTTCACACCTGGCCCATTGAAATAGCAGTGGTCATAACACATTCTGCCGTCAAACAATCAGGACCTCATACTTCGGCCCTTGGCGTTACGACCACCGGGGGAAACTGAACGGTGTACATCTGAGTAGGTAGCCATAGCCCGAAACCATGTCCTGGCTTTGCGGGGCTGGGTAGATGACTTGGCCGGATGCATACGAACAAACGCCAGAAACGATAAAGCCCGGCACGAGTCCGGGCTTTATCGTTTCTGATCGGTCCAGCAACAAGCCCCGCCAAACAGTGTGTGGCGGGGCTTGGTCTTACAGGGCCATATCAGTCGCTGGGTTGCTTTCTTTCTGTGGTTGCGCTGGAGCTGGAGCAGCTGGTTGCGCGGCCGCTGCCTTGCCAATCACAGGCGGTGTAGCAAGTTGCAGAATTTGACTGGTGTACGTCCATTCCTGGTAAACACGCTCAGGACTGTCGTTCAGCTTGGTGCCGTAGCTCGGGATGATCTGGTGCAGCTTTTCCTGCCAGGCCGGGGTCGCCACCTTGTCCTTGAAGATCTTCTCAAGCACGCCCAGCATGATCGGAGCCGCGGTGGACGCACCTGGCGATGCGCCCAGCAGACCGGCAATGCTGCCGTCCTCGGAGCTGACAAGCTCGGTGCCCAGTTTCAGGATGCCGCCCTTCTCTTCATCACGCTTGATGATCTGAACGCGCTGACCGGCTTGCCACAGGCGCCAGTCTTCCTTCTTGGCATTCGGGAAGTATTCCTTCAGGGCATTCATGCGGTCTTCGTCCGACAGCATCAGCTGGCCGGCCAGGTATTCAACCAGTGGGTACTGCTCGATGCCCACCTTGGTCATCGGCCAGAAGTTGTGCGTAGTGGTGCTGGTCAGCAGGTCGAAGTAAGAGCCTTCTTTCAGGAACTTCGTGGAGAAGGTCGCGAACGGGCCAAACAGAATCACGCGCTTGCCATCCAGCACGCGGGTATCCAGGTGCGGAACCGACATCGGCGGTGCGCCGACCGACGCCTTGCCGTAGGCCTTCGCCATGTGCTGTTCAGCGATTGCCGGGTTATCGGTCACCAGGAACGAGCCGCCGACCGGGAAGCCTGCATACTCTTGAGCCTCAGGGATGCCCGACTTCTGCAGCAGATGCAGTGCACCGCCGCCCGCGCCGATGAACACGAATTTGGCGTCGGTCTGGGTTTCGGAACCGTCTTTCAGGTTCTTGTAGGAAACGCGCCAGCTGCCATCTTCATTGCGCTTGATGTCTTCCACTTCGCTCGAAAGCTTTAGCGCGAAGTTCGGCTTGGTTTGCAGGTAGCCAACGAACTGGCGGGTAATCTCGCCGAAGTTCACGTCGGTACCAATCGGAGTCCAGGTTGCTGCGACCTTTTGTTTCGGGTCACGGCCTTCCATCATCAGCGGAACCCATTTCTTGATCTGCTCCGGGTCTTCCGAGTACTGCATGCCGGCAAACAGCGGGCTCGCCTGCAGGGCTTCGTAGCGTTTCTTCAAGAACTTGATGTTGTCATCGCCCCACACAAAGCTCATGTGCGGAGTGGAGTTGATGAACGAATGGGGATTCTTCAACACGCCATTCTTGACCTGCCAGGCCCAGAATTGACGCGTGATCTGGAAGCCTTCGTTGATTTCAACGGCCTTGGGGATCTCGACCTTGCCATTCTTGTCTTCTGGCGTGTAGTTCAGCTCAGCCAGAGCAGAGTGACCGGTGCCGGCGTTGTTCCAGCCGTTCGAGCTTTCCTCGGCGACGCCATCAAGACGTTCAACCATCTCCATGGACATGCTAGGCTCAAGCTCATTGAGATAAACGCCCAAGGTCGAACTCATGATGCCGCCGCCGATGAGGAGCACATCGACTTTCTTTGTTTCAGCTGCGTGCAAAGGCATGAGGACCATCGACATGGCCAGGCCGAGTAGCCCTGTGTTGACTTTTTTTAACATTCAGTAATACCTAGGATAGAACGCCATCCACCTACCACTCTTGATCATGAGCTGCCCGGGCTCACCGCATGCAATGCCGCATGCCGTCGAACCCTGTACTCAGAAAGACTGATGGGTAGACATATAAGACCGACAGACACCATCGGTCTCACGTTTAGGCCCCTCCCGCGCTGACTTTTTATTAGTCATTGGCTTCAGCTACTCGGGTGACACTAATTCTGTTTTTAAAATATCGGACGCAGAAATGAACAGACGTGCGTCCAGAGCGCGGCATTCTACCTCAGTGTGCCGAATCGACGAAGACGCAAAAATTTCTCATCCTTCGACGAGTGCTGCACAAAGGGCCTCGCGCAGCACCTGTTCCAAAATGGCAAAAAAACACTTGATGTGGGCCTGTTTCAACGCTTGAGGCCGGGTCACCAGATAGACCTCCATATCCGGCAGCTGGATATCCGGAAACACGGCTATCAGGTCCTTTGCCAAAATACGCGGCAGCACCGCGACGCCCATCCCTCGCCTTACCGCTTCGATCTGTGCGGCGAACGAATTCACTCTGATCTGCGCACGCTCCAGCCCCGCGGCCCGTGCCGCACGCATTTGCGGCAACATGTCCAGCGGCGGGAGCAAGGCAATATTCACCGCGGTGACCGGAGTCACAGCTGGAAAACGCTGCAGATAGGCCGCATCAGCGAAGACGCCATAAGCGAGCTTGCCCATGGGTCGATAAACCAGTGATGGCTCGCCCAGGTGCGCTGTGCGGATAGCGATATCCGCTACGCCGCGGACGATCTTGTGAAAGTCGGCGGTGACCAGCAATTCCACCGAGCAACGCGGATGCAAAGACGTAAAGCGATGCGAGGCCTCCAGCACACAAGACGAAAATCCTTCGCCGACACTGACCAGGACACTGCCGCTAAGCTCCGTCGGCAATTGCGATGCGCCGGCAGCGGCCTGACGCCTCAAGCCCTCCTCCGCGGCCAGGGCAACTTCAACCAGGGATTGGCCCCGCGAGGTCAGCCAGCAGCCTTCAACGCCACGCTCGACAAGTGGCTCGCCGAGTGAACCCTCAAGCTGAGTGATCCGTCGGGACACTGTAGACGCCGCGATGCCCAACAATTGGCCGGCTTGAAGAAAGCTGCCACGTCGCGAGACCGCCAATAACAGACGCAGATCGTCCCAATTCGCTTCTGAACTCATGTACATGCCCGCCGCTTTGCAAATGTGCAAAACCATTATGCAGCAGTCGCTGTTTTTCGGGAGTGACAGCAACGGTATATCTACCTGCTTTAGTCAATGAAGGGATGAAACATGCGCAGTACATTCGTCACCGGCGCAACCGGTTTGCTGGGCAACAACCTTGTGCGTGAACTGGTCGCCGGTGGCTACGAGGTCAAAGCCCTGGTTCGTTCAAGAGCCAAAGGTGAACAACAGTTCAAAGATCTTCCGGGCGTGAGACTGGTCGTGGGTGACATGGCCGATGTCGATGCCTTCGCCGCGTCGATGCAAGGCTGCGATACGGTGTTTCACACGGCGGCGTTCTTTCGCGACAACTACAAGGGCGGCAGCCACTGGGAGGAACTTGAAAGGATCAACGTGACAGGCACGCAGCGCCTGCTTGAGCACGCCTACAATGCCGGTGTTCGCCGTTTCATCCACACCTCTTCCATTGCCGTGCTCGACGGCGCTCCCGGCACATCGATCGATGAGACGTGCCTGCGCAACGAAGCCGATGCTGATGGCTACTATCGCAGCAAGATCCTAGCTGATCGTGTCGTGTTGTCGTTCCTGGAAGACCATCCCGACCTGCATGCCTGCATGGTTCTGCCTGGCTGGATGTGGGGCCCTGCCGATATTGGCCCGACTTCCTCGGGGCAATTACTCAACGACGTCGTGCGCAATAAACTGCCCGGCCTGGTTCCCGGCAGTTTCTCTGTCGTCGATGCCCGCGATGTGGCATTGGCGCAAATCGCCGCTGCGCAGCACGGCCGAAGTGGCGAACGTTACCTGGCAGCGGGACGCCACATGACGATGGCTGAGTTGGTGCCCTTGCTGGGCAAGATAGCGGGCGTCAAGACGCCGCTACGACAATTGCCGCTGTCACTGCTGTACGCCTTGGCGTTTACACAAGAGCTCTACGCGCGCCTGACCGGCAAGCCGATTCTGCTGAGCATGGCGACCGTGCGCCTGATGGTGCGCGAAGCCGGGCGCACGCATTTCAACCCTGACAAGAGCAAACAACAGCTTGGCCTGCGGTTTCGCCCCGTCGAACAGACGCTTACCGATACGCTGGCCTGGTACCGCGATCATGGCTGGTTTGAAAAGCGCTAGCACTGCACCAGTGTCATCGCGGTTTACGCAGATTCGCCTTGCACGCCAACAGCGGCGACACTCAGGCGATTTCTGCCTTGCGACTTTGCCAAATACAGCGCACGGTCGGCCAGGTCAATCAGCGACGTTTCATCATGCTCGCTATCGTAGGCGGTAAAAGTCGCCAGCCCGAGGCTGGCGGTCACGCTACCGAAAGGGCTCGACAGGTGTTCAAGTCGCGCCTGTGCAATGCCGAGGAGAATGGCCTCGGCAACCGAGCGGGCACCCGACTCGTCTGTGTTGGGCATCACCACAGCGATTTCTTCACCGCCGTAGCGGGCGGTCATGTCAGCTGGACGGCGCACGCACTGCTTGATCGACTGGCTGATGATGCGCAGGCATTCATCTCCGGCGAGATGCCCATAGTGATCGTTGTAACGCTTGAAAAAATCCACATCGATCAGGATCAGCGACAAAGGACTTCGCTGGCGCTTGGCGCGCTTGAATTCGATATCCAGAAACTGATCGAAATGCCGGCGATTGGCAAGACCGGTCAGCTTGTCTTCGCTGGCGAGAACTTCCAGCGTCTGGTTAAGCTCGATCAGCGTAGTCTGGGTGGTTCGCAGGTCTGCCTCTGCCCGAATACGATGACTGATATCGGCAATCAATCTGCGCCCAAGCGTAATCAGGAGTCCCAGCAACACCATCACCACCGCAACCGATTGCCTGGTCTGGCTCCACCACGCTTGCATGGCTTCGTCCTGGCCCACCGCGACCGTCGTCACGAGGGGATACTGATCGCTTCTGGTGAACGCGTAGATTCGATGGATGCCATCGACGTTTGAAACAAAGTCCACGGTACCCGACGACATCTTGCGCAGGTACTCGGAAAATATCGGTGCACGAGACAGATCACGCCCGATGTCCTGCTCCTGGAAGGGATACCGCACCAGAAGACGCCCTTCGGATGAGGTCAGGCTGATCGCGCCATACTGCCCAACGGACATGGTTCGATAGAGCTTGAGGAAGTGCTCGAGACTCAAGGTGGCGGCGATCACCCCGGCAAAACTTCCATCCGGATGATCGATTCGTCGACTGACCGAAATCACCCAGACGCCAGTGGCACGACTGAGAATCGCCGGACCGATGAAGATGCCGCGGTCCGAATTGTCGCGGTGATGCTTGAAGAATGCTCGATCAGCGTGGCTGCTGTTGGGTGAGACATGCTTGTTGGTCGAGAATATCCAGTTACCCTGAGCGTCATACAGCGCCACGCTGTTCAATTGCTTCAGTGCACCCTTCTCCTGAGCGACCAGTACTTTCAGGCGTTCGAGCTGCTGCGGGCCGGTGCCGTCTTTCTCGATCCTGTCCGTCAGCCCCAGCAATACCACTTCACTTTGCTTGAACGTGCCCTCGGTGTACGTGTTGAGTGCCTTGGTCAAATTCAACGTATCGGTTTCAATGTCACTCAGGGTGTTCTCACGGGCTGTCCAGATCTGCCAGGCAGTCAGCACCACCACGGATACACACACCAGAGAGGTCAGCAAAGTGGCAAGTCGAAGGTCGCGTTTCAAGTGAGTACCCAGGCGGTTGAGCGCGCATTGATCAAAAGCCCGCGCAGTATAAACGCCTTCGAACGGTACAAATGACTGAAATGAAAGCTATTGGCCATCTTTCTTCCACGCCAGAGCCTGCTTGCGTTGCTTCGAAACGGTGAGAGAGTCGCCATTCAGCGGAGCCCTGAAACAGGGCTCCGCCGCTCACTCAATAGCCCAGCGACAGCACCGGGTCGAAAGCAACGTGCGCCACAACCGCTATTGCAACGGAATATAAATATCGGTCTGCCACTGATCGTGCGGTGTCTCGGGATAGACGCTCAGGTAATCGAAGTACAGCGGATGGTCACGAAGCTCCTCACCGCTGGCAGGCAGCCAGTCGCGGTAGATCGGATAGATCGTTTCGCCGATATGATCCGTCGAGCCCACGTGTCGCACCACCACGCAGCGGCCGCCAGGAATGACGAGTTCGCGCACGCCAAACTCATTCGGCGCCACTGCCTCGTGAATCTCGCCGCACATGGCGAAGCGGAATTCTTCCGGCGGTGTCGTATCGGGGTTGCCATAGGGAATGCCAAAGGTGCGACTCGATGCCACCGGCGACTGTCCGCTCTGCGTACGCCACTCGATGAACTTGCGCACGCTCTCATCGATGAGCCCGGTTGGCCCGCAGTGCTCAAGCGCTGCGACCCTGACTTCGGAAAACTCCACGATTCGTACCTGCATGATGATGCTCCTGGAAAAATGAGGAATTGCAAACACCGCACCCCAGACCTGCCAGTTCGGTTGCTTCCTGAATGCACTCGGCGTCATACCGAACGCCCGCCTGAACGCCCTGGAGAATGCCTCGGGACTTTCAAAGCCGGCACCGAGTGCGGCGTCCAGCACCGAATGATCCGCAAGGGAGGCCAGGCAATGCGCCGCGCGTCGTAGCCGCATCAGTTGCACATAACGTGAGACCGGTACGCCCACGAACGCGGTGAATTGCCGATGGAAGTGAAATTCCGAAAAGTTCGCCACACGGCTCAATGTCTTCACCGAAAGGACACCTTCGAGGTTGGCGTCAATGTAGGCGAGTACGGCGTTGAAGCGTTTCGCGTAGGCGGCGTTGGTCGGCATGTCAGACACTGGATAAAGGCTCCGGGAAGTACGGTAGGCACAGGATCGACCATGCCGGCATGAACGCGCCTAGCCGCGTTTGCTCAAAGCGCTTGTGGCCAGGAGCTGGCAACGCTGGCGGTGAAGCATCTGATCCAGCAGGCGCAGCTGCATTGGAACCTTAAACAATTGGTTGCCAACGTATACGCAGGCAATATCGGCTCGGCAAAAGTACTGAAACGGTGTGGCTTCTCGATCGAACATGCTTCTCGGCAAGAAGGGACAGAGCACGAATATCGATTTGGCCTTTCGATTTAGATCACTGAATGATTGGCCAACACTTGTAGAACGGGCGCCTTCAAGGCTGATGCAAGTCAGTCAAGAGACCGCGCAGGCAACACATGACCCGTAGCAGCCGGTGCAAGTTCGGGAAACTCAACCAGCAGTGCCTTGTTACCCCTGGCGATGTGCTCCGTCACCGCTTGGGCGATGTTTTGACGTACCACTCCGGCCGAGACGTAATACATGGCCCAGGCTTGTTCGGGCGTGCAATGGGCGATCTGTTCCTCAATTTCCTTGTAGGCTTTGTATTCGTCCGACTCCACGTAGCATTGGCAATCACCTTGACGCATGACTTTTCTCCTTCCCTTGAACTGCTGTGACAACCCTTTAGTCAGTCGACTGATAAAGGCAGCCCCTGCTCCCTACGTGATGACCCGCATTTTAAATAAACGCTGACTATCGCCGGAAGCAGAAGCAACTCTTCAGTAAAGACAACACCCCAGCCAGATCAAATGCCAGTCTTCACTTTGCTCCAAACTCGGGTGCGGACACGCTCCAACTTCAATGGCAGCGGTTCAAGTGGAATAAGTGTAGCAATCGTCTTTTGATCCGGGTAAACCCAAGGATTGTCTGCCAGCTTCCGCTCGACAAACTCAGTGGCATCTTTATTAGCGTTAGGGTACAGCGTGTGGTTTGAGGTCTTGGCAATAACTTCTGGTCGCAACATATAATTAATAAACGCCAACCCTTCCTTCGGGTGAGGTGCGTTTTTTAGCAGAACCAGATTTTCCGACCACACCAGCGCGCCCTCGCGAGGAAGGCTGTAGGCAATCTTGCGTCCAGTGTTGGACTTCTCGTTTATGGCCCGCGCAGCAAGGGCGCCATTAGCCCATCCCACCACCGCACAAATATTGCCATCCGCCAGGTCAGCGTCGATTCTGGATGAGTCGAAATAGAGGACGTAGGGGCGGATTTTTAACAGCAGGGCTTGTGCTTTCTGGTAATCATCCGGGTTCCTGCTGTTGCTGGGGAGCCCAAGGTAATGCAAAGCAATCGAAACGATCTCACTGGGAGAGTCGAGCATTGCCACACCACACGACTGGAGTTTGCTGATGTTTTCTTCTTTGAAGATCAGATCCCAGCTATTCACCGGAGCATCATCACCCAATGCCGCTTTGACTTTATCAACGTCATAGCCAATGCCGGTAGTGCCCCATAAATAGGGCACGGCGTAGCGATTACCAGGATCATTGACCGCGACCTGGGACAAGATCTCAGGATCGATATGTGACAAATTGCTCAGTTGATTACGATCCAAGGGCTGAAGGACTCCCGCCTGGATCAGGCTTGGCAACACATCGGAGGTAGCCACAACCACGTCATACCCCGTGCGCCCAGCCATTACCTTACTCTGCATGATTTCGGCACTGTCGAACGCATCCATCTGCATTCTGGTACCGGTTTCCTGCTCAAACTCCTTTGGGGTCTCCGGTGCGATAAGCCCAAACCAGTTATACAGATACATCCCAGGCTCTACAGCCGCCACTGATGTGCTGATCCCTACACAGAGAAGCGAGGCTGAAAAAATGCTTCGCAAAGGTGATTTTCTCATGCAACTATCCTTGTCAAGACGATGTGCCCTCATGGCCATTCCAAGCCCTGAATAGTGAATATACCGGGCACTAGCGAATAGTAAATACCTACGAATACTTACCCCTGACCGACGAATCCCTAACCCTAAAGGGGTAGAAAGTGCCACTCGACCTTCACAGCCTGGCCTGGCACCGATCGATTGGAACGCTGATCATGCAGTTGAACCGTCCAGAGTTCTGGAGATCGCTTATTCGCACATTAAATGAATACGTGCAAATCGATAACTATGCATTTCCGCTGGCAGCAACATCCACTTCAATCAAGAACAAATAACACCACGCGAAAATGACGCACTCAAATTGCTACTGGGTGGCTTCTCCAACAAAGAGATAGCCGGAAAACTTTCCCTGTCGACAGAGACGATAAAAGTTCACCGCCGCAATATTTACGCCAAATTAAACATCAAATCACAATCCGAACTATTTTCGCGTTTCTTTATGCCAAAACAGGATACCTCCCCTATAAATTGAAGTGAGCGACTCGAAGCTGGACATCGGGCAGAAGGAAACCTTCGCCCGGTGCTTACTCGGCAGGTTTTCGACAACGAAGCCGAAGACAGCACATCCGGGTTGCCGTATTCATGCACACGTATGGCTTTCATGGTGAATCCTCGGAGTATTTCGAAAGATGAACCTGAGAGGCGCCGCACGCGTTCATCCACTGCGGCGCCATTGGCTCAGTGACGACGGGCGTCGAGGCTGAAGCGACCGGCGCCGAATGCGACGACCTGCAACAGGCCACCCGCCATGGCGATGTTCTTGAAGAAGTGGATGAACTGGTTCTGGTCGCCCAGGCTGTTATGGAATGCCAGCGCGGTGATCACGCTGAACAGCGTAAGCACCAGCGCCACGGCACGGGTGCGGTAGCCAGCGATCAGCGCAATACCGCCACCGATCTCGATGATGATGGCCAACGCCAGAGCGAGTTGCGGGAATGGCAAACCCACCGAACCGATGTAGCCGATCATCATCGCCGGGGCGCTCAGCTTGGAGATGCCCGAGAGGATGAAGATGGCGCTGAGGAACACACGGCCGACCAGCGCCGCCGTGGCGGTGGTAGCGACAGCACTGGACAGCTCATGGGTATCTTTGGAGGTAGTCGCTGCAGATTGGGACATGGTCGTTCTTCCATCAAGTTGGGCGCATCCACCATTGGAGCACCGCGTTGAAGAAAGTCTGCCACCCACTCTACAATCGCAATAGCCGACTAATTTCGACGATTACGTTCGAGTAAATAGAAATGATCTCAGACCCAGGCACTCCCACTCTCGATCAACTGCGTGTGTTCCTGACGGTTGTCGAGGTCGGCAGTTTTGCGGCTGCCGCACGAAAACTGCACCGAGCCACTTCAGTCATCAGCTACTCGATCGCCAATCTTGAGATGCAACTCGGCGTGTCGCTGTTTGACCGCCATACGACGCGCAAACCCCAGCTCACCGATGCCGGCCGCACCGTGCTGGCCGAAGCCAGAACCATCGCCAATGGCATTCATGGGTTACGCGCCAAAGTAAAAGGCCTGCTTCAGGGGCTCGAAGCTGAAGTTCATGTGGTACTGGATGTGATGCTTCCCGCTGAGCGCGTGGTGGACGCACTCAAATCATTTCGAGAGGAATTTCCTACGGTTGCACTCCACTTGCATATGGAGGCGCTCGGCGCAGTCACTCAACTGGTGATCAACGGCGGCGCGTCCGTCGGCGTCAGTGGCCCGATGAATGAGGGGATTGATGGTATCGAAAGAATTGCAGTCGGCAGTGTCGAGCTGATTCCGGTGGCAGCCCCCAATCATCCACTGGCTTCAAGCGATTCGAATATTCCAGGTGCTGGACGTGAGTTCATCCAGCTTGTGCTGTCCGACCGTTCACTCCTGACAAAAGACAAGGACTTCGCAGTCCTCAGTACCCGCACCTGGAGATTGGCCGACCTGGGGGCTAAACACATGTTGCTGCGTGAAGGCATTGGCTGGGGGAACATGCCGATCACGATGGTCCGGGAAGATCTGGATACTGGCCGACTCGTCCACCTGAAAATGCCGGAATACAAAAGCGGGATGTACACCTTCGACGCCATCTATCGCACGGACCTGCCGCCAGGACCCGCCGCAAGGTGGTTGATTGATCGGTTCATTCAACAAAGCTCAGCGGGCGATGCGCCCGATCTTCGATAGCCCCGGGATAATCTGCATCACTGGGGTTTCAGGCCATCGCGCCAGGCGATAGCTTCGAGTTCGACCCGGACCGCGTCCTCGACGGCAACCACCGGGCGCGCCTGGAATTCAAACGCAGGAAACGTCGAGCAAACCTTGTGAACCGCCAGCGGATCGTCGCACTCCACCAGCATGTGTCCGCCCCACTCGCCCACGCGCACGACAAACACCTCGATCTTGAAATTGTCCGGGGCTTTCCATTGACCGAACACCTCCAGGATCCGTTTCTGCGCACTCTCGTACTCCGCAGGCGAACCTTGTGGCCGTTCAAACCAGCTGATCATGTACTTCATCGCCATCCTCCTCTGGAGAGGTAAGGATAGTTCTCGATGCAACTTCTCGCTTCAATCGCCTCAAGTAACCCGCCCTTGCATTACAACTTTGTCATTGTGCTGTTGGTCGGCTGTTGGAGTTGCCTTGTTACCGTGAACTCACTGCCAAACAACAGGCAGCTCACTTCAGACAAGGAGATACTGCCATGAAACTGTTAACGCTCGGACTCGCCACCCTCCTCGCCACCGGCTCAGCCTTCGCCGGTACCAACGACACTTCGGCGGTGATCCACGACAGGACCGGTTTCTTCGTCCACCTGGACGTTGCGAAAGTCCTGTCTATGACTGAAATTCCGGACCAATGTGACGTCACTCCAGCCCGTCTCGATTACCTGGATCATCAGGGTCAGGAACATGTGCTGGACTATTCGGTTCAAGGACGTTGCACCAACGGAAACTGATGGAATGCGGTATACACATGACTGTCCGGGAGCAGGCAATACGCAACAAAACCTGATGATTGGGCTAAAATTGCGCGACCTGCTCTCGGCGTTCAGGCCCGTTCTTTTGGGTTGAAGGCCGACACCGAACCAAGGTCATTCTCATGAACATCCTTGTCGTGGAAGACGAGCCCAAGGCGGGCAATTACTTACTCAATGGCCTGCAGGAGCAGGGATACTCCGTCAGCCTGGCCCGCGATGGCGTAGAGGGTTTATACCTGGCCCTGGAAACGCCTTTCGACGTCATCGTGCTGGATGTGATGATGCCGAAAATGGACGGTTGGGAAGTACTGCGCCGCCTGCGCAAGGACGCCGATACGCCGGTACTGTTCCTGACCGCGCGCGATGACATCGCCGACCGAATCAAAGGCCTGGAGCTGGGAGCCGACGACTACCTGATCAAACCCTTTTCTTTCGCCGAACTGGTCGCACGCCTGCGCACCTTGACCCGTCGGGGTCCAACCCGGGAAGAAGAGCAACTGCAGATCGCCGACCTGCAGATTGATGTCATCAAACGCCGCGTCACCCGCGCCGGCGTGCGAGTGACGCTGACAAACAAAGAGTTTGCCTTGTTGCACCTGTTCGCCACGCATCAGGATCAGGTGCTGTCGCGTTCACTGATCGCCTCCCGGGTCTGGGACATGAACTTTGACAGCGACACCAACGTGGTCGACGTGGCGGTGCGACGCCTGCGCCTGAAAATCGACGACCCTTTCCAGCTGAAGCTGATCCACAGTGTGCGGGGCATTGGCTACCGCTTCGATACGCAACCATGAACCGTCGCCATTACTCCCTCACCCTGCGCCTGGCCGTGGTGTTCGCCTTGCTGGCCTTCGCCCTGATGGCCACCACCGGCGTCGCACTGTATCGCGATCTTGAGCGCGAACTGATCCGACGCGACGAGTCCACTCTGGTCTACCGCATCGATCAGCTGCGTACTTTTCTTAATGGCAGCAATACGCTGGAACTGATCAAGACCAAACCTATGCTGTTTCAGAACATGCTGGGCAATCGCGAATACATACTCACGATTGGCGTTCCAGGGGAAGCCCCGTTACTGCTGGTCAATCCCCGTCATATCGATATTCCCGACCTCACTCCCGTGACCATGGACCATTCCCTGTCGCTGACCGATGTACAGCATCTACCCGCCGTGAACGGAACGCCCTTCGCGGCCATCTCCGCAAGTATCGACTCGGGCAAGCTGAAACTGACCGTTGGCTGCCTGATGACCGAACGAACTGCCGTACTTGCCAGCTATCGTCTCAGCGTTTACATCCTCGCCAGCCTCGCGGCGATCGTCCTGGCGTTGGCTGGATATGCCCTGGTTCACCGCGGTTTGTTGCCCGTCAGGCGCCTGGCGCAACAAGCCCACGGTATCGGCATCGGCAACCTGACAGAGCGACTCGACAGCCAAGGTGCTCCGAAAGAGTTGCTGCCGATGATCGACTCCTTCAACACCATGCTTGAGCGACTCGCCAAGGGTTTTGCGCAACTGAGCCAGGTCTCGACCGACATGGCCCACGAACTGCGCACACCCATCAACAACTTGCTGGGCGAAATCCAGGTCGCCATGCATAAGAACCGTAGCGTGGAGCATTACCAGCAGTTGCTCGCCTCCAACGTCGAAGAACTCGAACGCCTGGCACGCATGCTCGACAACATTCTGTTCCTTGCTCGTACTGATCCCGGTAGCGCTCGTGATCAGCGCCAGGAACTGGGCGCCGCCGACGAGCTGGAACGCGTAGCCGATTACTTTGAAGGCCTGGCCGCCGACGTCGACATGACCATCCGCGCGGAGGGCGACGGCCTTATCTGGGCCGAGCCCATGCTGCTACGCCGCGCCTTGGCAAACCTGTGCGCCAATGCGATCAAATATGGCGCACCTCATTCCGAACTGTTGATCCAGGCCACACCGTCCGAGGACGGCATCAATCTGCGCGTGCGCAACTACGGAACCACCATCCCGGCGGAACACCTTCCGAGACTATTCGAGCGTTTCTACCGCGTTGATCCATCACGCGAGCGCTCGGCCCAGTCCAATGGCCTGGGGCTTTCGATCGTCGCCACGATCATGCAACTGCACAGTGGCCGCTACAGCGTCACCAGTGAGAATGGCGTGACCTGTTTCGATCTGTTTTTTCCGATACGGGAACAGTGAGAGCCAAAGCACGGGTGGATCAATGGATTGATTGGCAAGCGTCAGATCTCAACAAGTCATGGAGTTATGCCTTCATGTCACTGGTCAGGCATTCGCCTGAACATCAAGACAGCGTTGAACTTCACCTTTTCACAGTCAATTGCAGCTTCTTTGAGGAATATGCTGATTTTTTGCCCGTTCGGTGTATCGGCCGTATACAACGTGATGGGGTAAGACGCGCTCATGAGGGAACTCCATTCCAGGGCTATTTCATTGCATTTGCAATCATATTGAGGCGTGCAGTATGGTGCAAGCACGACGGAACGCACGGAGTTTTCAGGATATGATCGGCTTTTCCAGCTTCAATAAGACACCACAGACCACTCTTGCCGCTCAGGCCTGCATCGATAAAATACAAAACCTGGCACAGCAATACACTGCTGGTTTTTCCTCGCCGCTCTACACCATGATTGATATCGCCAATCGACTGGAAAGGGATCCTGGAACGGCCAGGCATATCTGGGTCATCCGATCCAACAACCAATCTCAAATCGATAGTTGCCACCCACATATCAATGCCTGGCCACTGCGTTTTAGCCCAGCAGCCCGTGCCAGCGAAAAACCGCTGTTGTACCTGACCAGTTCTGCGACATCAGCCGAACTTTGCGCACTTTCGAACGAATCCGCCCACAGGGGCATTCTGTGCAATGACATAGAAACCCTGCCTTCTCGCTGGCCGAAAGGCGCCCACCCTTGGGTCTCGATCTGGCTGGCCGCCAATCCGCAATGCCTGCCCTTCGACCCCGCCAGCGGTGCCGAAGCGCACGCCATTGCGCTTGCTGCGTTGCAAAGCTTGTATGTGGAAGGTAATGACGGTTTCTATTACATGGCGCTTCACGATGAACCCAATGATTTCATCGCCCCCATCAGCCAACTCAGTGCGAGCCAGGCACTTAAGGGCATGTACAAGCTCAACGAGATAGATACAGATGCCGGGCAACCTCGGATTCGCTTGTTGGGCGCGGGGCTGGCGTTGCAGTCAGTGGTCTCAGCGGCGCAGATGTTGCGAGATGACTGGGGTGTCGAAAGCGAACTCTGGAGCTGCCCCAGCTACACCCGCCTGGCCCGGGATGCAGACAAGGCACAACGCTGGAACCGGATGCATCCGCACATGCCGCGGCGGTCGTCACATTTGCTCGACTGCCTGAGCGCCGATGATTGCCCGGTGGTCGCTGTGACCGGTTATGCCCAGCATGTCGCCGATCAGATCGGTGCGCATATCCGGTCACGATTCGTGGCGCTCGGCGCTGACTCAACCGAAACACCGCCGGGCAAATCGTTGGATAAACGCTGGATTGTGGTCCTCGCTCTGCGAGCCTTGGCTGAGGACGGTGCTATCGCGCAGACACGCGTCGAACAGGCCATCGGGCGCTATCTGCTGCAATGACCGGACAGCGGTCAACCCGCTTGCCCACTGTTGCGCGCCGCCCTAGCGGCTCGCTCAAGCGCGTCACTGAAAAACCGCTGTTGCTCGTCATCAAATTGCGACAAAAACAGCTCATCCACTGCCCCTTCATAGATTTGCCACATTTTTTTACGTAGCACTTTTCCACTCTCGGTAATGGCGGCATACGCACCACGGCCGTCATCGCTGGCACGGCTGCGTGTAACCAAGCCTTCGGCCTCCAGACGGTCCACCAACCGGGTGAGGTTGTAACGCTCGATCGCCATCACGTCAGCCAATTCGTTCATGCGCCGGGTGCCGTCAGGGCCGCTTTCCAGGCCCCATAGCGCGTCGTACCACGCGTAAGCGGGCAGTCCGGCGGCCGCCAGCCGACGCTCGATTTCCCGGATCAGGCAGCGGTGAGCCCTGACGAATCTGAACCAGGTATCCGGATCGCTTGAAGACATGCATCACCCATTTTATGAAATCTATTTAGTTGCAATTGTAGCGTGCAGCAGGCTAAGTTCTCGCATGTAGTTGCAGTTGCAACTACATATATTATTCAAGGTTGGCGTCGACCCACGCCCCTTAGCTAGGCACCAAACGACTCGGTGCTGCAGCACTGTCCAGGAGACGACGATGGCACAACAACCCCTGTTTCTCGACGAGGATCCACAAGAAACTCTCGAATGGCTCGAATCCATTGAATCGGTGGCGAGCGTCGAAGGGCGCACTCGCGCCCACTATCTGATCGACCAGATGCTGGATTTCGATGCCAACCGCCATGGTGATTTTTACGGGCGCGTCACCACGCCCTACGTCAACACCATTTCGGTCGACCGTCAGCAGCCCTACCCCGGCGACCTGACGGTAGAGCGCCGAATCAATGCGTATATCCGCTGGAACGCCTTGGCCATGGTGCTGCGCGCCGGCAAACATTCGAACGTGGGCGGACACATCGCTTCCTATGCCTCGGCGGCCGTTCTGTACGACGTCGGCTTCGAGCATTTCTTCCGTGGGCGTACCGAGCAGTTTGGTGGCGACATGGTGTATATCCAGGGCCACTCTTCGCCGGGCATCTACGGGCGCGCTTATCTGGAGGGACGACTGAGTGAAGATCAGTTGGATAACTTCCGCCGTGAGACCGACCGCGACGGTGTCTCGTCCTATCCGCACCCAAGGCTCATGCCGGACTTCTGGCAGTTTCCGACGGTGTCCATGGGACTAGGACCGATCACCGCCGCGTATCAGGCCAGGTTCATGCGCTACCTCGAAGACCGTGGTCTGAAAGAACATCAAGGGCGCAAAGTGTGGGCGTTTCTCGGTGACGGCGAAATGGACCAGCCGGAATCGCTGGCGGCAATTTCCCTGGCAGGTCGGGAGAAGCTCGACAATATTATTTTTGTCGTCAACTGCAACCTCCAGCGCCTGGACGGACCGGTGCGCGGCAACAGCAAGGTGATCCAGGAATTTGAAAGCCTGTACCGAGCGGCCGGCTGGAATGTCATCAAAGTGATCTGGGGCAGCGGTTGGGATGCCTTGCTGGAAAAGGACAAAAGCGGCCTGTTGCGTCAGCGCATGATGGAATGCGTGGACGGCGACTATCAAAACTACAAATCCCAGAACGGCGCTTACGTACGTGAGCATTTTTTTGGCAAATACCCTGAGTTGCTGGAACTGGTCAGCGACCTGAGCGATGACGAAATCTGGAAGCTCTCACGCGGTGGCCATGACCCGGAAAAAGTCTACAACGCCTACGCCGCCGCCATGCGCCACAGCGGCGGGCCAACAGTCATTTTGGCGAAAACGGTGAAAGGCTTCGGTATGGGCGAAGCAGGCGAAGGCCAGAACATCAACCATCAACTCAAGAAGATGGGCGAGGACGCGGTCAAAGCGTTCCGTGATCGTTTCGGGCTAGACCTCACCGACGATCAATTGGGCGACATGCCCTACCTCAAGCCGGCGGCAGACAGTGTCGAGGCCCTTTATCTACAAGCCAGGCGCGCCCAACTGGGCGGTTACGTGCCTGCGCGCTTCAGTGCGGTGAAACCGTTGCAGATCCCGCCATTGTCGGCCTTGGACAACCAGCTCAAAGGCACCGGCGAGCGCGGGATCTCCACCACCATGGCGTTTGTGCGCATCCTCGGCACTTTGCTCAAGGACCCGAATATCGGCAAGCTGATTGTGCCCATTGTCCCAGACGAATCACGCACCTTCGGCATGGAGAGCCTGTTCCGCCAGATCGGCATCCACTCCCACGTCGGCCAGTTGTATACACCTCAGGACGCCGGACAACTGAGTTATTACAAGGAGGCACGGGATGGCCAGATCATGCAGGAGGGGCTGAACGAGTCCGGCGGTATTTCTTCCTGGATCGCAGCGAGTACTTCGTACAGTACACACGGTGTGATGACGGTGCCCTTCTACATCTTTTATTCGATGTTCGGCTTCCAGCGCGTCGGCGATCTGGCCTGGGCGGCAGGCGATGCCCGCGCCCGAGGTTTCCTGCTGGGCGCCACGTCCGGCAGGACCACGCTGATGGGCGAAGGCCTGCAACATGACGATGGTCACAGCCATGTGCTGTCCTCTACCGTACCGTGCTGCGTGTCCTACGACCCGACTTTCGCCTATGAACTGGCCGTGATCATCCAGGATGGCATGCGGCGTATGTATGTCGAAAACGAAGACATTTATTACTACATCACGCTGCTGAACGAAAACTACGCCCATCCGCCCATGCCCGAGGGTGTCGAGCAGAATATTCTCAAAGGCATGTATCGGCTCTCAGCATCGGCGCAGCCTGTTGAAGGCAAGCACGTACAATTGATGGGTTGTGGTTCGATCCTGCAAGAAGTCATCGCCGCCGCGCAGTTGCTGGAGCAGGACTTCGGTGTCAGCAGCGAAGTGTGGAGCGTCACCAGCCTGACCGAACTGCGTCGCGATGGACAGGATGCCGAACGCTGGAACTTGCTGCATCCCCAGCAGCCACCCCGTATCGGTCACGTTGAAAGTTGCCTGCAAGATAAACAGGGCCCGGTGGTGGTAGCGACTGATTACATGAAGATATTCGCCGACCAGATCCGCCCGTTCGTGCCAAAGAGGCGCTTCGTGGCATTAGGCACCGACGGTTTCGGCCAGTCGGACACCCGGGAATCGCTGCGCAGGTTCTTCGAAGTGGATCGCCACTTCATCGCGTTGGCAGCCTTGAAGGCGCTGGCCGATGACGGAGGTGTGTCAAGGGAAAAAGTGGCTGAGGCGATTGCACTTTATGGGATTGACCCGGAGAAGCAGAACCCAGCGAAAGTTTGAGTCTTATCCAATGTAACTGCCTCCCATTATTAAGGAAGGAGGCGACTTCTGGCCGCTGCGTTTGCAGCGGCCTTTTTAGAACTCTATTAACTCCCCTGCTATCCGTGTTGAAAAGTCGGCTTCGGTTTCCGCTAGTGTTTACACATCAGGCCATGAAGAACGCCGAACCTTAAGCCTGGTTCGGACGGAGTCATATGCGGGATACCAAATACCTTGAACGCCGCCAGCATGAGCACCAGGCCGCCGGGCAAGGCGCTCAGGCGATGGGTTGGCAAACCCGCTAATTTGAGTCGTTTCACATGCCCCACTTCCAGCAGACGCAATGACAGACGCAACAGACCGCCGTAGGTGATACCGCTTTGGCCGTAGTCGTTCAATCCATTGGCCTTGAGCACTTTGGCCAGCATCCTTGCGGTACCTGAAGAACCGATAGTCTGCTGCCAACCGAGTGCACGATAACGACGTGCAACTTTTTCAAACTGTAGGGTGGCCACCCGCTCAGCCTCGAGGAGCGCCTCAGCCGTGATACCACCGCCCTGAAAGTAACGTGCACCAAAGGTGCCGCTGCCGATGGCAATACTCTCGGTCAACAGGGGGTGAGCACCCTGCCCCAGAATCAATTCAGTGGAACCACCGCCGATGTCCACGACCAGCCGCATACTCTCTGTACCCGGTATCGTGTGGGCAACCCCGGCGTACACCAGTTGGGCCTCTTCATGCCCGGAGATGACATCAATACGAAAACCTAAATGCCGCTCCGCACTGCCCAGAAACAATTGAGCATTATCAGCTTCGCGGACGGCACTGGTCGCCACCGCACGTACACGACCGGCCTCAAAGCCGCGTAACTTTTTGCCAAATCGCGCCAGTGCCTGCCATCCCCGATCCAGCGCCAATTCGTTCAGCGACCCGCCCTGAAATCCCTCCGCCAAGCGGACAGGCTCACGCAGGGTTTTCACCTCCTGGATAACGAATTGCCGGTTCCGTTTGACCGACTGGCCAATCATCATGCGGAACGCATTGGAACCCAGGTCAATGACCGCAAACAGGGAGGCGTCTCCTTTCATACGGGTATTCCTCGCAAATTCATCAGCCATCAGGCGGAGCACTGCTGAGTGCTCAAGACGGTTTGCGAGGATCTTGCCATCGGTTCGATGACGCCAAGATGACACCCACTCTCCATTTTCAATGCAACAGGCACCAGACCAACCTGTCTCGACACCCCAGACCTCCCGGCACACTCGCCCTGACGCCGCCTAGCCGCCTCCGAAAGGCTGGGTTGTCTGGATGGACGCAGGGTGCATCAAATTTCGCAGCCATGCAGAAGCCGAAGCGTTCGTAAAAAGACCGGAAGATCGTGTAGTCGCAGAAGACAACCCGCCATGTGCTAACGTTCGCGCGTCATCACTTTAAAGTCATACGCCGATGTCTATCGCAGATAATCTCCTCGCCTTTACCTTCGCAGCCACTCTGCTAACGCTGACGCCCGGCCTCGATACCGCTCTGGTTTTGAGAACCGCAACGGTGGAAGGTAAGCAACAGGCGTTTCGCGCTGCGCTGGGTATCAATGCTGGCTGCTTACTGTGGGGCGCCGCTGTCGCCTTTGGCCTGGGTGCTCTGATTGCGGTATCGGAGCTGGCGTACAGCCTATTGAAATACTGCGGCGCCGCTTATCTGGCATGGCTCGGATTGAACATGTTGCTGCGCCCGCGTAGCTCACTATCGCCCGTTGAAGATGACGGCAAGCCAAATGCAAACTGGTTCCTGAAGGGCATGATGGGGAACGTCCTCAATCCCAAAATCGGCATTTTCTACGTCTCTTTTCTCCCTCAATTTATCCCCCACGGGCACAGCCTGGTTGCCTGGACATTTGGTTTGGTCAGCATTCACGTGGTGCTGGGTTTGATGTGGTCTTCGACGTTGATTGGCGCTACTCAATCCCTTGCCGGCGTTCTGCGGCGTGAGAAAGTGATCAAGTGGATGGATCACACCACAGGCATGGTCTTTGTGCTGTTCGCAACTGGTCTGGCCTTTAGCAAGCGCTGATGGCGACATCCCCACCTGGCCGTGATTAACCTCCGGGCGACAGCGCGCTGAGAGCCCACCGCGATCCCACAGGCGCTCACCTTAGGCAGAGCGGCGCAGGAAAGAGGAGCATCAATAGCCACCCCGCCCCAAAGAGCCCGATTCCGAACGTCAGATGCGCAATGACACTTCTGCACCTTGCCATGTTCGGTGCCGCTGCCCTCGAAGCCGCGATGCCAAAACCGAACGCGGGCTGCATGATGAAGAAAGGTGCAATCACACTGATCAAGCCCGTCACCAGCGCGGGCATCAGAGAGGGATTGCAGATCCAGGCAAGCCCTTGGGCACCGTAGAGCATCATCGCAAAGACACAGCCAGTGATGTAGTGGAACACCCAGCCAACCAGGCGTTCATTCTGGACACGGGGCGCAGTCACAATCGAGGCGTGACGAAACCGCCCTTGTAACATGTGGCCCAACCAACGACCGACGAGCCCATAGTCAGGCGACGCCAAGCCAAATACCCGCTTTTGAATAAAAGCCGATACGTCCATGATCAGCGTGGCCCCCATTCCAACAAACAGAATGCGCAGTACTGTCTCACCTACTTCCATGATATTTCCCCTGCCTTCAGCCTGTCTTGGCGGTTTGATTCCGGTAGTCTGCAAGTTCAAGTCGACTTGAGGTCAAGCATGAAAGAGATGGATATCGGTGAAGTGGCACGTCGTTCCGGTTTGCCCTCTTCAACCCTGCGCTACTACGAAGAAAAAGGTCTTATCCGCTCGATAGGTCGTCGTGGCCTGAGCCGCGTATTTCGTGCAGATGTACTCCAGCGACTGTCATTGATCGCGCTCGGGCAATCTGCGGTGTTTTCATTGGACGATATCGCCGCCATGCTGGACGCAGACGGTCAGCCTGCCATTGATCACAAGAGGCTTGCAGAGAAGGCTGATGAACTGGACCGCACCATCGAGCGCCTCAGTGCCATACGTGACGAGCTTCGTCGTGCTGCGTCCTGTCCGGCTCCCCGTCATATCGAATGCCCGATGTTTCAGAAAATGCTGAACGCTATTGGGTCAGGGAATCTCAAGAGAAAAACAGGCAAAGGCAGTCTCCGCAGACATGGATCGTGAGACGGTCACATGCCCACTTGGGGCGATGGCTGCCCCTCATGACCGGTTGAATCCACAGCCAAAAGCAGTCAGTCGACTGTCTTGACTGAGATGGATAAGCTGGCGTGTTTTCACGTGCAGGGTTGGGTGCATGACAGAGGTATACCAAGGAAGCTGCCTATGTGCAGCAGTCAGTTACGAGCTACTCACGCCACCAAAAGCAGTGAGTCATTGTCATTGCAGCCAGTGTCGCAAAGGTCACGGGGCAGCGTTCGCTTCGTACGGCAGCGTTCCCCGCAACGCGCTACGGATACTTGGTGGCGCCACCAGCATCAAAACCTATACGTCCTCAGCGACGGTGTTACGCGAGTTCTGCGCGCACTGTGGTTCGACGTTGTTCTGGTCACGATTTCAAGGCGAATTTGCCGACTGGGTTTCGATAGCACTGGGCACGCTCGACACGCCCTTCTTGCCTCAAAAGCAAAAACACCTTCATGTCGACTCCGCAGTCGATTGGTACACGCCATCCAAATGTTGTCCCCAAGTCGACTGACTGCTTCAGGTCGCGAGCGGCCCTCCACTACCGGCGGCTTTCGCTCCGAAGTGGTCATCGAACCTTGCAGCATCCATTTTGCCCTCCTGCTGACTCTTTCAATCCCACCTTCAAGGACCGAACCTGTGATCGCATCCCCCGCCAAACTCCTCTTCCTGCCCGGAGCCTCAGGTAACACCCGGTTTTGGTGCCCGGTTGCTGAGCGCCTGGCCCACCCGGCGCAGCAGGTCCATGTCGGCTGGCCCGGCTTTGGAGACACTCCGCCCTTGCCCAGCGTGACCGGTATGGATGATCTGGTGACTCGCGTGCTGGCCGAAATCGACCGGCCCACAGCGCTGGTGGCGCAATCCATGGGCGGCATAGTCGCGGTGCTTGCAGCGCTTGAACGCCCTGAGTTGATCACGCACCTGACGCTGACCGTCACCTCTGGCGGGGTGGATATGTCTGCTCTGGACGCGCATGACTGGCGCCCGGATTTTGCTGCCGACAACCCGACACTGCCGAGGTGGTTTCTCGACGACCGCACCGACCTCACGCTCCGGCTGGTCGAGTTGCGCATGCCAGTCCTGCTCCTCTGGGGAGATTCTGATCCGATCAGCCCCGTTAGCGTCGGCCAGCGCCTTGCTCAACTGTTACCCCGCGCGGAACTACACGTTTTCCCTGGCGCCGATCACAGTCTGGGCTTTACTCACGCGGCCGAGGTGGCGAGCTTGATCGAGAAACATCTGGCTTGCTGGTGAGCGGAGCACTTGTTGCCAACGAGGAGGAGTCCATATACGGACGTTCGATCCATGCCTGCTTTCAGCCAAAAAAGAGAAGCTGGCCTTCTCCCGCAGGCCCGTATTGCTCAAGTTCCCGGCTCACCAGCCGACAGCCTTCGTTCCCACTTCACGGATGATTTTAATGTCCCGCTCTCTTTTTTTCGGCGTTGCTTTGCTCGCCGTCGGCGCCGCCTGCACTGCCCAAGCCCAGACCGTCACCACGCCCGAACAACTGCTGACCGAATTCTCTCGTTGCGATGCGCATTTCTTCGAGAGCCTGCGCGATGCCCGCCTGCCAGCAGGTACCTTGCGCCTGAGTGACTACGGCTCGGTCAAGGCACCAACCATCATGAGTCCGCTGCAGGAAGGTGGCACTTACCAACACTTCGAAACGCCCCTGATCGTTAACGGCGTGCGTATGGTCGGTTATTACAACCAGGCCGAAACCATCAAGAACGTCGGCAATTTTCTGTTCTGGGGTTTCGTAGCCGATGGCTTGCCGCAAGAGGTGGCCGCAAAACTCAAGCCGCTGATCGTCGACAACGCACGCTTTGTCAGTCAGGGCAAAGCCATTACCCGCGCCGAAATTCGCCGCATCGGTGACCCGATCGGTCAATGGCGCACCGAAGGACTGACCGGCCCCGGCGTCGCCACGCCATTTGGTTTAGTAGACCGCGTGCTGATCGTCGACACGGGCGACACGACACCGCCGCTCGCGGGACACACCACCGTGTTCTGCTCGCTACAAGGCACCGTGACCGCGCCGCTCTTGCAGGTCTATCGCCCTGACCTCAACGCTCATCTGCTCGACTGACAAGGATGCTTATCATGAATACTCGCTGGCCCGCACTGATCGCCTGCTCCGTCATCCTCACAGGTTGTGCAGGGATGCAGAACCCGCAAAAAGCCAACCTTGTCCACTGCACTAATCAGTTTAAAGCGTCCAAAGCCGAAAACTACTCTCTGGCGCTGCAGGAAGGTGATCTATGCCTGCAAAAAAATACGCTGCCCGCCTCGCTGCAAAGCTTGATTTACGCGGTGCAGGCCGACGCCTACAGCAACCTCAAGCACTTTCCCGAAGCCGTGGCCGCCAAGGAAAAATCCATGCAACTGGCGGTCAAGCCTGATCCGCGCGCCAACCTGGACTTGAGCGCCATGTATCGCGACGCTGGCAACCCGAAAAAAGCCCTTGAACTCGTGCAGTACAACCTTGACAACGGGATGGGAGAAGCTGGAAAGGGTTCCGGCTTCCACATGCCGACCTACTATCATCTGGGCCTCGCGCTGACAGACCTGGGTCAGTACCGAGAGGCCGCTGAAGCGTTCAGCACCGGCCTTCAGCGCCAGCCGGACTATGCCTGGGCCTATTACGCGCGCGCGATCGCGTACGACCATTTGGGAAACAAGGACGACGCCAAGGCCGACTTCATGAAGTTCTCGCAGATCGCCAACAAGAAGTACGTGCTGGAGGAGCACAAGGCCAAGCTCGCCGAGTACAGGATTTCCATGCCGTAGCAGGAGAGCCGGCTTAGTGACGAATGCGGTGGGTCAGCGAGCGCGGAGTGACCGCTTGCCTCGCATCTCAGACGAGTGAACGATCACCTCTGCTCCACCCCCGGGCGACGAAAAGAACCAAATGTGTCGGGGCCCCTTATAGCCCCGACGTCACTAAATCTACAGACTCGATCGCTGCTCATGGCAGCTTTCTGTATCAATCCTAACGCGAGGGAACGACTACTACTGACCGGTTTATGCCCATCGCGAAGGGCAGATAACGGCCAGAAGCTGCCGTTGAGCGTCTACGAAACCAACGGTGACTCACAACTTTGCACCATGGCGATGCAGGAGCGAAATGTGCTTTTGCGTTTTCATATCGAAGCCAATACGCCAGAATGCGTTCAACGCCTGCCATCAGATCAGCGAGAGCTGACACTTGTGGGGCTGAGCCGATAGCCAGCAAGGAACGCACATGAATTTCTTCAAGAAACTTCTCATTTCATTGAAAACTCCTTTGACCCAAGACGTCCAACCTACACCGCAACCCCTCGAATTGCGCGAGCCTGTTACTCCCGGCAGCTTGACTGAGGCTGAAGTGGTAAATCAGGCAGCCCGACAAGCTAGCGAAGCGTGCCTGGATCGTCATTGGGGATCCGTCGGCACAGTCGAGCGGGATGTTCTTTCCTATATCATTAGTCCGAGCTTTTCGGGTGGTCCTTACTGGCCCTCGACCCGTCAGGCTTACCGAGTGGTCCGCCGTGGCGACTCAGTTATCATCGCCACCGAAGGCCTGTCAGATCCATTCGATGACGCTGAAGGGATGGGCAATGGTTTCGAGATGGAGTTGTTCATAGAAACAGCAGATATACCCGAGCACGCCCGTGGCCCCTTGGGTGAGGTCGATCCTTTCAAGCGCAGTTGGGCATTCGAGCTGGTGGAACACGTTGCCAAAACGGTGGCAGATGCTGGAGGAATCACCCACCGTCTCGAGCAGTACGGTGCGCTATCTCTTGAAATTCCCGGGTTCAGCCTGTCGCACCACATGAGTGATCAACTCCCCAGACTCTTCGTGACCGATGACGACTCTACCGGCGTCTTGCTGGGAGCCCCTGAACCGGATTTCCCTACCCAACTGGATGACATGCCTTTATCCCCGGTCAGATTGGTTCCAGTGGTATTGATCACAGCGTCGGAGCTTGAATACGTCCGTTCTGGCGGGCGAGAGGCACGCGAGGATCTGGTGGTCCGTTTGAAGGCTGCGGGCGTCGGACATATGAACAGCCTTCATCGTGCTAGCGTTGTGTGACACCGGGCGGCTCTCAACCGGTAGCTGACCGAGGCGAACGGCTGTTTTAAGTCTAATGTCAGCTTTGGTTTTTTTGCCAGTCGCGACCGGCTGAAAGCAGCCCTTCGGATGACAGTCACCGCTGAAAATGAACGGCTTTACTCGAACGAAAGACCAAGCAGCTCGCTGCCACCAGCACCCATGCCGCTACCCCGCCATAGAGCATCACCCAGCCAAACCCATGCGCCAACGCTGCGTTGGCGACATCGACCGGAATCGTAGCTCCCTGGCCAGTCTGCGCCAACACGGCAGAGTTGCCGGCTGAAATATTCTCCGCCAGCAACCTCAGTTGAACATCATCGGACAAGCCAGATAACTGGTTGCGTAGAGAAGACAAAATACCTTCCACCAAGATGAATCCCATCAGCGCGATATTGATTGCAAGGCTGATCATACGAGCGCTGATATCGATGCCCGATGCCATGCCAGCGCGCTCATTAGGCACCGATCCGGTGGTGGTATTGGTAACAGGTGTATTGGTCAGCCCCAGCCCGATCCCGGCGATCAGGCAGCCCGGAAGCATCGTCAGCCAGCTGGCATGCGCGACACTGCTGCCCCATTTCATCAGCAAGAATCCCAAACCTATGGTGAACAAGCCTGCGGGAATCACCACGTCAGGTCGATAGCGCAGCGCCAGCCGCTCGCTCAACGGGGGGACAACCAGCGTCGGCAGCGTATAGGCCAGCAGTGCCAGACCAGTGCCCACACTGGCGTAGCCCAGGCCATTTTGAAAGTACAGAGGCAGGTAGATCATGAATGGCCAGAAGCTGAAGTTCATGGCCGCCGCCCCCAGCAATGCACCCGAGAAGCGGCGAATGCGGAACACTGAGAAGTCGAACATCGGATCGACATTGCGTCGCTGTGCGACGACAAAGACGATGAAGCTGACCATTGCCACAACCAGACTGGCGATCGCCGAGCCACTGGAGAACCCCACCCCCGCTCCCTGAGTGATGAACCAGGAAAGGCCCAGCACCGCCAGCGACAGTGAAATAATACCCAACACATCAAGCCGGCGACGCTGCGGATCGCGTGATTCATCAACACCGGCGATCACCAGCACCAGCGCGAGCACCGCAATTGGCGCATGCACCAGGAACACCCATTCCCAACTCGACAACGCTACGATAGCTGCGCCAATAATCGGGCCGAACCCCAAACCGATGCCAAACACGATCCCCCACGCACTGAAAGCTTTGCCGCGCGCAGCTCCCGACTGGAATCGGTGAGACAGCACTGCCACCTGACAGATCAGCATGGCACCACCGGACATACCTTGCAGGCATCGACTGGCGATCAACACACCGGGGCTGGGCGCCCATCCACAGCCCAGAGAGGTAATGCCGAAAAGCACCAGGCTAATGACAAACACTCGCTTGCGCCCATACCGATCCGCCAGTATGCCGGTGGCCATTAGTACCGTGGTGCAGGCGATGGTGTAGGCATTCATGATCCACTGTATATCTTTGAAATCGCTGCCCAGAACCGATTCAAGAGTGGGCAGGATTGCCGGCACGCTCGAGATCTCCAGGCCGAACATCAACGAGGCCAAACAAACGGCGGCTAGTGTGAAAACATCTTTTTGCGAAGAAGTGAACGGCATCATGATCTTCCAGATCAAGTTGATGGGTGCTGGCAAGACCACCCCGAACACCATCAGGGAAGAGACGCGATAGCCTTGCCAGGGTCACCTGGTACAAGTCCAGGAGACCGGACGCATTCTGGAAGCAATTAAAAAATGACAGAAATGATTTAATTTCGTAAGTTTTATTAATATCCATCATGAGTCAACTTAATGGACTTCGACCCAACTCTGTTGCGTGCCTTTGTTGCGATCAAGGAGGCCGGTAGTTTCACTCGTGCCGCAGAGCGGCTGCACCTGAGCCAGTCGGCGATCAGTCATCAGATCCGGCGTTTGGAAGAACAAGCCGGTACCACGCTACTGATGCGCACCACCCGACGTTTGACGCTTACAGAAGATGGCGAAGATTTTCTGCGCCATGCCGAAAACGTCCTCAGAGCGCAAGACGCCCTCTCCCGGCGTTTCAAAAAATCATCGGTATCCGGGGCTGTGCGCTTCGGTGTGCCAGAAAATTTTATCGGCGATGGTCTACCGCCGTTGCTGACTCGGTTCGCCAGACAATTTCCCGCAGTACGCCTGGATGTAACCGTCGGCACCTACCTCGATCTGCGCGCGCTGGTCGATGTCGATGGGCTCGATCTGGCCGTGATCCTGGCATTGCCGGGAAGTCAGGCCGACGGTACCGTGCTGCGTGAAACCCGGTTTGTGTGGGCGGCGGCGCAGAGTTTCGACTTCACCGGCGATGCCCTTTTGCCGCTGGCGTTTGCACCAGCGCCCTGCTTGCACCGCCAGGTGGCCGTAGAGGCATTGGAGCATTCCACTGTAGATTGGAGAGTCGCCTTTACCTCCCCCAGTCAACAAGGACTGCGAGCGGCGGTATTGGCAGGGCTTGCCGTCACCGCTCTACCGCTGGGTGATCTGGAGCCTGGTATGGTGGTGATTGACGGTCAGCATGGCCTGCCACCGCTGCTGGCTGCAGATTTCAGACTGATTTGGAGTGTCACAGGAAAGACACCTGCGGCCGACGCATTTGGGCACCTGCTGGTGGAGATGTCTGAGTCGTCATCGATCTAGAACCAGCTGACTCGATTGGCATTGCAGTGATAAGCATCTGATAAGGAGACAGACTTATTGATCTGCCATCAGCCTCGACGCTTGATGCGCGCCGCAACACTGACACTGCCCTGCTCGGCGGCGATGAAATACTCCAACTGGCGGAAGGTGAAGCCGATCATCGCAATGCCCCCTCTCGGATACTTGAACCAACAGCTGCGCCGCTACCCCGCCAGAGCCGGGTTCAACGCTGCTGGCGTACGCCAGGGTATATCGGCCCAGGCACCGCCGCCGGGCGCCAGCAACTGGTGCAGATGCTGCTCGTGGAACGCTTCGCCCAGCGAGTCGACGCGAAACGCCGCAACCCACTGCTCGCGCCCCAGCTTATAGGCTTTGCCGAAATCTTCCCAACCGTCGAAACAGTCCTGCGCCCGCTGTGCATTGAGCAGCAGCACACGCCAGGCGAGATCGGGCTCGAGCCAACGCATCAGCAACGCACAACGGACCAGAAACGCCACCCGCGCGCAGGCAAAGGCCATGGCCGCACGCGGCTCATCGCCGGCCGTCAGCGCCTGCAGGTCGAGGCTGTACCATTGCTGTTCGAGGGTCGCACTGAAGTGCGCCCGCACCGCCTCGTCATTGCAATTGCTGCGTACCCCCGCCTGGTGCAGCAACGCTGCGCGCATGATCGTCTGCGCTTGCTCGGTGAAGTGATCGCACGCCGGCGAGTAGAAGCCCTCGACTTCCATCGCATCGGCCATGGGCCTGGCCAGCAGCAGCGACCAGTGCTTGCGCTGGCTGAACAACGGCGTGGCGCCGCGTGGTCTGAATGCTCGCCACAGCAACCAGGCTGAAACAACAACTGCGATAAACAAAGACATGCCGTTCTCCTTACCTTGCCCGGGCCTGCCAGGCCTGGATTTCCTCGGCCTGGGGCGAGGTCATGTCAGGCCACGGCACACCTTCGGTCAGGTACAGCGGGTCATTAGGCTGACGCTCAATGCGTTTACTGAAAATATGCCGGGTGGCGTACTTGACCGACACCGCTTGCGGGGCAACCTGCAAGAACTGCTGCGGCTGACGCCCGGCCACCAGCCATTCGACCATGGCCGAAGGCGCATCGAGGCGCTCGTACAGTTGCGGATAACGGGCCACCAGGCGAGTCTGGGCGGTCGGGTCGCTGACCTCTTCGATGCGCAGCCAGCCGGCTTCGGTGCGCACGATGCCGATGGCGATGCAGTCGGCGGGCGTCTGCTGGTCGGTGCCCAGGGCATTCAGGCACTGCAGCAGGTCCTGGTAATAGCGCTCGACCGGCGGCCGGTTCTGCTTGCCCTTGACCTGCTCGACGGTCAAGGTGCCGTCGGCCTGGACGATCAGGCTGATGGTGATGTGTGGCTGGCCCTGGCCGTCGCGAAAACTGAACACGCGCATGCGCCGCTGCTCCACCGCTTCGGCATAGCGTTCACCGTAGCCGCCGGTCAAGGCGCGGCGATCGGCGAACTGGCCCAGGCAGTGGCGCATCACGTAGCTTTCAAAGGCCATTTCCGCGCGCAGCAAAGAACTCTCGGGGCGCAGCTCCTGCAATACGTGCTCAGCGGTGGTCACCCGCGTGAGCAAGGCCTCGGGCTGGCTCTGGCGCCAGCCCTGCTCGACCCGCGCAGTCATCTGCACGTGTTCCTTTTGCCACAGCGCCAGCGCCTGCGGGCAGTTGATACGGTCGAGCTTGCCGGCCAGCGCCGTGCCCTGACGCGAGGTCAGGAACTCCACCAGCAAGGCCTCCTGGGCCAGCAGTGGCGCCTGCTGCGGATCGACCCAGACCAGCGGCGCAAGCGCCTGCTGCGAATCTTTGCCAGCGTCGCTTAAATGCCTGGCCACCCATGACGGCGGCTCGGTTCCCAGTGCCTCGACAGCCTGCTCCAGGGTCAGGATCCGCCGCGCAGGCTCGAAGTTGCCGACCAGATGACGGTAGAAATGGTTGAGCAACCATTTGCCCACCTCTGGCGCATCACCGCGGGCCTTGCTGCGCTCGGCAATGCCACGCTTGAGTTGATCGGCATTGAGCGCGTTGCGCGGGGCGTAACCGGATTGTCGCAGCTCTGGTGTCACTTCCATATCTGCCACCAGGCCTTGCCGGCCGGTTTTTCCGAAGCCTGCAGCTCGGCGATGCTCTGGCGGAAGATTTCATTGTTGCTCTGGTCAACGTCGTTGTTCGGATCACTGCGCAGGATGGAACGCTGGTAATAGGCCAGGGCCTCTTCCTTGCGCCCGAGGCCCTTGAGCACATCGCCGGCGCAGCCCAGCAGGGAGGATTCGTCGCGTTCGTTGATGTGCGGCGCGTAACGCAGCCACAGGCTGGTGGCCGCCTCCGGCAGGCTGTACGACAGGTACATGGCAACTTTTATCCGTGCGAACAGCGGCGAGTATTTCAGCTCCTTGTCGCTGATTCCGCGCTCTTCCTGCCATTTGAGAATACGCTCCAGCCAGATCAGAATCTCGCGTTCGCGGTCCAGGCGGTACAGGGCGCGGGCGACGTCCTGCAGGTATTCTTCCGGGTCGTGGCGGCTGTAGCCATAGTCGGCTGCGTAGTGCCAGAGCTGTTCGGCGGCTTCGGCGATGCCCGGGTTATCCTCCAACAGAATGCGGTTTTGGAGGATGCCCTGATAATGTTCTGCGAACGAGCTGGCGGCGATACCGCGGGTATGCAACTCAAGGGCCTGTTCATACAGGCGCTGGTCGTTGTAGCAGCGGTAGTTGATCGCCAGGTTGTTGCACAGCATCGAGTACAGGTGCGCGCAGGCATCGAAGCGGTGTCCGCGGCCGCTGGCGAAGCATTGCTCCATACGGGCCTGGCCGTGTTCGTAGGCAACTTTTTGTACTTCGCGCAGCAACGACCAGGCCCGATCTGTCTCCTCGCTCGAGAGCTTCTCGACTTGCGCTTCGACCAGGTCTTCGATGGCATTCGCAAACTGGTAGTAGTACATGCCACTGGCCATTGGCGGCAAAGGTTGGCGCAGGGCATCGATAATGCCGAACACACTGGCATGGGCGCTGACCAGGCTGTAGGCGCTGCGGTTGTCCTGCATATCGCCGGCCGGGACGGCCTCGCGCAGCATCGTCAGTTCGGTGTTGACGTCGATGCGCCCGGCCTGGCGTTCACGCACCGCCATCAGGCGGCTGATCCACGGGTGGTTCGGCGCGCGGCGCCGAGCTTCTGCAAGGGCCTGGGCGAAGACGTTGTCGATTTGCTCAAGGTCATCGCGCGCAGCATGCAGTGCATCGAGCAGCGGGCCCTGGGACGGCGTCGACTCGTCACGCCACGGCAGGCCGGAAATGAACCGCTCCAGCACCGCTTGATCGTCACAGGCACGCATCACGCACAACGGCCACCACGCGGACTGGTCCTCGGCATCGAGCAGGCGATCGTGTACCCAGTAGGCCGTGCCCGGCCACATTTCGTCGCGCACTTCATAGATTTCCATGAACGCACGTTGCCCGGCCTCGTCGATCTGGCCGTTCTCAAGCAGCCAGGGCAAATGGAAATCAACGAAGTTGTCACCGCCGCCGGACTCCAGGCTCAGGGTCGCCACTTCACAGATTTTCAATGCGCCGGCCAGGTCGCCCTGGGCCTTCAGTGAACGGGCGGCCAGACGCGCCAGGCGTACTTCCCATTCCCGGCGCCGGGGCAGCGACAATTCGGCGATCAACCGCACCACAGGTTGCTCGAACATCGCCAGGCGCAACGGCACGATTTCGATCAGCGCATCGCCCAGCCACAGCCAGTCGTTACCGTCGACATCCTGATCTTCGCCGGCGTTGCGCAACGCGGCAATTGCCGCCAGCGCGGCTTCGCGAGCCTCTTCGTCACGTTCATGGGCGGCCAGCACCCGGGCCCGGCGCCGGTGTTGATCGGCATCGTCCCAGGCCCGCAGGGCGTGACGGCCGGGGTTGATCAGGGCCAGGGTGCGACGCACCTCGATAACCTTGAGGGCGACGTCGAGGGTGGTGTGCTGCAGATCGTCGAAAATGCGGTAGCGCCGGTACTGCTCGATGTCGAACGTCAGCGGCTCGTTGGTCAATTGCTGCAGGGTGTCGAGCACCTGCAGCAGGCCCTGCTCGTCTTTGAGGTAGTTGCCCAGCCGCAGTTGGCAGATCAGCAGGTTGACCTTGAGTTCGTTGCGCGCGCCGTCAGGCGTAGCCTCGATCAGTGCCTGGCCGTCGTCGGCCAGTACCGCCTTGGCTGCGTCAGCATCACCGGCGTTGACCCACAGCACGTGCAGACGGTCGATCGACTCCAGCGAGGCCGCCTTGAGCGGCTGGGCGCGCAGCTGGCCCAACAGGTAGTCGGCACCGTGTTCCTGATGCTCGACCTCAAGACGGTCCATGAATTGATCCAGCTGGATGCCGGACAGCACGGTGCTGTTTTGCGTCATTGTGAACTCCATTTGCGAATGACTGTGCATCGCCCGATGCGTCCTGCGCAGCGCCTTTGAGTGGGGCAGCGGGTATCCGCGTGCGTCTGCCTTGGACTGGCAACGATGACGAAAGGGATCGGGCAATACAGCGAGGTGCTGCACGCTACCAGTTGGCATTTGAAAATCCAAGAGCGTGCGGGGGGCGGAGTCAGTGATTAACGTGCAAACAGCGGATCGACACTGTGAATCGCCCCTGGATTGGCAGGCACCTTCGAAGGGCTGCTTCTGGCTGTGGATTCAACCGGTGGTGGCAGGCAGCAATCGGCCAGAGGCGGTCATTTCGACGATGCAGTACGATGCTCGCCCACCGATAGATCATTAGGGCTAACCCATGCAGTTCCATGGCTTTGCGTTCGGACATATCGAGGTTGAGATTCACGACCGTGCGTACGATCTGCATAACTTCTACCAAGCCAGCGCCATCAATTACGACATCGTGGATCGGTCGCTTGTGCTTAGTTTTACTCGACGGACTGAAGCTTGGGTGCCGATCGAAGAAGCAAACAAGATTACTATCAGCTTCCATGAGGTCGACTACTTTTCAGCGAGTGGCCGGGACGAAAACCCAGTTGACGAAGGCGGTGGTGTTATTCATTCGATTGGAGCGGTGGAGTCCTACGCCGAGACACAAGCCTTCTACCTCACGGATAACATCCAACCAGATCATCACCTTGTCATGTGCTTCGAGTCTGGTTTGATATTACGAGTACAGGCCGCTGAAGCACGGTGCGAAATCGTTTTCTGAGCGGTATAAAACTATGGTCCAAGACGTCTGTTTTGAGTCGTTTGCTGCCCTTCGTGACAGGCAGCAACCGGCCCATAGTGTGTAAAAACAGATCAGCCAACGGCACTCAACCAAGGATCTCGTTGCTGGATCTGCTAAAAGTTTCCCTGACTGAAGCTGGCGTTTTTAAGTGGCCCCGGCCGAAGGTAGACTTGAAAAATCGTTTAGTCGAACTCCACATCTGATGCGAGTTCCGGATACTCAACCTTCATGTCTGCAAGGCATTTTTGCATGAGCTTCGCATCCCTCGGCAAACGTCTGGATAAAGTATCCCACCCTGAAATTTTCAGTTGCGCGGGCATTTGCACAAGTCCTGTAATTGCGTCCCAGAAAGCATCCCAATTACAGCCGTACCAGCCGGGGAATCCGAGCGCAACCCTCAAGGTGGAATGGAGTTCATCGGAACTCGCCACCCCACTTAAGTCAATCTTTACAACCTGTAAGCGGGTCATCGTCAGCACCTCAAAAATTGTTCACCGGTGAGAGGGGTAACTGAAGTCTGCTTCTGCCATGGAGCCTATACCTCCGCGCACCTTTGCTATGATTTCCGAGGGAGTAACTCAGGGATCGTCAATGAAGCGCTTCATCCAAGGCGAACATCGCGGCCAAAGCACCTTGCTTCCCGAGAGCCTTGACGACTACGTCAGCGATACCAATGCGGTGCGCGTAGTTGACGTTTTCGTCGATGAACTCAACCTGGTCAAGCTGGGTTTTGACGGTGTCATACCGGCAGATATGGGCCGGCCAGCTTATCATCCCGCGATCCTGCTGAAGATTTACATCTACGGCTATCTCAACCGCATTCAATCGAGCAGGCGCCTTGAGCGAGAGACGCAGCGCAATGTCGAATTGATGTGGCTGACCGGGCGATTGACGCCGGATTTCAAGACCATCGCCAACTTCCGAAAAGACAACAGCAAGGCCATCCGAGGAGCCTGCCGTCAGTTCGTCGTACTCTGTCAGCAGCTAGGATTGTTCGGAGAAAATCTGGTCGCCATTGACGGCAGTAAATTCAAAGCCGTCAACAACCGCGACCGCAATTTCACCAGCGCCAAACTGAAGCGGCGAATGGAAGAAATTGAATCGAGCATCAACCGTTACCTGACTGCACTCGATGCTGCCGACCGGCAAGAGCCAGCAGCTTCCGAGCCTAGCGCCGTGCGGCTCGAAGAGAAAATCGCCAAGCTCAAAACTCAAATGAAAGAGCTTCAAGCGATCGAAATCCAGCTCAATGAATCGCCGGATAAACAGGCCTCACTGACCGATCCAGACAGCCGCTCCATGATGACGCGCGGCACAGAAATCGTCGGCTACAACGTGCAGACAGCGGTCGATACTCAGCACCATTTGATCGTTGCGCACGAGGTGACCAACGTCGGTTCCGACCGCGACCAACTCAGATCAATGGCCAGGCAGGCCCGCGAGGCGATAGCGTCAGATACGTTGTCGGTAGTGGCTGACCGAGGTTACTTCAAAAGCGAACAAATCCTGGCTTATCACGATGCAGGCATCACCGCCTACGTGCCCAAGCCGATGACCTCTGGAGCCAAGGCTGACGGGCGTTTCAATAACGATGCCTTCGTCTATGACGCGGCAAAAAATGAATACATTTTCCCGGCTGGAGAGGCGCTGATCTGGCACTATTCCTACGTTGAAAAAGGCCTGAAGTTGCACCGTTACTGGAGTTCGAAATGCCAGGGCTGCGCGCTGAAAGCTCAGTGCACGCCGAGCACGGAGCGACGAATTCGACGCTGGGAGCATGAAGCCATACTGGAGGAAATGCAGCTTCGACTGAGCAAGTCCCCGGAGATGATGCGAGTCCGAAAACGGACGGTTGAGCATCCCTTCGGGACGCTCAAACAACGGATGGGTACGACGCACTTCCTGACGCGGAAGCTGGCCGGGGTGAGTGCAGAGATGAGCTTGAATGTGCTCGCCTACAACCTGAAACGGGTCATGAAAATCATCGGTGCCAACGGTTTGATGAAAGCGCTGCTGGCCTAAAAAAGGCTGATTTTTGCTCATCCAAAAGACGGTAAAAACGGTAAAAACGGCGTTGACGTGTTCCAGGTCGCGACTGATGCGACACGCAGCATTTGCCTTGTGATCGTTCCGCCAAGAATGTTAATGATCCAAGATGATGAAGCTATGAGCGTTTTTACACACTCAGGGCCGGTAGTGGCCTGTCATGAAGCGTTGCCATCGGCAGAAGCTGCTGGGCGACTTCCCTTAAATAAGCACTAACTAAGGTGGACATCGCAATGAAGAGCTGGATAGCTAATACGAAAATTAATGCACTGTTAGAGGCTAACGCTCAAAAATTTGATGGCGTGAAGGTTAGACGGACCCTTATAGAGTACTGCTGTAGGTATCAAGAGATTTATCCTTTTGAAACTCTGGAAGAGCCACTTGAGTTTTTGACAAATGACGTAAATCCGGGTTGTAAATATAGGGAGATGCGAGCACTGCTTAGGATTGCTGCTGAAGAATACTGCTTTAGTTTAAACGAGATAGCTGATGCTCTTCTTGAGCTGATAGACACGCGAGCCCTTACTACGGACCAAGCAAAGAAAATTATCAACCACGTTTTCGAAGCATTTTCCTGCAATGAAAGCCCTGAAGATTTCATCCCAAGAGAGGATGCTTACTTGTGTAAAAATCTATTTGCGATTACCTCCAGCTAGTAAATGGTTCAAACCGCTCGCCTTGCTCACTAGGACGGGCCCGATTGGCAGTGACTAGATACTCGTTTCTGGCCAGTTTTAGGCCTTTGGTGACCGGCCGCTTCTGGCCGTACAGCGGACGCATAGAAGGCCTCTACACATCATCAATACGAGTGACGTCATGCCAAAACCCACGAGTTACCTATTTGCTTATGTTCGCAAAGTGAGCGAGGGCCGGCCAGATGTAACCGCTATCGTACTGTTTGGTTTACAGGCGGAAGGCGGTGATCCGGTATATCTGGAAATTCGCTTTCGGGATTATGAAAAAATGCAGATTGAAGGTGATCACTTGATGCTCGGATTAGAAGAAGCATTGGAAAGCGCCGAATTGGAGTATGGAATTTTGCCCAATGATTGGCGAGCAATGAGCGAAGCGGAGATTCAGCGGATTCCATTCAGCGTCGGCGGAACGAGCAGTTAGCGAGTTGTCCGATTTTGGCCGATAGCAGCCAGACATAGGATTCAGCTCCCTGATTTTTTCCGACCAACAAGCCTACGTGCCCTATGACGGCGAGACTGGGACAACGTTTTGTCCTCGGCGCAATGCGCCAAGAGCGCAGTCAGCTCAACGTCTATAGGAAAACCATCCTCAAGCCATTTAAGCGCCAGCCCCGACCAATATTCGGAATGCGACGTCAAGGCTGTGATCACCAGCGGCTGCAACACTATATCGGCAGGCAGTGTATATTTTTCGCTAAGGGCTCTTACCGCATCTGGCAAATCGAGTGCAGCTGTTTCGAAAGGTTTCTCAAGCAGTGGCAACAACCAGACATAGCTGAATTCTTCGTTCATCTTCTCCCCCCGATTGTAATGGCGACGTTCCGTATTCCAGGAGGCAGCTCTCGACCCAAAGTGGTCTTTATTTATCGTCCGTTTTTAGCCGTCTTCCACCTGTCACCAAGAGCAAAAATCGACCCGCAGAAAACAGTCAACACCCATGGACGTGTTAGCTGGGTACGCCGAAAAACTGCTAAAAAAGGCTAAAGATTTATTTTTCGTCGAGTTGAGAATCCAGGCGTCCATGGCCGTGGTAATTCATGAAGTCCCGCATGGTCGGTGAAAGCTTTTCTTGTGAAGCAATCCGCCAGAACTTTCTTTCCCCCAGAACCGGCCGTAACCGTTTGATTAGTTCCTGCGCCGTATTGTGTTTGCCAGTACGCAACCAGTACCTGAATAAGTACTCGTTTTCCTGCCTCGGTAGCTGTGCCGCTTGGAGTAGTTTGAGCGAGTATCGGTAGTTCAGTTGCCATAGTCGCTTTAGAAAATCGAGTCTCTCAGCGATTGGAAGACTCAATAGCCATTGCCTCACATGCCTATCCGCCTGAGCAATACCAGATCGCGATGCCACTTGCTCCGGGGTGAAACGAGAGTCGTCCATGGTGTACAAGGCCGAATGGTCTAAGGAAAGATCTCATTCTGTCCTAAGCACAGGAGTAACGGGCAGCTTTATTTCACGTCAATGTCTGCTCTTGCCGATGACAGTCAGGCAGAAATCGGCCAGAAGCGGTCATCTACCCCATCGACTTACTTCACGCAATCACTCTCGCATACACCGAGCGGTCCACATTCCCACCGGACAGAATCACCCCCACCCTTCTTCCAGCCATTGCTTCACGCTCCTGAATCAGCGCAGCAAGGGCCGCCGCACCCGCCCCTTCAGCAAGATTGTGGGTATCGGTGTAATACACGCACATGGCCTCGGCAATCTGCGCCTCACTGACCGATACGATTCGCTGCGCACCTTGCGCGTAGATGGCAAAGGCTTCCGGAATTGGCTTACGCACGGCAAGGCCGTCAGCAAAGGTATTCGCCGAAGCGGTTTCGCATATGGCTCCTGTGTCAAACGACAACTTTGCGGCCTCGGCATTAGTGGAAACCACGCCCACCACCCGGGTGTTCAGGCCAAGCGCGTCGCGGGCGGCGATCACCCCACAAATCCCCGAGCCACAGCCAATCGGCACGTAGACCGTATCCAGATCCGGCGCAGCCTTGAACAGCTCCAGCGCGTAAGTGGCCACGCCTTTGACCAACTCGGCATGGAACGGTGGAACCAGATAGAGGCCATGCGCTTGCGCCAGGCGCGCGGCCTCTTCACGGGCTTCATCGAAATCGCGGCCACACTCGACCACTTCACCGCCAAAGGCGCGCATGGCATTGTTCTTTTCTACCGAGTTACCCTCCGGCACTACAATCAGCGCCCTCAAACCCAGCGCGCTGGCTGCCAGCGCCAGGCTCTGGCCATGGTTGCCGCGAGTGGCGGAGACAATACCCTTGATGCCCGGGTGCTCGCGCTTTAGCCAGTGCATGAAAGTAATGCCGCCACGCACCTTGAAAGCACCTGTCGGTGTGTGGTTTTCGTGCTTGACCCAAACGGTGCAACCCAAGCGCTCGGCCAATAAGGGCCAAGGGTATTGAGCGGTAGCGGGCATGACCTGGTACACGTGGTGAGCAGCGTGTTCGATATCGTCGCGAGTCAGTCTGAGCATGAGTCGTCTCCCTGAGGTTTTGCCCAGTCTAGATACGGGCGCATCACGCAGGCTTTCAAAAAACTGACCTGACTTTTGTGCCCCCGCTTCACTACTATGGTGTTCATGAACCATCGAAGCCGCCTTCAGCCAACGCCCCGCCCCGAACCGGTCCGTCGAGTCGAGGCAGGGCCATGGGCGATTGAATTGTTACCCGGCGCCGCCTACGCGACCCGGTATGTAGCGCCCCAGGCAGCGATTGGCTTTGCCTTCGACAGCCAGCGCGGCCTTCACGCCATTGGCAGCGACCGAGTGCTGCCCTTCGATGCCATGCCCAACGGTCTGGCGTTCGTCCCCGCCGGCTGTGACGTGCTGTCCGAGTCCCCCATGGGCGGTGAATACCTGCGGGTAATGCGCACTGACGGTAATGCGTTGGTCGGGGATAGTGCATTCAACAATCGCATTGATCAGCAGGCCATTACCCTCGCCCTGCGAATGCGCGGCGCGTTGTTGCACGCCTCCGTGGACGACGATTGGGAGGCCTGGGCACTCGCATTGGCTGAACGGGCGACGGGCGATCAAACATTTTCGGCCCCACCCCAAGGCTCTATCACCGGCAGCCGGATGCGTCTGCTCGATGAGTTCATTGACGCTGGCCTCGACGGGCCGCTGGGCATACCGGCAATGGCGGGCTTACTTGGATTGTCCGAAGGCTATTTCATGCGGGCGTTCAAGAACGCGACGGGCAAGAGCCCGCACAGTTACCTGATCGACCGACGCCTTGCCAAGGCCCGCGCACTGATACGCGATTCGACAGCAAGCCTGGCAGAGATCGCCCACACCTGCGGTTTTAACTCCCAGGCGCACATGGCAACCACGTTCAGGCAACGCCTTGGATTAAGTCCGGTACAGCTGCGTGGATATGTGAGGTCGTTAGTGCAGGGGTCGGGCAAATATCAGCCAAAAGCAGCCATTGGAATATCCTCCCGGCCATGAGACAACGACCGGGAGCCCTGCGAACCACCTACCCAATCAAGGAGAGTTGCACATCATGGACGAAGCCATTACTTACCGAACTGCAACGGTAGAAGACGCACTTAGCATGTGTGAGTTGGGACAATTGCTTAACGCGGTGCACCACGCTGCCCGTCCCGATATTTACGCGGCTGCCACCCAAGACTTTTCGCGCGACCTTCCTCACTGGTCAGGCCTTTTCGAGAAACCGGGTCAGGTTGTATTCATCGCGAATGTCGGTCACCAGACCGCAGCCTTCATTACTGCCAGCCTGTCGGCAAGTTCTGGGCCGCTGATGCAACCGCTGAATGTTGTTCGCATCGGATCGGTATGTGTTGCCGAGCAATTTTGGGGGAAAGGTATTGGACGTGGGCTTATTCAACTCGTTAAAAACTGGGCAATCGAACATGACGCTCAGGACTTGAGGTTGTCTGTCTGGCCGTTCAATGCACGTGCGGCTCGCATGTACACAGAGTTCGGGTTTGAGACGCGTGCTTTCGAGATGGGAATGCGTCTGTAAAGGCGATCACCCTAAAGGTGAAAAGAGGTTCAAGGGACCTCTGCGGAGTCATTCGTGACTGACAGCCAATAGCGGTCATTCATTCTTGAACACCAAAAAATCGATAGGACTGAATATGAGCGAGCTACCGAAGTCCGGCACGGGCCATGATGATGTAACACGGAAGAAAATCCATGCTGCCGTAGCGGCGAGAAACTTGGCAAGCGCATCGAACAATACCAAGTGGGATGAGCTGATCAACCATTTCCGCCAGCTTCAGGGTTGGCGTCCGTCATACCGATTCAAGTCCGTCACTGGATACATCTCAGGGTGGGATGTCGAGTGGTTTTACCATCTGCCGTTTCCATTTGCGTCCGTCGAATGGTTCGACATTGGCTTGTTGGAAGCAGCCCCCTCAAAAGGAAGGCTGCTTGCACGTACAACCATTGACCATACAGACGAAATATCGAAGATCGTCGCACACATTGGATTCGAGTTTGACGTGCGCGCTGACGTTCTGAGAATTTGGGGGTACATCCCAAAATCGTATGAAGACTTTCCGCCTGTGTGACAGTCTGCAATGAAAACAGGACAGACTTGTTTCTCTGTCACCAGCCTCAACAGCAATGAAGAATAAATCTGCCCCCCTTTTTCCACATCGTAATGTCACCCTGTGGTTTCCCGGCCCATCAAGTGCTTGGGCTCTGGTGTACTCGCTTCAGGATGCCAGTGCCCCGTACTTTGACTTCATGTACACCAGCAAAGAGCCGCCTCAGGAAGCCCTGTCCGCATTGCTATGGAAGTATCCACAGTGCACCGTTATCGATTGGTCGCTCGGACGTTTGGCCTGCATCAAGGCCCAGGGTGTGGATGTTGAGACGCTAGCGGAAATTATCCGGGAAGTCGCTGAAACTGCTTGGGGTGAGCGCATCACAGTCGTCGATGCTTCGTACGAGGAAATGGGTAGAGCGTGACCCAAGAGCGGACACTTGATCAAGATTTTCGGGCACCATAAAGCCAAGCAATAACGAGTAGTGGATATGAAACATGAACTTTGGCTGGAACCGGATGGCTGCCAGACTTTCTGCCTAGCCGATGCTCACGGAGATGGGGCGCGCAGGCTTCTTCACGAAAAAGCCAAACTTATCTGGGAGGTTGAAGCTGAAAGTCACTTCGTAGCGATGAGCAAATACTATTCGTATATGGACTGGGGCGAATACCAGACAGACTTTCCCGAACAAGATCAAATCCCCTACACGGAACCAGGATGGGGTGTTTAGCCGTAGCACCGTCCTCCTCTATCAGCTCTTGACGTCTATGGTCTCATTCGGATCGATAGCTGCCGGTCTACGCCGACAAAAATCAGCAAAATGAAGTCGCTGGCTGCTCGGTTTAGCGTAAGCGGCTAGCCAATTCACCTAGTGCCGACCACTGATTCAGCATCGACCTAGCTGAATGCTAACCAAAAAGGTTGATGAGCACTCTATGATTCAATGAATCCGAGTCTGATAATACCCTGGATATCAGAGTCCTAGGCAGGGTAAATAATGGATAATTATGCAGCACGCTATGTGATATTTGCTTTGTCCCTCTTCGTGTTGTGTGAGCCAGTACAAGCATCAGTATGGCAAATTTGCAGTATGGAACTACGTATCACTAATGTATTGAAACGTCCGTATCCGCAGCTACAGGCCCAGATCCTGAAGGTAATCCCGGCATCGCCCACTGTGGAATGTCCAAAAGAAGGGTCCACCCTCACTTTTACCCCAGAAACTACAAACTACCAAAGTGAGCTCCCACGTCGACAGTGGCCCAACAAAGGACAGTCCGTGCACGTTAATTACCGGTATTTGGATGGCATATGTAAGGGAGATGGCAATAATTATGGGTGCCGTATTAAGCACTACCCAATAGTCGGCCCTTGAGTGGCAAGAGCCTCCCAATTCAATCTACATTAGTTGGGTCGGCCCCCACTGATGCGGCAGCAACCGGTCGATCTCACTCGCCCGGTGCGTCGGCAGGCGCGTGAGAACATCTTTCAGATATGCATACGGATCATGACCATTGAGCCGCGCAGACTGGATCAAACTCATGATCGCCGCCGCCCGTTTTCCACTGCGTAACGAGCCTGCGAAGAGCCAGCTTTTTCTCGGACGCCGCTGGTACTGCTTGCAAGGCCTGAAGCTCTGCTTCAATCGCTGCGATATCGGTATCGATCAGGTCATCGAGCAAACTGGCCTGCTCAGGATTCATCTGCTCGCTGCGCTTGGCAAACTTCAAACGCTTGAGCTGGGCGATTTCGTGGGTCAGCCTCTCGATCACCGCCTGATTGCGGTTGATCTTCTTGCCCATCGTCTCAATGGTTTTACCCATCGTTTCGACCGTCTTACCCAGCGTGTCAACCTGACGGTAGAGCATCTCAACACGCTGCATCAACTGCGCGTTGCCATGGCAGTCCCAGCACCAATGCCTGAAGTTGCTCGGTATCCAGTTCCATCTCAGAACCATGGCGAATGCCAGGCCAGTGGAACTTGCCTTGGTTCAACCGGCGCGCCGCCAGCCATATTCCGAATCCGTCATGCACCAGCACTTTCATGCGATTGGTGCGGCGGTTGGCGAACAGATAAGCACAGTGCGACTGCGCGCAATCACCTTGTCTAAAGCCGTATCGGTGCCTGCGCGCATGTCCATCGGGCCTCGATCTACGCCCTTCGATCTGCTGGCATTGACATCCCCACTGAACGGTCAGTCTGGAGCGAGAAGATAGATCCAGAGGATTGGTATTGCGAAAGCGAACCGGAATATTGGATCAATATCGCATTTGAAGCGCCTGTGGCCCTGCTTCAAGCATTTCTTTGGTGTGCATTGGCTAGAGATTTTGCTGCAATTGAGCCTAAACCCGAGTGTGCTTTGTACCTCTTCAATTTGAAGAAGCGGGTCATGGTTTTCCCATATGACGACAGGGGTATGGATGTAGTTGGCCCTAACAAAGATCTGCTTTCACAGCTGTATCGTCAGCATCATACATACCTGCTGGATTACGACCGACACGCGATGGACAGCACATTCGCAGGGCCTGCGCGCTAGCCTTGCTTACATTGGAGCTGAAACTGTGCCCACTGGGCCGCCACCTCCTTCAGGTCGATTCCACTCAGTTGCCACCTGCAAAAATCGTAAGCGTCCGTCCAATACACCTTGCGCAACGTAACTGACTTGCACCGGGCTAGAATCCTAACCGCAGCCGCGTCGGGGATGCTGGAAGCGATGTGTTAGGTGCAAATGGAAGTGCGCGTAGTGAGCAGTGGAGCCGAAGTCGGAGCGCCGATGGAAGGACAAGGGCCCCTTGATATCACCCGCGATTTTGCCCGTTGCTCTACAGGCCCCCGGGGGGGACTGAATATTCCTTGCTCGTCGTGATCGCTGTAATCGCCAAACGGTTTTTGCGGGGCGGAAAACGTGGGGACGAAATGAAGTCCAAGCTTTATGCGGCAGCGCCACCTGATTTATCGGTAAGCTACGCTTTTAGCTCGCTGTAAATCCACTCCTAACCATACCCTGATGACCAATATGCTTGACTGGGACAGCCTCCGTTTTTTCTTTGCCTTTGTTCATGAGGGCTCCTTAGCCGCTGCGGCTCGCTCTCTGGGGGTGGAGCACGCGACTGTGGCTCGCCGAATAGCTGCCCTTGAAGCCTCTTTGGACATGAAGCTGGTAGATCGTAGGGGCCGTGTCTACCAACTGACCGAGGACGGTGTGAGGGTAGGTGAATATGCAGCGCAGATGGAGTCTGCGTCACTTGCGCTCAGGCGATTCGCTGACGGGGGAGAAAGCCGTATTGAGGGTGCGGTGATCTTGTCTGCACCTCCTGCATACCTCGGAACGTTGGTAGCTCGGCGACTTGGGGTATTGCGCGAGCGTTATCCCCGGTTGCAGCTGACGCTCGTCGGAGCCAAGTCCACTGCGTCGCTGGCAAGGAAAGAAACCGATATTGCCATTACCTTCAGCAGGCCGGATGAACAGAGTGTCGTCGCCAAAAGTCTCGGCTCCTTGCGTTTTTACCCGCATGCTAGCGAGGGCTACATTAGTCAACGTGAACCTGAAGAGTTCGAGTTCATAGGCTACGACCGTAGCATGGACGATTCGGTACAGCAGCAATGGCTCCTGGATCGGCTGGAAGGAAGACCGCTTTCCGTCACCAGCAACGACCTGCGCATCCAGGCATTAGCTGCCGTAGGCAATGCTGGCATAGTTTTCCTTCCGGATTTTTTAGGCAAAGAATATGGGCTGGCAAGGGTTGATATGGATCACACACCGCTGGAACTACCCATCTGGCTCGCGTTTCATGAAGATTTACGCAGCTCTCTAAAAATCCGGGCAGTTCTTGATTTCCTCATGGAGGGATTAGTGCAGGCACAGGAGCTGTGAATTTTTTCACATCCGGTTTGTGACTTTGATGAATGGGTCATCACGAAACATTTCTCTACTCTGGGCTCCGAATTGAATTCCTGCCCACTGAGAGGCCCTTCACCAATGAGCAGTTCCCATCCCATAAAAAGCTCAATGGCTGTATACCGTACAGCGTGGATCGTGACCGCGATTTTTATACTTTCAAATGCCGCTACGCCACTCTACAGCTTTTGGCAGCAGTCCCTCGGTTTCGCGTCGGGGGTGCTAACCGTAATTTTTGCCTGCTACATCATCGGTCTTCTTCTAACGCTCACCATCGCTGGGCAGCTGTCCGACCACTACGGGCGCAAAGCCTTGCTTCTACCCTGTGTGGGGCTGGCTATCATTGCAGCGATTCTGTTCGACCAAGCGCACAGCATCGGCGTCTTGATGCTCGCACGCTTCCTCACCGGCGTTTCGGTGGGCCTCGTTGTATCTGGGGGTATGGCGAATGTCGTCGAGCATGCTCAGCCTCATCGCAAGCATTTTGCTTCGCTAATGGCATCTGTCGCGATGGTGGCTGGAGCGGGCACCGGGCCGCTATTGGCAGGGGTCGTTGCGCAATATCTTCCGAACCCGATCCACACAGTCTTCCGAGTGGAAATCGCGATTTTGTGCGTGGCGCTCCTAGCGTTACTCAATCAAAAGAACCAGAAGCTTGGGGTCGGTACGTTTAAACCGCGCTTGCCCACCGTCGCTAAGGAAAACCTCGGCATCGTGCTATTGGGGATAGCGTTCTTCGGCCCTGGAATAACTTCGACATCATTCATCCTGTCGCTCGGCCCCAAGCTGATAGCGACTTTTCTAGGCGTGAATAGTCCCCTTGTCACAGGTTGTATGGCCTTTTCAATGTTCCTCGTCGCCGTGAGCGTGCAGTTTGCGGCGAAGCGATACAGCAGCCGTACTGTGTTTTCGCTTAGCGGGATCGGTACTGTCTTCTCAATGATTTTCGTGTGGATCGCGCTGAAAACCGGTTCCGCTCCATGGCTGATCGTTTCCGCTCTGTTGGCAGGCGCCGGTCAAGGCTTGGGCCAGTTAGGTGGACTGACCCTTATTGCTGACCGCGTGCCTGCGCAGCGCAGAGCCGAAGCCAACGCAGTGTTCAACATGGGGGGGTATGTGCCCGCTGGAGTGATCCCGGTGGTAACAGGTTACTTGATCGACTTTTGGGGGCTGAGCATTGGAATAAGCTCACTTGCGCTCATTATCGCGAGTCTTGCTTCTTTGGCGCTCATGCAGCTTTGGAGGCACGTCCCTAAGCAAAATCAAACTCGTACACACAGCGAGGCTTAACGAACTCACTTATGTGGCAGCAGATCAATAATCTGACTGGCGCGCTGGGTAGGAAAGCGCATGAGGACGTCTTTCAGATAGGCGTATGGATCGTGCCCGTTCACGCGCGCATGACTGGATCAGGCTCATGATTGCCGCCTCTCGTTGCATCGACCAAAGGCTGGAGATGCACACCGGTTTACCACTTCACGGTCCGGGTAGAGCTCGGACAACAGGTCAAAGGCTTTCGAATCTGCTGCCTTGTCACCGAACTCGGGGGCAATGACCGCTCCATTGATCACGAAGCAGTTGATATAGCCTGGCGCGAAGTCCGGATTGTTTTTGCTGAACCGACTCTTTCGTGGATTGAGCGGAGGCGACACGGTGTGCACAAGCAGCGGGCGGCTATCGGCATCGGTGGCATTCCTGAGAATCTCCAGATGGACAAGTGTCACTGCGTGGTCATGGGACTCAGGGTCGTTGTCGAGGTTAGAGATCAAGAACTCCCAGCTTGACGAAGCGGACGTAGAAGTCGACATGGGCGTCGGTGATGTCCTTGCCTTTGATTCCCGGCAGAAAGAATGAAAGATAAATCTGTGGCGCCCCTTTCTTCACGCTGCCGCATAACTCGATGCCCGTTTAACCACGCGAAGTCGATAGAGCAGAATCGATTGGCTAGGGAAGATGCTGTCTAAACCAGCGACTTTTGAATTTGATGATCAAATGTATCCAGAAAATCGCGCATGCCGATGTCTCCGAGATCTACAGCTTTAGCGCCGCCGGCCGCAATAAAGGTGACATCGGTGATACCCAGGACGTTCAGGATCAGTTTCAAATATTGGGTCGCAATGTCACGGTCTCTAATCGGGGAGTCGTTGGTGTATACACCTCCCGAGGCGAGCAGCACCGTTGCCTTTTTACCGGTCACCAGCCCTTTACCATCAAAGCCCAAGGTCAGGCCTTTACGTACCACGTGATCCACCCACGCCTTGAGCGCCGCAGGGACGTTGTAGTTGTAGACCGGCGTTGAAATAACCAGGTGATCGGTTTCCAGCAACTCGGCCACAAGCTCATCGGATAGCTGCAACACGGCTTTCATTTCAGGCGAATGTTGGGTTTGCGGGGTGAAGTAAGCCTGCAACCAAGGGGCCGTCACGAACGTCAGCGAAGTCTCCGTTAGATCCCGTATTTTGATGGCGCCGCTAGGGTGTGCAGCTTCCCACGCGGCCACAAATCGGCGAGTGAGCTGCCGGGAGATTGAAGCATCCCCACGTGGGCTGGTTTCAATGGTGAGAAGCCTGGACATGTAAGTAACTCCTGCGCAGTGATGCGGCGGTATGTTTTGCGTTGTCGCTCTAGGCGATGTGCGACACACTCTACCCAATACGATCTATACGCAGGAGTGATGTAAATATGATTGAGTCCATCTGTTTAAGTGATGGGTCATGATCGGAAGTCTCAGCCTGGATCAGTTGCGAATCCTTGTAACCATTGCTGATACAGGCAGTTTCTCGGCAACGGGACGTCACCTGCGGCGTGCTCAATCTGCCATTAGCCAGTCGATTGCCACACTTGAGTCAGTTCAAGGTGTGAGGCTGTTTGATCGGAGCGGCCATCGTCCAACGCTCACTGAGGTCGGTAGAGTGCTGGTGGTTCAAGCGCGCGCCGTGCTGGCAAGCGCTGCCCAGTTTGAAGCAATGGCCTCAAGTACGGCAGCCGGGGTTGAGCCGGAGTTGGCGCTCGCCATAGACCCTTTGGTCCCTAGCGCACCGCTCATCGAAAGCCTGCGCGCTATCCGTGAGGCTTTCCCGCATCTGGCAGTGAGTTTTTCTACGGAAGGCTTAGGCGGCGCAGAGCGCCGATTGCGCAACGGCGATGCGGCACTGGCGCTTTGCACATTGATTCCGACAGTGCCCGACGATGTCACCGCATTGCCGCTGCTCAGCGTCAACTTGAGACCAGTAGTAGCCAGCGGGCATCCCCTGGCTACGTTAGGCCGTCGGGCAACAAGTGCAGACCTCAAGCCTTATGTGCAACTGGTACTTTCCGATCCGGTTTCCCCCGACGGCCCTAGCTATGGGGTGACGGGCAGTCACCAGTGGCGGTTTGTAGATTTGGCACGGCGGATGGATTTTTTGCTCGCCGGGTTCGGTTGGTGCCGAATGCCAGAGCATCTGATTGCGGATCATCTGGCTTCAGGACGCCTCCTGCCGCTTGAGTTAACCGCCGAACTTCAGCGCACACCAGACACACTGACGATCTATGCTGCGCACATGCAAAATCGCTCTTTAGGGAAAGCAGGCCGATGGCTTCTGAATGATCTGACCCATCGTCTGTGCAGGTGATGATACGAAGACGACTAACGTCAGCGGTTTGGTTATCCCGTTGGCCAAAGGGCTGATGCGGTTAATCGAACCGGTAGTGCAGTGCAATGCAAAGGGGACAAACTTAGTTCTCTGTCATACCTGCCTCGACAGCATGTCTAGTCCTGAAATAGGTTTACACCTGTTTCACCCCAACGCCCGGTGCATCGCATCGGGCGTTTTGTATTTCAAAGACAGGTGCGGCCGCCCGCTTCCGGGAAGACGCAGTGCTGCGCAGTAGCCATAGCGACTTTTTTTGCCGAGATCTTTTGAGACCGATCGAGCCCATATAACTGAAAGGCTCTTCTGTCAGTGACACCCTGAGTCATCGACGCATGCAACGTCCACAGCAAAGTAGAAAACGCCCTCAAGCGCGATATCTAGCGCCGCGACATGACCGCGTTATGCACGGGTAAAGCGGCTTGTTCGGGGTGTTGCTGCAAAAAATGCCTGATGGCTTGATCCTGGCGATCCACCACGCATACGTTCACGCTGGGGCGAGGGACGGTGCATTCGCCAAGCGCGAGGAACCCGCAACTCATGACGCCGTATACCGCAACCGGTTGCGCGACGGCCGAGCAATCGTAGACCATCTCGCCAAGGTAATTGAGCTGCCCTTGGGTGACGGTGAAATGCAGCGGTTTGGAGTAAGCCCCCATTACCCCGCGGCGGTGACCCAGGCGGCTCACCTCATAGTCACCGGCGGGCAGCCATGCCGAATAATCATCCTTGGGTCCCCAGCCGTAAGTCTTGTCACTCTTGATGTCACGAAATTCAAGGTAGGTTCCGTAGGGGCCGCCTTCCAGCAGCGTGCCGACCACCAGACCAGCGTTTTGCGCGTTGTAAACGGGGGAATTCAACGCCATTTCAGCGGGCATTGACGAGCAACCGGCCAGCAACCCGATCAGGCCAATTGCAAAGATGTGGTGCGAGTAAAGCATTCCGTTACCTCGGTGGGAGACGAACAAAATCCAAAATAAATTCAAGGCCGACAGCGCGCTGGACGGCGGCGACTACCTTTATTAGCATGATGGCCTTTCGCCTACTTGTACATCAAGGACGATACATCAACATGTTCAGTTTTTCCCGATGGCGCCTGCGTGGCGCTGTAAGCATTGCCGCACTGTTACTTGGCGGGTGCAGTTTCAACGGTTCCTATCCGGACGCCAGTGGACCCGATGCGGCGAAGCTGCGCTTTATCAGCAGCAATGAAAACTCGACGCTCGACTTGTTCGATGCCGAACACTGCGACGGCCAGACGACGGGGCTGCTCAATAACCTGTTCTCCGCCAATACCCGGCGACGGGCGGCGATGAGCGCCGCTGTACCCGAGAATGCCAAGGCCTATCTGGAAGTGCGGCTGCAACCGGGCCATGAACTGTTCGCGCGAGCCAATACCTTAAGCACCGGTAGCGTGTGCACCGTGGCGTTCAACTTTACCCCGCAGAGCGGTGGCGAGTACGAAGCGAACTTCCGCTACGTAGGTCGCAGTTGCCAAATTACCCTTAGCCGTCTGCGCCAGATTGATGGCAAGGTTATGCGCTCGCCGATCGCGCTGACCAACAAAGGCCTGCCCGCCTGCGTCGGCCGCAACCCGATTTTCCCCAAGCCCGCCGAAGCACCGCCACAGTCAGCGGAGCGTACAGCACTGATCGCGCAGATCGTCGACGCCAGTGTCATCGCGAAAATGAAGCCCGAAGCCGACGATTCCTCGTCGGTGCGGGAAGCGTTGCTCGACAAGTCGATGGAGGAACGCAAACAGCGCCTCGGCTTCAGCCTGCCGGATGCCTATTGGACTGAATATCACCAGAACCTGGAGCAGTTCGCCAACGAGATGACAGGCACCAAAGCGCGTTCATTGCTGTTGTACAAGGACTACTACACCAACCGTCTGAGCCTGCTCGACACCCCCGAGATCCATGAACTGCTGCCCGACAGAGAAACGGCCGACCGTAGCAAGGCGATGTCCACCAATAATGCAATGCTGGAATACTACTACCGAACCCAGCGAGAACTGCTGAAGGAAACACTGAGCGCGCATCAGGCACGCATGGCCGATCTGGATCAGCGCTTTGAGGTGTGCAAGCGTTTCGCGGCCTGCTGGCAAAATTAATAGGGGTCGGCCTGAGGGTGCCGGCCGTAACAGGTACACTGCTTATCGCCGAGCGACAGCTATCGGCCCAGAGTGTGTAAAAACGCTTCGCCAAAATTGAAGTGTGCGCGTCTACGTTAAATCTGAAATTTATCGGCACGTCAGCAGATGTGGATTTCGCGTAGAAGCGCGATTTCCAGTCCGATATTGAGTACCTGTCTCGCACAAAAACGTTTTTACACAGCCTCGGCTAATAGCGGACACACACCCGTATTGCGTCAGAAAACAACTAGAGACTATTAGAATGCCGATTCAGTGCCAAAGGTGCGGTCAAGGCTCAGTCCTAGCGATGCGTATCCGCTCTACGCATATTTTGCTGTGGGTCTGCGAGGAGTGTGAAGCAACATGGAAACGCCAAGAGGAAGTCAACATCGGTAAGTTCGAAGACTATGGAACGCTAATGATGAGTATCGGACGCAGCCCTTTGTGGTCGGAACTGAAGCCTCAGTAAAAAGTGCGCAGCCATTCACTTTGCACTTCCTGCGTACCGTCCGTTTCAGGTCTATTCCACTCAGTCACCACCGGCAAAAATCAATCAAAAACCGCCACTCGATCGATACGGATACACGACACAAAAAGCTGTCTTGCTTACCCGCCAACACTCTTGATTAGGGAAGTGGTGTGCGGATAGACCTCAAATAACGAATCAGGCGCCTAGGGCGCCTTATCCGCTTCTAGAGCTAGCATTTGTCGAGGGCAACGGTTGACCCAACCTAAACCAAAGGCTGGTGACTGGTCACACAGTGGATACCCCCACCACCCGCGGCGATCGCATCGATATTGAGCTGCACCACCTCACGATCCGGGTAGAGCTCGGACAACAGGTCAAAGGCTTTGGTATCTGCCGCCTTGTCACCGAACTCGGGGGCAATGACTGCACCATTGATCACGAAGTAGTTGATATAGCCTGGCGCGAAGTCTGGATTGTTTTTGCTGAACCGACTTTTTCGTGGATTGAGCGGAGGCGACACGGTGTGCACGTGCAGCGCGCGGCCATCGGCATCAGTGGCCTTCCTGAGAATGTCCAGATGGGCGAGCGTCACTGCGTGGTCATAGGACTCGGGGTCGTTGTCGAGGTTGGCGATCACCACTCCCGGCTTGACGAAGCGGGCGTAGAAGTCGACATGGGCGTCGGTGATGTCCTGGCCTTTGATGCCCGGCAGCCAGATGATTTTGCGCAAGCCAAGTCTCTTCTTCAGTTCTTCCTCTACGTCGACCTTGCTCCAGCCGGGATTGCGGTTGGTATTGATCCAGCTACTTTCGGTCATGATCCCCGTGCCGTGGCCATCCACTTCGATAGCGCCGCCCTCGCCCACCAGCCGGCTGCGGATGTAGTTGGCGCCGGCAGTCCGGGCGACCGAAGCGGCAATCTGCGCATCCTCGGCATGCTGCTGTTTGTTGCCCCAGCCGTTGAAGTTGAAATCCACCGCGCCGAGCCCACCTTCGCCATCGATGACGAAGTTGGCACCGATATCGCGCATCCAGATATCGTCCAGCTCCGTGACAACAAAGGTAATGTTGCCCGTGCCGCATTTTTCTTCAGCCAGATCCCGCTCGCTCTCACGACAAAACACAGTCACCGGCTCATAGTTGGCGATGGTGCGGGCGATCCGCCCCAAGGCATCTTGCACGTCAGGCGTGAAGTCCTCGTGAATGGCCTCCTGTGCACCAAAGGCGATAAAGGCTCGCCGATGTTTGTCGCCCTCATCCGGCATATGCCAACCGTCCTTGATGGCTGCTTGTATCCGTGGAGCATTCAGGCCGAGTCCCATGGACGCGGCTGCGCCCAGACTGGCAACCACCGATACCTGCTTGATGAACTCACGACGTGTCGACATGCGTATCTCTCTGTTCATTTAACGGAGGCTGTCTTGAATTTGGTCCACGCCCGCATGCGCGCACGCATGTCCGCCTGGGGAATGTCTTTGCCCGGGATCAGTCGTTGGTAAGTGGCGTCATCGAGGTAGATATCCGGGTTGTTACGCATCATTGCATCGACGCTCGGCCGTGCCTTGGCGTTGGAGGTGGGGTAACCGGTGAAGTTAGTGATGGCGGCCATGTTTTCCGGGCGCATGACGAAGTTGATGAACGCATAGGCGTACTCTGGATGTTTGGCGTCGACGGGGATCGCCATGGTGTCCATCCACACCGTGGTGCCCTCGCGCGGGATGTGATACTGGAACGTGGTTTTCTTGCCGGCGGCATCTGCCGCCCGTTGCGCCTGGGTCATATCGCCGCTGTAACCGAGCGACAGGCACAAGTTGCCGTTGACCAGATCAGTCACCGGTTGCGACTGGAACTTGCGGATGTACGGCCGCAGTTTCAGCAACAGTTCACTGGCCGCTGCCAAGTCCTCCGGCTTGGCGCTGCGCGGTTCACGGCCGAGGTAATTGAGCGCGACCGCCAGCACTTCGTCTGGCGAATCGATCAGGGAGATACCGCAGTCCGCGAACCTGGCGGCCAGCTCCGGTTTGAACAACATGTCCAGGCTATTCACCGGCGCATCCGGCATGCGCTTTTTGATCTGTTCGGCGTTGTAGGTCAGGCCGATGGTGCCCCACGTATAGGGGACGGTGGCCTTGCTCGAGTAGAGATAATGCGTACGCAGTTTCTGCAGACCCGGCTCGATGTCATCCAGGGCGGTGAGCTTTGACTTGTCCAGTGGCTGCAAACTGCCGGCGTGCATCAGACGTTCGCCAACAGTGTCGCCCGGAAAGATCAGGTCATAACCACTGCCGCCGGCCATCAGCTTGGCTTCCAGTGTTTCACTGCCATCCATGACGTCGTAGATCACCTTGATCCCGGTTTCAGCGGTGAATCTGGACAGGGTGTCCTCGGCGAAGTAATCGGCCCAGTTGTACAACCTCAGGGTTTTCTCCTCTGCCTGCGCCGACGACAAGGCACTGCTTAGCGCCAATCCCAAGGAGCAGAGCAAAAGCTGTTTGGTCACGTTCATCTCAAACCCCTTGAGTGTTCCAGCGAGCATTAATGTGACGACCATCCAGGCTTAACAGCGCCCCATACATTTCGGGACGGCGGTCGCGGTAGATGCCCCAGGTCAGGCGTTCTTCGCGCATGGCGGACAAGTCCAGGCTGTGTACCAGCACACCCAGGCTGTCGCGGTCGGCCTCGGCGAGGAGCTTGCCCTTGTGGTTGCAGATAAAGGACGAGCCGTAGAAGTTCATCTGCAGCGTCGGATCGGTGGTCGCCACTTCTCGGCCAATGCGGTTGGCTGCCACCACCGGCAGGAGGTTTGCAGCGGCATGGCCGCGCATGGTCATCTGCCAGTGGTCACGTGAATCCAGTGCGGCGCAGCCAGGTTCAGAACCAATGGCGGTGGGAAACAGCAAGACTTCGGCGCCCATCAGCGCCAGGCAGCGTGCGGTCTCGGGGAACCACTGATCCCAACAGATACCCACACCGATGCGCCCGAAAGCAGTGTCCCAGACACGGAAACCGGTATCGCCGGGGCTGAAGTATTCCTTCTCCTGATAACCGATGGCGTTGGGTATGTGCGTCTTGCGATACACCCCCAGCAACTGCCCATCGGCATCGGCCACGCTCAACGAGTTGAAGTAGGCATTGCCCGCCTTCTCGAACCAGCTCAGCGGCAGCACCACACCCAACTCCCTGGCCAGCGCGGCAAAGCGTTTTAGCACGGCGCTGTGCTGATATTCCTCAGCCAGCGCCAGGTGTTTGTGATGTTGCTCGATGCAAAAATAGGGCGAGGCAAACAGCTCCTGCAACAGGATGACCTGGGCGCCCTTCGCCGCCGCTTCACGTACCAACTGCTCAGCCTGATCGAGGTTGTGTTTCAGATCCCAGGTGCAGGACATCTGGGTGGTAGCAACAGTCAAAATGGTCATCGCATTACCCCTTCAGTGGCCAGGCCGGCTGTTGCTGGGTGATGCAATGCACCCCGCCACCGCCATGCGCCAGATGATTGATCCGCACCGGCACCACCTCGCGTCCGGGGAACGCCTGAGCCAACACTTCGGCAGCCGCGTTGTCGGCATCGATGCCATAGGCCGGCATGATGACGGCGTTGTTGGCGATGTAGAAGTTGGTGTAGGAGGCACAAAACACTTCAGCCTCGGTGTCCACGGCGTCGGTGGCTTCATACAGGTCGATCAGCTCAAACGGTCGACCGTGGGCATCGGTTGCCAGCGCCAACGCGCGACGGTTTTCTCGTACCACCTCGGCATAGATCGAACTCTTGTCGTGAGTGGCGTCCACCAGCAACACACCAGGGCGGGCGAAAGCGCACACGCCATCGACATGGCCGTCGGTCATGTCGCCGGTCACGTAGTCGGGATCGCCCGGCAGCCAGACGGTCTTCTTCACGCCGAGCAGACGCTTGAATATCTCCTCCATCTCGGCCTTGCTCATGCCCGGGTTGCGGTTGGGGTTGAGCAATACCGACTCGGTGGTGATCAGCGTGCCCTCGCCGTCCACATGAATCGCGCCGCCTTCGTTACTCAATGGAGTACCGAAGCACGCCAAGCCCAAGTGATTGAGTGCGCGGCGAGCCAGGCTTTCGTCCAGGTCATGGGCCGACTTCCCGCCCCACGCGTTGAAACGCCAGCTCACACCGGCCAGCCCCTGTTGCGGGTGGCAGATGAAGCTCGGGCCGGAGTCCCGGCACCAGCTGTCGTTCACCGCCAGCTCGATCAGTTCGATGTTTGGCCCGCACAACGCTTTGGCACTCGTGACAGCAGAAGGATCAACAACCATCTTCACCGGTTCAAAACGGGCAATGGCGTTGGCCACACGAGCGAAATCCTCTTGCACCCGCGCCAACGTGACACCCCAACCCGACTCCCACAGCGCCTGGTTGTGCGGCCAAACCATCCAGGTTGCGGCGTGCCTGACCCACTCCGCCGGCATCCACCAACCATTGTTTTGAATTTCATTCTGCTGCATGACAAGCACCTTTAAGTTAAGTCATTGTGTTCAATGAAAACTGCCTATGCGGTCTTGGCATGCATGCTACGGCTGCAAAAACGGGCAAACAAACGATGGATTTTGTAGATAAATGATTAGAGGAACTTATCAGCATGCTCAAGCACTGGCCGCCGCTCGGCACCCTTCGCGGCTTTGAAGCCGCCGCCCGGCTGGGCAGTTTCCACAAGGCCGCCGAAGAGCTGCACCTCACCCAATCGGCGATCAGCCAGCAGATTCGCAGCCTCGAAGCGTACCTGGAACAACCCTTGTTCTTTCGCAGTGGACGCAGCGTCAGTCTGACCGATGCCGGTCACGACCTGCTCAGCACCACCCAGGCACTGCTGCAGCAACTGGCCGTCGGTGTTCGTCGCCTTGGGCAGTACCAAAAACCCAACCAACTGGTCCTCAACACCACCCCGGCGTTCGCCCGACACTGGCTACTGCCACGCCTGGAAGATTTCCGCCGCCAGCACCCGGAAGTTGATCTGTGGATCTTCAGTACCGACGAAGTCCCGGACATGACGACCCAGACCATCGACCTCGCGGTGCGAGACGACATCAGCTCCCAGGCCGAATGCAGCTTCAAGGTGCTGCACGCCGACCGCCTTTACCCGGCGTGCCACCCCAGCCTCTTGGCAGTGCCCAGCGCACAGCGCACCACCCTGCATGGCGAGCGGGAAATGGACTGGAGCCACTGGGCGGTAGAGGCCGGCATCGATGTAGGCCAGAAGGATCAGGGCCTGAACTTCTCCGACCCCGGCCTACTGCTGGACGCCGCGTGTGCGGGGCTCGGCATCGCCTTGGTCAGCCAACTATTGAGTCAGCCAGCGCGTGCCAATGGGCTGTTGCAGCCGTTGGTTGAGGAGACGATTCGCGGCCCTAACTGGGCGTTGTTGACCCATCGTGATAGTGAGAATAATCCGATGGCGCGGAGTTTTAGTGAGTGGTTGCTGGGCAAGCTGGCGGCGGGGAGTCAAGTGATGTAACGGTTTTGGGTCAGGGCTTGGATGGGGCCGGCCTCTTGGTTTGGTGCACTTTGATTTGCGGAAAGATGGGAGGCTGCTTTTGGGGTGGATTTCGGTCAGTTGGGACGGGCAGGAGTCGGCCAGAAGCGGGCATTCGATTTCGCTATTCATCAATCTCCCGAGCGTGCGAAATTACCAGCCCTTCAATTTCTCTCAAAGGCATATTCATGACCTCCCCCCTGACAGTCTCGAATCTTTTAGGTCCATGGAGTGGAGATGACAACACAGGGCTATTGCAGCGTTGCAAGGAGGCATGGGATACACCTCTAGAGAGTTTGAATGATCTTATGGTCGCCACTTTTTTGAATCAGAACATCGCGACCGAACATCTGCTTGTCGAGGCAAGGCGTCGCATGAAAGAGCAGGAGCGAGATGAAACCGAGTACTTCGACGGCCAGCTTCTCGAAGCGATAGAGCGCGTGCAATCTGGGGAGTAATTCATCCCGACGGGTTATTGCGTTCGGCACGGCATGTCAGCTATGGGTCAGAAGCGGCCCTTGATGATAGACAGCAATCGGCCAAAATCGGATGTTAGAGGTCGATTGATGTCTCTGCCCCAAACTCCCCAACCCTGCACCAACTGCTCGGGCCTTCACAAGATGCAGTAACATAAGGCCACTATCCAGCAATGTCCGGCCCCTAAAATTTACAGGGGAGCCCGAAGGTATCAGGGAGCGGTTGATGTACGGGAATTACAAGTTTGGCTGGTGTGCTCTGCTGGCAGGAGCGGTGGCGCTCAGTGGTTGCACTTCACTGTTTCAGGGCAAGCAGTATGTCTTTCCCCGTCCGGATGAACCCTCTGCGACGGTTCGCCTTAAATATGAACGTGGCACCACGCTGGACGCCATGACCTTCAACGAAAAAGGCTGCTACGCAGGGTTCACGCCATTGTCCTATACCGGCGACTTTATCGAATCGCCGGTCGCAGTGGGCAAAGAGCTGGTATTGACTTACCGGAAGGTAGTCGGAGGTGGGCAGTGTCAAATACCCTTTTCTTTCACGCCGCAGGACGGCGCTACCTACACCTTGAAGACCGGCTTCTGGAGTGAGACCAAGACAGGCATCCTTCCCATCTTTACCAGCGACCAATATTACTGCGGAATTGGTTTAGTCAAAAAAGTAGGGGATCAGGAGAGCATCGAACCCATTCAACAGCTGCATATCGAGACGGGTTTTGCCTGCCTTACATTCGTCAAATAGGCGCAATAGGTTGTTTGGCTTCTCTCTATCAACCGACGGATTTTTTCATGCATACCCGCATTCATGCCGCTTACCACCAAGCGGCTTTCTCCCGTGGTGCCTGCGCGTGCTTGACTATCCACGACGTGGCCATCGAGCAATGGCTGGCATCTCATCTCAATGACCCCAGTGTCGCCCTGCTCGGTCTTTCGTTAATTTGGTTGCTGGATGAGGACGAAGACGCTCTTGCGAAGCGTCGACTCATTCCCGGCGAGGATGGTAGTTCCACGCTTGTACCGCTGCTGGTGTGCAGCGACGATATGGACTTCGACTGCACCGTGCTGATGGCCGAACAGGTTTAACAAGGGAATCACCCTGCCGTTAAAAAAGCAGGGCGGGTTGGCTTTGGATCTTGACGTAGGACCGGCTAATGGGTGTCCCATTTTCCCTGCTTTTCAGAACGACTTGCCTATGGCAAAGCAGCTTCGGATAAACTAGCGCTAGCTCAGCAGAGACGCTCTCTAGCATTCACGGACGAGACAAAACCCACATGTTAATGAAAGTATCATTCATCGCTTCGTTAGTAACTTTATCGCTGATTCAATCACCACTATCCTTCGCGGACAATGCCAATGGAAAAAATCTCTACTTACAGAGATGCGCCATGTGCCACGGAATAGATATCAAAGGAACAGGACCTTTGGCTAATAAAAGCAATCCTCCTACACCTGACCTTACGACATCCGCTTTCAAAAAACGGCTAAATGATTATCCGGGCGTTATTGTGTCATCGATAATACTTCGTCCAAATGGAGACTTGATTCCAAAAACGTTGCGAGAGAATGGTGTAAAAATTCCGCCACACGCTTGGAGCATTAAGGATCTGCGCGATTTAAATCAATACATGAGTGGTGTGATTTCAAAAAATCGATGATTTTGAGATAGGCATTGGGCACAAAAATCCAAGAACCATTTCAGGGTTGGTTATAAACACAATGAAAATAGGACAGGCTTATTTATCTGCCATCAGCCTCGACGCAATGAAAAGTAAATTCGCCCCATCTTTCTTCGCCCTACAGCTTTAGCCTTGGACAATTCGAGACAGAAAACATGAGTTATATCGACACGATAAAACATGAGCTGGTCGGACACATCAATGGCTTAGCCATATATCACCCTCTTGAGCTTATTGAAGCAGGAGGATGGGGAGACCGTAACTTCTCATGTTCTCCCGACAATTTGGTTATCGGGGGCGGAGCTGGCGAACATCCGGCAATAGTCGTCCACGGACTAGGATCATTAGCGGCATCGTATATTCTTTTTTGCATTGAAAAGAACACAGAGCACTTCCCGAAAACTTATACAACTCCACCAGAAGACACAATTGTTCGTCTCAGTGACATTGCGTATGGCACAGAAGAAAATTTAGAGTTTTGCGGTTGGTCGATGACAAAAATTCGAGATTTTGTGGAGCTGGCAAAATCCCCCTTACACGTCATGCCTCTTTCGGAGAAGCAGAATCCAGAAGAATGGCTGAAGGAATCCATTGGTGAATTTATTTATTTTTCACTTCCTGAACTCAATCCATTTCATGCCGAGATCAACAGCCTTCCCGGCATAGAAAATTGGCATCCTGGTTACTTTATGCGCAACGTAACATGCCCACCACCTAACTACTTTAAAAGCAAAGAAGAGTCACTTCGCGGCGCTCATTTCCAAGAGCAAGGCTTTTTTCGCTGGGACTATAGTTATCCGCCAAAGGAATAAGGGTCATGTACCTCAATGAAAATGGGACAGACTTATTTATCTACCATCAGCCTCGACGCAATGAAAAATAAATCCGTCCCCTTTTCGAGTCAGAGATATCCGGGCCATTCGGGTCAGGCTTCAGCTCGCGGAGAGTAAGCGTTCGGCAATGTAATCTAGGCAGCTATGCTAATAAGAGATGGTGCCCGTCTACACGGACACCCTCTCTAGCTATTCAGGCGTCCAGACTTATTGATATGTCGGGTGCATGGCTCACTGGAAAGTTTACCGAGCGAGCAATGAAGCATTTCTCATGAGCTATCTGGTGCAGAGTCTGAGCTTTTGCGATTTCAGACCCCGGTGCCAGAACCACCTTTGGCCTCAAAACAACCGACGTGAACTGACCAGCGCCGTGACTCTCCTCGACCATTGTTCCTTGAGCATTGTCTTCATAGGCCACCACCACGACCCCGGCCTCAGCACAAAGGCCGAGGTACCAAAGTTTGTGGCACGCCGATAAAGATGCAAGAAGCAATTCCTCTGGGTTCCAGCGTGTTGAGTCTCCCCGAAAACTAGGATCGGATGACCCCTCAATTGGTATTTTGCCGTTGGCTGTAATTACGTGTGCCCGGCTGTAACCCCGATAAGACGACGTTCCTGTCCCCTCATTGCCAGCCCAAGTTACCTGGACTTCGTACTCGTGTGCTTTGTCTGCCATTTGATTCCTCCTAGGAAAAAGTTTCCGGTAAGTCCGTTAAAACCCGACTCATTGAGCGGGTGTCCATCGATGAGGTAGCAGCTCCGCAATTTCACTCGCCCTCTGAGTCGGCAGACGAGTTAGGACGTCCTTAAGCCGTGCAACGTCAGAGATAGAGACACCTCGACAGCCTCCCTATACTTAATTTAACTATTTGAGCGAAGCATCTGCCACAACCTTTTGAGGTGCGTAGCCAGCAGCCTTCACGAAATCTGAAAAGGGGACGGATTTATTTTTCATCACTGTCCTCGATCGCAATAAAAAATAAATCCGAGAATCATCTGGCCGGCCTGGTTGACGGCGGCGCCTATCCGTCGCCGGTGCCGTTCGCCCACGTCATCATTACCGGGTTTTCAGTGCATTGGCCAGGCGCAGCATGGCCGCTTCGATTTCATAAGCGGTCAACGACGAATAACCCAATAGCCAGCCTTGTTTCTTCTCCTCGCTGGCGTACAACCGGCTCAGGCCGGAAAGCTGTACGCCCGCGCTGGCCGCTTGGCGGATGGTTTTTTCCTCAGACCAGCCATCGTGCAGCAGGCAGGGAATTTGTAGTCCGCCGGGAGGGCACAAGGCGGTAACGATACCGTCCAAATGCTTGCCGATTGCGTCAAGCATGACGCAACGACGCCCGGCATACAGCTTGCGCATGGCCCGGACATGGGCGTTGTAATAAATGAAAAGGGGACAGACTTATTTATCTGCCATGTCCCGTCCTGAATAAGGTTTACACCTTCTGATCTATTTTCAGGAGGGAGTAATGGAATCAGCAAAAAGGCGTAGTCAGCGAGACTACACGCTGACTTTTAAATTGTCGGTCGTCGACCAGGTCGAAAAAGGCGAGCTGAGTTATAAAGAGGCTCAGGAGCGCTACGGGATTCAAGGCAAAACGACCGTTCTGACGTGGTTACGCAAGCACGGTCGGCAAGATTGGAGCCCAGGCACATACATTGGCTCGCCGAGGATGGGGTCTATGCCCGACAAAAACCGACCATTAACGCCAGAGCAACGCATCAAAGAGCTTGAAGAGCAGCTAGCTCTGTCCAATCAGAAAGCGCAGTTTTTCGAAGCTGTCGTGGATGTCTTGAAGAATGACTACGGCCTTTCTGTCATAAAAAAGCGTCCCGGCAAGTCCTCGCGCAAAAGCGAGTCCAAAACCTGAGTATCAGCAGGGCTTGCCAGTTCATGGGGATAAGCCGACAGGCTTACTACAAACGCAATCGCGCCGATGCTGCTCGTCTCGTTCTGGACCAGAAAGTTGCCGACTTCGTTCAGCAAAAGCGTCAGCGACAGCCGCGCTTGGGCACCCGAAAGCTGCATTACTTGCTGCATTGCCAGCCTCAACTTGAGCTGCAAGTGGGTCGAGATCGGCTGTTTTCGATTCTGCGCGAAAGGCGTTTATTGGTGGCCCGCAAGCGGGCTTACCACAAGACGACCGACAGCCATCATCGCTTTCGACGCCATCCGAACCTGCTCAAGCCCGGTCCTGATCAGGTTGTTGCAAGCGGCCCGGAACAAGTCTGGGTGGCGGACATCACCTATTTGCCAACCCAGGAAGGTGTGGCCTATCTGAGCCTTGTGACGGATGCTTTTTCGCGAAAGATCGTGGGCTATCACGTCCATGAAAGCCTGCACGCCGAGTCGGTAGCGCATGCGTTGCGCCGGGCGGTGAAATACCGCCGAACGGAGCAGTCGCTGGTGCATCACTCGGACAGAGGCAGCCAGTATTGCTCGGGAATGTACCAGGAACTGCACGCGAGACACGGCATCAGGTGCTCAATGACGGATGGCTATGACTGCTACCAGAATGCCCTGGCAGAGCGGGTCAACGGGATATTAAAGACAGAGCTTATGCTCCAGCGACCGCAGGATTTGACGCAGGCGAAGAAGATGGTGAGTGAGTCGGTATCGATCTATAACGGCGAGCGACCGCACCTGTCTTTGAAATACAAAACGCCCGATGCGGTGCATCGGGCGTTGAAGTGAAACAGGTGTAAACCTATTTCAGGACTAGACACCATGTCAGCCTCGACGCAATGAAAAATAAATCTGCCCCCATTTTCATGTCTTGGCTTTGCAGAGCGGGAAAGATGATTTCGCCGAACGGATACTTAAGCCTTGCACCTTGCACGGTCGGCCTGAGTTCTTCCGTCATAGCCCCAATCGGTTGCCGGGTTCTCCTTCACAACGATATAAGTCACCGGGTCGAGATTCGGCAATGTTCGACGAAGCAGCGACATGGCGCTTGCCATGAAAGCCCCTTTCTCTTCTTCAGAGTTCGTCCCAGCAGTCACGCAGACTTCAAGATGTGCCGCTGTCCGCTGACCACTACCGCCAATAGTCCAGTGATAGCCCCCCGGCACATCTATCAGCACTGACGTGAGTTCCTGGCGCTTTCCAAGCTCGTCGGCGATCAGGTCAGTCAATTCATTGCATAGGCGACGGCCCTCGTCGGGGGAAAGATCGAGTGACAGCGTAAGTCTGGCAAAAGGCATTTTCGTTCTCCTAGCACTGTTGAAGACCGAAGTTTATTTGAGAAAAACAAAAGTATACTTGGGACATTCTAGGTATCAGGTTTGAGTTTTTCTCATGATTGCGGATATCCCTTCTCCTCTGCTTCGCACGTTCGTTGCGGTGGTCGATTGTGGCTCGCTGGCAGCGGCGGCTAGGCGCATCGCGCGCAGCGAGTCGGCGCTAAGCCTTCAAATCGCCCGTCTTGAAAACATCGTTCGCCAGCCGCTCTTCGACAGGGATGGCCGGGCACTGCGGCTTAACCATACTGGGGGGCTTTTGCTGGCGCATGCGCGCTCGATTCTGGGCCGAATAGACGCCGCGCGAGCAGAGCTCGCGCCGGACACGGTAGTGCCGGTTCGAATCGGTGTCGTTCAGGATTTCGTGGCAGGGGTATTGCGCCCGACTCTCACCGACGTCCTCGCCGCCGCTCCTGGAACTGCTTTTTCAATTGTCATTGCGAGCACGGCAGAACTGTTGCAGGCGATAGGCGAGGACCGGATCGACGCCGCACTGTGCGCTGGCGAGCCGTTCGGCGCAAACATCGTTACGCGCCTCCCCATGAAGTGGTTCGGCTACCCGGATCTACTACTCGGTGACGTGGTTCCGCTGGTTGGGATCACTTTGCCCTGCCCGTTTCTTTTGGCCGCGCAGCGAGTGCTGGACGCCGCCGGACGCCCATGGCGCATGGCGCTCACCACCCCGAGCCTTGATGGTCTACGCGCTGCGGTCGAGGCAGGATTGGGCATTACCTGCCGCACTGAATCAGGATTTGGCTTACCGGCGATATCAAGTATATCGCTGCCGCAACTGCCGGAAATCGCCTACTCCATCGTTGAGCGGCGCCAAGGGAATGCGGGCACCAGTCTGGCCGTGAGCCGAATGACTGCCCACCTTGAATCAGTAGCGGCATTGCAACAGTGAATACGATAAACGTAAAAGATAGCTTGTGCTTAGAGGCAGGTGTCTAGTCCTGAAATAGGTTTACACCTGTTTCACTTCAACGCCCGATGCACCGCATCGGGCGTTTTGTATTTCAAAGACAGGTGCGGTCGCTCGCCGTTATAGATCGATACCGACTCACTCACCATCTTCTTCGCCTGCGTCAAATCCTGCGGTCGCTGGAGCATAAGCTCTGTCTTTAATATCCCGTTGACCCGCTCTGCCAGGGCATTCTGGTAGCAGTCATAGCCATCCGTCATTGAGCACCTGATGCCGTGTCTCGCGTGCAGTTCCTGGTACATTCCCGAGCAATACTGGCTGCCTCTGTCCGAGTGATGCACCAGCGACTGCTCCGTTCGGCGGTATTTCACCGCCCGGCGCAACGCATGCGCTACCGACTCGGCGTGCAGGCTTTCATGGACGTGATAGCCCACGATCTTTCGCGAAAAAGCATCCGTCACAAGGCTCAGATAGGCCACACCTTCCTGGGTTGGCAAATAGGTGATGTCCGCCACCCAGACTTGTTCCGGGCCGCTTGCAACAACCTGATCAGGACCGGGCTTGAGCAGGTTCGGATGGCGTCGAAAGCGATGATGGCTGTCGGTCGTCTTGTGGTAAGCCCGCTTGCGGGCCACCAATAAACGCCTTTCGCGCAGAATCGAAAACAGCCGATCTCGACCCACTTGCAGCTCAAGTTGAGGCTGGCAATGCAGCAAGTAATGCAGCTTTCGGGTGCCCAAGCGCGGCTGTCGCTGACGCTTTTGCTGAACGAAGTCGGCAACTTTCTGGTCCAGAACGAGACGAGCAGCATCGGCGCGATTGCGTTTGTAGTAAGCCTGTCGGCTTATCCCCATGAACTGGCAAGCCCTGCTGATACTCAGGTTTTGGACTCGCTTTTGCGCGAGGACTTGCCGGGACGCTTTTTTATGACAGAAAGGCCGTAGTCATTCTTCAAGACATCCACGACAGCTTCGAAAAACTGCGCTTTCTGATTGGACAGAGCTAGCTGCTCTTCAAGCTCTTTGATGCGTTGCTCTGGCGTTAATGGTCGGTTTTTGTCGGGCATAGACCCCATCCTCGGCGAGCCAATGTATGTGCCTGGGCTCCAATCTTGCCGACCGTGCTTGCGTAACCACGTCAGAACGGTCGTTTTGCCTTGAATCCCGTAGCGCTCCTGAGCCTCTTTATAACTCAGCTCGCCTTTTTCGACCTGGTCGACGACCGACAATTTAAAAGTCAGCGTGTAGTCTCGCTGACTACGCCTTTTTGCTGATTCCATTACTCCCTCCTGAAAATAGATCAGAAGGTGTAAACCTTATTCAGGACGGGACAAGGAGAATAAAAAGGGGACAGACTTGTTTATCTGCCATCAGCCTCGACGCAATGAAAAATAATTTTGTTTCCTTTTCCCACGGCAAAAACGCGACACAGCATTTCACTAATTAGGTACAGGCACCATGCATCACGTAATCGGCTTATATACCTCAAGAAAAACAGAGCGATTGTGGCTGCTAGACCCACACGACCGAATTATTTTCAGATCTGATTGCTTTCATTCGTCTGGATATTTCTCCCTTATAGCTCCTGCTTTTGAGAAATATGCTCAAAGAGATGCACAGATAAGCATTACATCAATAAATGTAATGAGCTGCCTAAGAAGTGACGATCTAAATGACGCATTGGCAATTTTGAATAATCTCGAAATTGAGCTAAATCAGCAACCAACAAGCTGGCGGGAATACCTCGGTGAAATTCAGTACCCAAGGCAAGCAAGGCGGCCCATTCAACCGCTGTTATTCAGGTGTCGGGCAATTCGGCTTGTCCACATGCTGCGAGAGTTAGTGCTTAAAGCTCAAGCCCAAGATAAATGCTTGGTATATGGAAATGGTGTTTGCTACCGCTCTCTGTGCGGCATAAAAATGCCGCCCGGCGTCGTGTACTCCTAGCAATGAAAAGTGGACAGATCTATTTTTCATTGTGCCGAGGCTGATGACAGACAAATAAGTCTTTCCCTATTTATTCTTTTGTGATTGCAGTTGCCTCGGACAGCTAATATCGGCTACAACGCTTTGCTAGCGTGTTATCGCCTCATTTTTGGTTCCTGTTTTTCACTAGGCTTCCCTATGTCATTAGCGACCGTAGTGCTACTCAACTCTTGGCCACAGCCAAGTACATCGCCCGAACCCATCGTGTTCGCCACAGAAACACAGTTGTTTTTGCGGTACTGCACGGCTGGCGAGGAAATTACTGTAATCCATTTTCCGCTAGTCAAAAAATTTCAATTTGGCTCACCAAACGATGAGGCTCTGGGAGGCCATCCGCTAATCGGGCTCGGCCTCAAGCATTACCAAGTTCATCGTATAGATAATTCGCCCTGGGTTGCGGAGCTTGAGCAAAGAAACGCCATTCATCCAAGACATGATAAAGAACGATTCCTGAAGGATGCCGTCCACTATGCCTTTACATTCCAAGACTCTACGCTGGAATGCATCGTTAATGAGGGGCAATTTTGGAGTCCGAAAATACAAGTATTTACGTCGAATGAGGAGGCGAAGATCGTCTGGCACGAACTGATCAATGATGCAGCCCCTTGATGTTGTCTAGTCCTGAAATAGGTGTAAACCTTATTCAGGACGGGACAGATCTTATAAAAAGGGGATAGATTTATTTCTCTGTCACCTGTCTCGATCGCAATAAAAAATAAATCCGAGAATCATCTGGCCGGCCTGGTTGCCGGTGGCGCCTATCCGTCGCCGGTGCCGTTCGCCCACGTCATCACTACCGGGTTTTCAGTGCATTGGCCAGGCGCAGCATGGCCGCTTCGATTTCATAAGCGGTCAACGACGAATAACCCAATAGCCAGCCTTGTTTCTTCTCCTCGCCGGCGTACAACCGGCTCAGGCCGGAAAGCTGTACGCCCGCGCTGGCCGCTTGGCGGATGGTTTTTTCCTCAGACCAGCCATCGTGCAGCAGGCAGGGAATTTGTAGTCCGCCGGGAGGGCGCAAGGCGGTAACGATACCGTCCAAATGCTTGCCGATTGCGTCAAGCATGACGCAACGACGCCCGGCATACAGCTTGCGCATGGCCCGGACATGGGCGTTGTAATGGCCGTCCTCCATGAAGCGCGCCAGGGTCAGTTGCAGGATTTGTGGCGTGTGGCCGTCCATCATGCTGCGCGCGTAGGTGAAGGCTTTGATCAACTCGTGGGGCAGTACCATATAGCCCATTCGCAACCCAGGGTAGAGGGTCTTGCTGAAGGTGCCGATGTAGAGCGTACGCTGGTACTTGTCCAGGCCCTGTACACAGGCAGTCGGCTGCCCGTCGTAGTGAAACTCGCTGTCGTAGTCATCTTCGATGACCCACTTGCCCTTCTGCGCTGCCCAGTTGATCAACTCAAGACGACGCTCCAGCGGCAAGGTCGCGCCGGTGGGGTATTGATGAGACGGCGTGACATAGACGCAATTGGCGCCGCTGCGGTCGGCGTACAGCAGGTCGGTGCGTATGCCCAGTTCATCGACATCAATGGGCAGAACCTTGGTCTCGGCGGTTTCAAAGGCCTTCTTGGCGCCATAGTAACCCGGGTTTTCCAGCAGGATCGGTTTGCCGACATCCACTAACAACTGCGCACACAGAAAAAGGGCCTGGCGAGTGCTGCTCAACACCATGATCTGGTCAGGGGAGCATTTGGCCCCGCGCTCGAGGTTCAAGTAGGTGGCAATCGCTTTGCGCAGCGGCTCAGCTCCTTGCGGGTCGCCATGCAACAGCACATTAGCGCGATAGTCCTTCATGACCTGGCGTTGCAGGCGCTCCCAGACATCGGTGGGGAAAGTGCGGGTTTCCGGCAGGCCGGTCGCAAATGCCTTGATCACCTGCTGATCGTTTACACCACCACTGTCGAAGATCATCCGCCCGCGCTGGCTCAAGCCCGCCCCTGGTACCGCCTGGCTGCTTTTGACCTCTTGCGCCTTGATGCGGCGGCGTGCCGCGCCTCGCAATTCGGTGCCCACCGTTTCGCAGACATAACTGCCGGCCCCCCCGCGCCGCACGATAAAACCGTCCCGGTGCAGTTGCACATAGGCGTTCTCCACGGTGTCACGGGCAATCCCGAGTGACTTGGCCAACACCCGAGTCGCAGGCAGCTTCAAACCGGGGTCAAGAGCGCCATTGAGGATCAGCTCACGCAGTGCGCGCTGAATCCGTTGGTGCAGATCCAGCAATTGAAACTCAGCATCGTTGAGGCGCATTTTCAGCGTTTCCAGCTCGAACGCTTTCGCCATGTGGTCTGCCTTACTTGAATAAATTGGCCTGCAAAGGCAGGCCAGTCTATCCGTAGAATTCACTCCTCACCACTGCCTTTGTGCGTGGTGAGCACGCGTGTTTCGAGCGATTTTGCACAGGGATTACTCAGCTATGGCCAGGTCACACAACTTCAGCGCAGGCCCGACGGCGTTGCCGATGGAAGTACTTACCCAGGCGCACGAGGAGTTTTTTGACTTCGCAGGCACGGGCATGTCAGTGATGGAGATCAGCCATCGCTGCGAAGTATTCATGGAGGTTGCCTACCAGACCGAACGCGACCTGCGGGACATCCTGCAGGTACCCAGCGAGTACAAGGTGCTCTTCCTGCAAGGAGGCGCCTCGCTGCAGTTTGCCCAGGTGCCGATGAACCTGTTGGGCAATAAACGCACGGCCGATTATCTGCATACCGGCCTCTGGTCAGGCAAAGCCATTGAAGCCGCCCGGCGCTACTGCGACGTTCGCATCGTCGCCAGCGGCAAAGAGTCTGGCTTTGATCGTATCCCCGACGTCTCGGACTGGAAGCTCAACCCGAACGCCGCCTACCTGCACTACACCGAGAACGAAACCGTACACGGCGTGCAATTCGTCGACGCGCCTGATGGCTTGGCGCCTTTGGTGTGCGATGCCTGTTCAAGTCTGCTTTCCAAGCCGATTGACGTGGCCAAACATGGCCTTGTGTATGCCGCAGCGCAAAAGAACATGGGAGTGGCCGGGCTGACAGTGGTCATCATTGACCCGGCGTTGCTGGATGCCGCGCAGGCGTTCACCCCCGACATCCTCAATTACGCGCGCATCACCGACGCTCAGTCGATGCTCAACACCCCGGCGACCTTTCCTTGGTACCTCACCGGCCTGACGCTCAAATGGATTAAGCGCCGCGGCGGCCTCGAAGCCCTTCACCGGCTTAACCAGACCAAGGCCGAGTTGCTGTATCGCACCATCGACGACAGTGATGGGTTTTACCGCAACAGCGTGCGAGCGCCGTTTCGTTCGATCAATAACGTGCCGTTCGTGCTCGCCAATGCGGCGCTGGAAAAGACTTTTGTGCAACTGGCCGAACAGGCCGGGCTCAACGGGCTAAAGGGCCACGCCTCGGTCGGCGGGATACGAGCCAGCCTCTACAACGCGGTCACGCTAGAGGCAGTCGAGGCATTGACCGACTTCATGAAGGGTTTTGTCCGCGTGCACGGCTGAGGCAGGGATCGCTTCAGTCACAGCAGGCGGCCCGGTAAGTGGTCTGGTCCTCCACGAAAAAGTGCAGGGGCAAAACATGCCATTTCAGCGTTATAAATCCCCCCCTCACCCGAGGCCAAACACCTCGTTTTGCAAGGAGCAAAGCAATCATGTCTTCTTCAGCATCCCCGACGGCCCTGCGTCTAGGCGACCTTATACATCCGATTGTCGCCGGGCTGATTTCAGTCATCGTCAACTATGGCGGCACGTTCATCCTGGTCTTTCAGGCCGCCAAAGTCGCCGGGCTCAGCCCCGAGCTGACGGCATCGTGGGTATGGTCGGTGTCGATTGGCGTGGGTATTACCGGGCTGTTTCTCAGCTGGGTGAGCCGTGAGCCGATCATTACCGCCTGGTCGACACCCGCCGCAGCCTTTCTGGTCGTCGCGCTGTCCACCACGCCCTATGTCGAGGCAGTGGGTGCGTACATCATTTCGGCCGCCGCCTTCGTGCTGCTGGGTTTGTCCGGCTGCTTCGAAAAAGTCATCCGCCTGATTCCGCCGGGCGTGGCTGCGGGCCTGCTGGCCGGTATCCTGCTGCAGTTCGGTATCGGCGCGTTTGGTGGCATGAGTATTGATCCAGTGTTGGTCGGGTTGCTGACTGCCGCTTACGTTGTGTTCAAGCGCTTTACCGCACGCTACGCGGTGGTGGGCATTCTGGTGCTGGGGCTGGCGTTTCTTCTAACGCAGGGCCGTGTGGATCTTTCCGGGCTGGCGCTGCAATTCGCGGCACCGGTATTCACCCGGCCCGAATTCTCGATCAATGCGTTGCTCAGCGTGGCGCTGCCGCTGTTTCTGATCACACTCACCGGCCAGTACATGCCGGGCATGCTGGTGCTGCGCAACGATGGCTTCAGGACCAGCGCCAACCCTATCCTGACTGTCACAGGGCTGGGCTCCTTGCTGATGGCACCTTTCGGTTCTCACGCCTTCAATGTCGCCGCCATCACGGCGGCCATCTGCACCGGCAAGGAAGCCTCGGAGGATCCGTCCAAGCGCTGGATCGCCGGGGTTGCCGCGGGCGTGTTCTACATCCTCGTCGGGATTTTCGGGGTGACCCTCGCCGCAGTGTTCATGGCCCTCCCGGCCACCTTCATTACGACGCTGGCCGGGCTGGCCCTGCTCGGCACTATCGGCGCCAGCCTGGCCAGCGCCATGGCTGACGTCACATCCCGCGAAGCCTCGCTGATCACCTTTCTGGCGTCCGCCGCGAACATCACCTTGCTGGGAATCGGTGGGGCGTTCTGGGGGTTGCTGATCGGTCTGGCGGCCTACGCCTTACTCAATGGCCGCTTGCCGCGTCGCGAGGCGGTGGTCATTCCGGCGGCCGACGATGTTGTGACGACCAAAGGAGCCACCCACTGATGTTCGATCAACTGGAAGAAACCGCCACCCTGCACGAGCGCCATGGCCGTTACCCACAGGCCACCAGCGTCGAGGACTTTCGTCGCAACCTGGCAGCCGTGCAGCAGCGTATCGCCAATGCCTGTCAGCGGGTCGGACGTGATCCGGCGAGTGTGCGCCTGCTGCCGGTCAGCAAAACCTTTGACGAAGCTCATCTGCGTCTGGCCTACGCCGCCGGCTGCCGGCTGCTGGGAGAGAACAAGGTGCAGGAAGCGCAGCGCAAATGGCAGACCATGACCGATCTGGCCGACCTGCAATGGTCGGTCATCGGCCACCTGCAAACCAACAAGGCCAAGCAGGTGGCGCGTTTTGCCAGTGAATTTCAGGCGTTGGACAGCCTGCGAGTGGCCGAGGCTCTGGATCGTCGCCTGCAAATCGAGGGGCGCCAACTGGATGTGTTCGTCCAGGTCAATACCTCCGGCGAAGTCAGCAAATACGGCCTGGCGCCCGAAGCCGTCGCGGACTTCTTGTACGCCCTGCCGGCGTTCTCGGCGTTACGGGTGCGCGGGCTGATGACGCTGGCGCTGTTTTCGGCCGACGTTGCCCGTGTCCGCCCTTGCTTTGTACGGTTGCGCGAACTGCGCGAGCGCCTGCGCCAGCACGCCCCGGCGGGCGTCGGGCTAGAGGAACTGTCCATGGGCATGTCCGGCGATTTCGAAGTCGCCATTGAAGAGGGGGCGACCGTGGTGCGTGTCGGTCAGGCCATCTTCGGCGCACGAGCCATGCCTGACGCCTACTACTGGCCGACCGCGGATGTCCGTCCGGGAAGTGATGATTAGTCGCCGCTGACAACACCTAACATCTTGATTCACCCTTTACAGGAAGCCCTTCGATGTCCTCTGCCCCCTCGTACCTCATGCACAACTATGCCCGCCAGCCGGTCTCCTTCAGTCGAGGCCAAGGGGCATCTCTGTGGGACAAGCACGGGGTCGAATACCTGGATGCAATCGCCGGTGTGGCGGTGACCAGCCTTGGGCATGCCAACCCCGAGATTGCCGCCGCCATTGCCGAGCAAGCGGGCCAGTTACTGCACACCTCCAACATGTTTCACATCGAATGGCAGGAGCAATTGAGTGAGCGCTTGTGCGCCTTATCGGGCATGCAGCGCGCCTTTTTTTGCAACTCGGGGGCTGAAGCCAACGAAGCGGCGCTCAAGTTGGCCCGACTGCACGCCAACGCCAGGCACGTGGCACAGCCACAAGTGCTGGTGATGGAAAACAGCTTTCACGGCCGCACCCTGGCCACTCTCGCGGCTACTGGCAACCCGGCCGTACAGCGCGGATTTGAGCCCTTGATGCCAGGCTTTCTACGGGTGCCTTACGACAACATCGAGGAGATCCGCAAGGTGGCGGCGCAATCACCCGACATCGTCGCGGTATTGGTCGAGCCCGTGCAGGGTGAAGGCGGTGTGCATGCGGCGTCCGCCGGTTATCTACAGGCCCTGCGGCAACTGTGCGACGAACACGATTGGCTGATGATGGTCGATGAAGTGCAAACCGGGATGGGCCGCACCGGCACCTGGTTTGGCTACCAACACGCGGGGATAGTGCCGGATGTCATCACGCTGGCCAAGGCACTGGGCAATGGTTTTCCCGTTGGCGCATGCCTGGCACGAGGCAAGGCCGCCGAACTGTTTTCCCCGGGCCATCATGCCTCCACTTTCGGCGGCAACCCCCTCGCCTGCCGCGTGGGATGCACCGTACTCGACATCATGGAGCGCGATCACCTCCCGCAGCGCGCAGCCACATCTGGCCGTCGGCTGCTGGCCGCGCTGCAGGAGGCGCTGGGCAATCACAGCGAGGTCGTTTCCATTCGCGGCCTGGGCCTGATGGTCGGCATCGAACTGAACCGTCAGTGTGCCGAACTGGTCGGCCGGGCGCTGGACGAACAACGCCTGCTGATAACGGTGACTCGCGGCACCACCCTCCGACTGCTGCCGCCGTTGATCTGTGAGGACTCGCAGATCGACGACATCGCAGCGCGTGTCTCTCGGCTCTTGTCATAAACCGGTTTACTTTCTCAACCAAGGACCCCTCCATCTATGTACGACTCAACGCTGACCCTTAAAGCATTCGACGCCGAGTTGTGTGAGGCGATTCATAACGAAGAACATCGTCAGGAAGACCACGTCGAACTGATCGCTTCCGAAAACTACGCCAGCCCTCTGGTCATGAAAATCCAGAGCACCGTGCTCACCAACAAATACGCCGAAGGCTACCCAGGCAAGCGCTACTACAGCGGCTGCGAGTATGTCGATGTGGCCGAGCGCCTGGCCGTCGAGCGGGTAAAGACCCTGTTCAACTGCGACTACGCCAACGTGCAGCCGCATGCGGGTGCCCAGGCGAACGCCGCGGTATTCCTGGCATTGATCAATCCTGGTGACACAGTGATGGGCATGAACCTGGCCCAAGGTGGCCACCTGACCCACGGCAACCCTTCAAACTTCTCGGGCCGTCATTACAAGATCGTTCCTTATGGCCTTGACCCAAAGACGGGCTTTCTCGACTACGACGAGATGGAACGCATCGCCCTGGAAACTCGACCGAAGATGCTGATCGGTGGTTTTTCTGCCTACTCCCGGTACAAAGACTGGGCGCGCATGCGGGCCATTGCCGACAAGGTCGGGGCTATTTTCTGGGTCGACATGGCCCACGTCGCAGGTCTGGTCGCTGCCGGCGAATACCCGGACCCATTGCCGCACGCCCATGTGGTTACAAGCACCACTCACAAGACCCTGCGGGGCCCACGGGGTGGCTTGATTTTGTCCAAGGGGCAAGACGAAGCGTTCTACAAAAAGCTCGACTCTGCGGTATTCCCGGGTGTCCAGGGCGGGCCACTGATGCACCAGATCGCCGCCAAGGCCGTCGCCTTCAAGGAAGCACTGGCACCCGAGTTCAAAACCTATCAGACGCAAGTGGTGATCAACGCCCGGGCCATGGCGGCCGTGCTGCAACGGCGGGGTTACAAGATCGTCTCCGGTGGCACCGATAACCACATGATGCTAATCGACCTGTCCGACAGGCCTTACACCGGCAAGGAAGCTGATGCGGCCCTGAGCAACGCCTACATCACCGCCAACAAAAACTCTGTGCCCAACGACCCGCGCTCACCGTTCGTGACCTCTGGGTTGCGCATCGGTACCCCAGCCATCACCACCCGAGGTTTCGGCGTGTTCGAATGCGAACAACTGGCGGGCTGGTTGTGCGACGTACTGGACGCCCTGGAAAACGGCCACAGCGAGACGGTCGGGCACCACGTGCGCGAACAGGTGGTGGAGCTCTGCCGCCGTCATCCTGTCTATCGTTGATTCTTTTACCCCGAGCTATCGCCGCCAGGCTGATGTCATCGTTGGGTGAAAAACCGGGCGCGCGGCAAGGCGCCCGGACGACCGGGCGCACCCGCTACCAATCTGTTGAGTTACTAGCGGGATGCTGATGGCCGACATTGCAGTGCTTCGGCTACGTGACTGCGACCGAAAGCGTCTACGTGTTCCCGCCAACTCCTGATTCACCGACTGTCGATTACTCCAACAAATATATAAGGACTTCACAACCACCATGAACTATCCAGACTTCCTGCCGTTTACCAAACCCGCTATCGACGAAGCCACGATCGCAGCCGTCGGCGACGTCTTGCGCTCCGGCTGGATTACCAGTGGGCCCAAGGTCCAGTTATTCGAAGCGCAGCTCTCGGACTATTTCGGCGGACGCCCGGTACGGACGTTCAATTCCGGAACCTGCACCATGGAGATCGCCTTGCGCATCGCGGGAATCGGTGCTGGTGACGAAGTCATCACCACTCCGATCTCGTGGGTTGCAACGGCCAATGTGATCATTGAAGTGGGTGCGACCCCTGTGTTTGTCGACGTTGATCCAGTCACTCGCAATATCGATCTGGCTCAAGTCGAAGCGGCAATCACACCACGGACCAAGGCGATCATTCCGGTCTATCTGTCGGGTCTTCCGCTGGATATGGATCGTTTGTATGCGCTGGCGAAAAAACACAACCTGCGGGTGGTGGAGGATGCTGCCCAAGCGCTGGGCTCGTCCTGGAAAGGCGAGCGCATCGGGGCTTTTGGTGATTTTGTGTCCTTCAGCTTCCAAGCCAACAAGAACATCACCTCATCCGAAGGCGGTTGCTTGGTGCTGAATAATCTCGAAGAGGCACGTCTTGCCGAGAAACACCGGTTGCAGGGTGTCACTCGCAGCGGCTTCGATGGTCTGGATGTGGATGTCCTGGGCGGCAAATACAATATGACCGACATTGCCGCGACCATCGGCCTGGGCCAGTTCGCACATATCGAGGCGATCACTGCCCATCGTCGAGAGTTGGCTAAATACTACTTCGAGTGCCTTGGCAGTGATTTCGAAGCGAAATACGGTGCTCAACTACCGGTCGCCGATTTCGATAACAGCAACTGGCACATGTTTCAGCTAGTGCTGCCAGAGCGTCAGGACGGTAAGCCGGCCCGGGCCACGTTTATGGAGCAGATGCAAGAGCACGGGGTCGGCATCGGCTGTCACTACCCCTCGATCCACTTATTGAGCTTGTACCGCGCGCGCGGCTTCAAGGAAGGCATGTTCCCGATTGCAGAACGGGTTGGCCGTCTGATCGTTTCGCTGCCGATGTTCAATGCCATGACAACAAGGGACGTCGAACGCTCGGTGGAAGCAGTGAAAGCAGTACTGCAACCTTGCTGTTAGGGCTCTGCTGGCCGCAGATAGGGCTCGATAAAGCCGCAGCCAAGGATCTCGTTCAGGCGTTGCGCATCGTTCATTCGGCGAAACAGTCCAATAGTCTTCCACGGCGCGTGACCATCGACATTGGGCGCTCCCAATCCCGCCAACAGGTCGGCGATCAGTATTGATCGGGTCTCGAAAGAGATGCGTGTCAGCCCGGTGCTATTGCCAACGCCGGCATGGGCATGAGCCCCGGAAAAGGCGATCAGGCTCCCCGGAGCGATATCGACGGCAATCCCCTCCTGCGGGTCGATCGCTTCCAGCAGATGCGGAATGGCTTCGTCGGCATCCACGGCATTGCGGCCGTCTCGATGGGATCGCTGCAAAATGGCGCGCATATCGAAATCTGTACTCGAATTACCCAGCGGTCGCTGCCAGAGGCCTGGATACAAGGCGACGGTACGCCCTGCCGCGATGGGATAGATGGGCGCCCACCAATTGGTTTGTGCATAGATATTCGACCCCCAGGTATCGCGGTGAAACGCGATGGTGGCCGTCGTGCGGGCACGCGGCGTCGACTGTTCTGGCTCGCAATGCGGCTGAAAACGCAAATGCAGGCGATCGCACGCCAGGGTATCGGGGGCGATGCCAAGGCTTTGCACGACGTCCTGCCAGCGCTGCTGGACCTCAGCCGAGCCTGCGAAGTCGTTCTGAATTTTCGCAAAACGCTCAATCTGCTCAGGGTGGCTCAAATGGCGATGGATCAGTTGCGGCGACCAGGGATGCAGCGCGTCTTCGAGGAGCGCACGCGTATATTCCACCAGCGCCGTCATGGGCTGCAGGTCAGTGAAGCGAATGATCTCGCCAGCATAGATCCGGTCATGCAATTGGCGAGCGGTGCTCGGTATGGCAAGCGAGCTGTACATGACTGGAAGTCCCCTGAAGGTGCGCCCCTGACTTTAGATCCACGCCGATTGTGGCGAAAGTGGCAGGTGAGGCGAAAAAGCGCGGATCAGGTCCTGGGGACGTGAGCAACAGGCGACCTTCAAGCCATGAATGGGGCGCTTATGGCAGTTCTCAGCGGGCAGTTAACGGCCAGGAACCAACGCACGACTCCAACAATAAATTCCCCCCGTTGCTCGTGAAACTTGTGTTGAGGCCCACAGTCTTAGCCCAGCCTTGGAATCCATCTGCAAGCCAATACAGCAAAACGCTCTGCGGTCATTCCTCTGCCCACTATCGCCATTACCGTCGTCATCCCATCAGAGCTGCCCGCCTCATGCGCCAGACCGTTCGCTCCTCCTGCATTTTCTCGCTCTGCCTTATTCCTTTGCTCCCCCTGTTCGCCAGTCCCGCCCATGCCGGCGGGGAAAGGCAACTGGTGGAGGACATCAACGACTACCGCGCCCAACCGCAGCGCTGCGCGGGGCGCACGGTCCGAGCCTTGACGCCGCTGGCGCTGAAGTCGAACCTGGCCTTGCCGATCGGCGATGGCGGCGTTACGCGGGAGACGTTGAAGGATTCCGGCTATCAGGCGGTGTCTGTGCGGACTATCCGTCTGGTCGACGCAGAAGATGCCGAGGAGGCCTTTGACATGCTCGAGAGCCGCTACTGTGGGGCCCTGCTCGATACCCAGTTCACCGATATTGGCGTGTATCGCGACGAGAGCGAATGGCAGGTGGTGCTGGCGCGGCCCTTGCTCGATAGGCATCTGGACGACCCGCGAGCGGCGGGCAAGACGTTGCTGGCAGAAGTCAACGCGGCACGGGCGAAACCGCGCCTGTGTGGTCGTCAGCGCTTCGCCGCTGCACCGCCGCTGACCTGGAATGCCGCCCTGGGGACAGCGGCGCAGGGGCACAGCCGGGCGATGGCCAACGACAATTACTTCGCGCACCAGGACCCCAACGGTGATATGCCGTGGGACCGAGCGAAGGCCGCCGGCTACGGTGGCCGGCAGATCGGAGAGAACATCGCCGCCGGGCAGCGTTCACCGGACAAGGCTATGGAAGGCTGGCTGGCCAGCCCCGGGCATTGCGCCATCCTGATGAACCCGATGTTTACCCAGGTTGGCGCGGCCTATTCCGCGAATTCGCGTAGCGACAACGGCATCTATTGGACGATGCTGTTCGGCGCGAAATAAGCAAATCAATGAAAAGGGGACAGATTGCGTCGAGGCTGATGGCAGATAAACAAGTCTGCCCCCTTTTCATTTTTTAGATCCGCCACCGCTCAAGCAAGCGCCATCAGCCTGTTTACCCGCCTCACCAACCGCCAGTGGACGATCCACAGCGGCAACGCCAAAGCTCCTCCCAGCGAACCAAGTTCGTTGGGCAGCAACGAAACAATCCCAAGGTCAGCGAACGCTGAAGGTCGCGGCAATAAAAGAATACGGCGTTCAGGAACACCAGCGTCAATATCGACGCCCCGATGCTGCCCAATGCCTCCAGTTCGCTGAAGATTCCCCCGGCCACCAAAGGATTTACCCAGGGCCACGCCAACGCGCAGGCCACGGGAATGGTCAGCAGAATCTTGAAGACGACGAGCAACATCGGCGAACCCTGCAATAAATGACAGTCGCCATTATGCCGCAGCGGATTTTGCCTTGAATGCGGTCACGGGTCGCAGGCGAGCCCCCTACAACGCCCTCCCCTATCAGCCAACGCTTTGCACCTGCTGAGGGAAGATAGTTGCCAAGCTAATCCCCAAGCTGAAATTGCTGAAAATCCACACGCCTGACATAAATCCAGAAGTCATGCCTTGGCTCATACTGCTCCATGCAAACGCTATGGTCCTGGCACAGTTCATCTTCGTCGATCAGGGTGCGATCCCAATCGAAGTCAGGGTTCTTGGAAATGGCGTAGCTAGGATAAGGTTGGTCGAGATCGAAGTGGATCGAGTACACGAACAACGGGGACTCCCACGGCATGTGGGTTTCGCATAGCCGCATCAGTTCGGGCATCTGTGCTTTACAGTGCTGTTCGGCAAACTTCAGTGCCTGGGGCAAGTCATCCCACGCTGCCTTGACCACGCGTTGCACGGCGGCAAGCCTGGCGCGAGGTGGCTCGTCATCGTAGTGTTCGACGTAAATCAAACGGCTGCCGAACTGGAACTCGCATTGCCAGAAACCCGAGGGAGTACGCCAGTGGCCAAGCATGGATTCGGTTAGTAGATTGATGTCCATATCGGTACTACACAGATGTGAAGGTGCTCAGGCTACCCTTACAAGCACCATCCTGGAAATGCCGTAGGCGCTTGGGCTATTTGTCCAACATCCACGGGATCTGACAGGCAGCATTGGGTCGTTTTCTGCCTCTCGCGACGGGCAGAAAACGGCCAAAAGTGGACGGTAGACACGGTGATGGCAAATGAGTAGTGTCACGGATGCTGTTTTCGAATCTAGAGGGCAGCAGGGCTTGCCCTCATCCATGTCACCTAATAGTAGTTATACGCTTGCAAGGAATCGCAATGATCACCGTCTATGGAATTGACTACAATTTAAATGCCAAAAAAGCACAGATGTCCGATGTGCTACATAATTGCATGACTACTGTTCTTGGGTTACCCGAAGACAAGCGTGCTCACCGTTTCGTCCCGCTAGATAAAACTAATTTTTATTACCCCGGCGGTAGATCTGAAAAATACACAGTAATCGAAATAAGCATGATTTCTGGGCGAACGGAAGAAACTAAAAAGAAGCTCATAAAGCAAATATTTACAGCCTTTGAGCGAGACTTGGCTATAAATCCGGTTGACGTTGAAATCACAATATTTGAGCAGCCAAGTCATTGCTGGGGATTCCGAGGGATCACAGGCGATGAGGCAACCTTGAGTTACAGGGTTAACGTATAACAAAAGGTTCAAGCCGTTCGCTTCGCTCTCTGGGACCGCGTACCGCGGCTCCTTAACCTAAACGTTAGGCAGTCATGAATATTGTAAGCGTCCAGCAACACGCCTTCTTGAGGCCATCGCTTAATGATCAATTGCACTGACTTGACCACCCGTTCGCATTTAACTAACTCAGCGTTTGCATCGGACTTAAACGCTCAGTAAACAGCACCGGCAGAGGACGACCCTTTGCCGTCGGTCATGCTTCCCGGAAGCTGTCGTTCAACGCCGAGCTAACAGGCCGCAACCTATGCCACGCAGCGGCAGTCTTCGGTTGCGGTCCGGGTTGAGGGAAGGGTTAGACCTCAGTTGGCCGCGCATGATGATTTGGACTTTGGCTTACGCCTCCGTCGCCGACGGCCAGCCGATCCGTGCCGCACTACGAAGATTGGACTGAACGACTAAGCGATGAAACGGGGCAATGAGAAAAATATAGAGACGACCTAAGCGATTGTGGCAATGAACAACGGTCGACAGAGTCAAGTGACGTTTAGCTCCCGGCGACGACTGACCGGAACATAGAACAGAGAGCCTGAAGTCCAGGTGCTTGTCGTCTTCTCCAAGAACGACTTCAGTTGGACTTGTGCTGTAGACCTTAAAGATGCCGAGTCGGCCCGCTCCGCTCTCCGCATCCAGTGATGCGAGATGCTTAGCTGTCTTGAGGCCGAAGCCGGCTACGAGCGCGTCTCGAACCGTCAAGAGGCTGCTGACCCAAGGCGCTTGGTGAGCGAAGATGAACCTCGCCAACAATTCGGGATTGGTTGACGCTCCGGTGGGAAGCTCGATCGAGTAAGCGTCGGCGAGATTCATCGATGCGTAGGCTTTAGCAATCGCCGACTCCGGAGGAAGCGACACAGATGTTGCGTGATGGTGTTCGGTTGACATGTATGCGGCCTATGGTTCGTTTCTGAGGTCTAAAATTTCAACCACATGATCTGGCATCTCCTGCGGGAGCATTTGCCTAGCACTGTCATTGGCATTTTCTTGGCTATCCGCCCGTATCGGCCTTGTGTCTTCGGACCAGGACTCGCTATCGAGCGACGACTTGAGGCGATATCTGTACTTCACGAAAAAGAACCTCAGTGCTGTCATTTTTTGGCCCTGGATGAGGTTCGAGTACGAATCACAGGAAGCGTAGCATTGAATAGCCCCTGGCTTAGTAGACGCAACCGAACGCCCCACTGATCTCCGACGCTTGTTGGTACTCGCCGGCTGCTTCAGGCCGTTTACGGTACTTCGCGGCAGGCAGAAATCGGCCAGAAGCAGACGCTCATGGACGACCGCTTTCGACTGAAGCGGACACTCCACTGATGCCAGGCAGATAGTTCAAGATGTGCGGCGCCGAGCCGATAAGCGAATGTTTTCGGCCAGAAGCGCGGTTAGGCCTCTGCTTTAATCAGCACGCCACTCTTAACCCGAGCATCCAGTATCGCGGAAAACTCCTCAAAATCGTGCGCGGATTCCGGGGCAACGTACATCAAGTTGCCAAAGTGGTCGGCGTAGTCTTGAAGGTAAAGGCCATGGCTCCCGTAATACTGCTGCGCGATCTCATTCCCAGCGTCGTTCAAGTCCTCCTCCGTAAATTTGCCATCGCAATACCTGAAGAGAAACTCGGTGGCGGAGAGTTCGCCGCTGATCACGTGGGCGACGGCTTCAGGCTCTTCCTCGGCGTGAAAGTCGCCAGCCCAGCCTTTAACAAAACACCATCTCAAGAACAGCGCTATGTGTGTGCCGCCGTGCTCCTGTGGTTGGCCTGCTGGAAAGTCTCCACCATGGTGCCAGCTTGCATCATCGTATTTCATGGGCGTCCTTGAGATGTTTTGCGTTGAAATGGGGGCTTGATTTATCACGTTCTCGCAGGGATAACCAAGCGTATGTTTGGCTTTCTGTTGCTGCTGCCAATGGCCAGTCAAAAGCCGCAGATTATCGAAGTCATGTAGCTAAAAAACTATCCAAATCCCAACTGGCGGCAGCGCAAAAAATAGCGGGGCAGTATTGTGAGAAATACCAATCACGTCGCTGATTTCTAGCGTGCATATTCTTTTTATATGAGGGTTATGCTGCCGGTTGTTCAGTTCCACCACTGACCGCTTCTGGCAATGGATTCAACCGGTGGTGGCAGGCAGAAATCGGCCAGAAGCAGTCACTGGAAACCCATCAGCGAATTCGTAATGAGCTTCCCATTGCCCGCTCTACCTTGTTAGAGCAGGCGGGTACGGGATGAGTGATTGCAAAACTCTACTCTGCCAGCCGTAACTGCAATCGGCTTCGATGGGATAAGCCTGCTTGCAAGGCAAATGCAACTATCACGGTAGATGGCGCGGAAAAGCTGCTCAGTCCGCCGCCGGAAAACATCAACGCAAGACCTAACGCGGTGGCGCCAAACCAGGCCGTCAAGCCCACAGGGTTAAACGCGACTACCCGTTCGAGCGCTGCGACGTCACTACGTCCGTAGACAATCTGCGCCAACGCCACACCCACCCAGGCCACCACGAAAATTCCCTGATAGGCCAACGCCTTGAGGATGTAGGCAAACACGTCCGCGAGCATCAAGCCGTAGACGATCACCCCCACCGCCACTGCCCACATCAGGTACGAACCGCGAAGGCCAAATCGACCAAAGAACGCCTGCATGTTCAGGGTCGCCAAGTAATAGTTGGCGGTGTTGATCCGGGTTTGCGTGGCCCAGACAAACAGCAATCCCCACAGGCCCATCAACTGCAAAATCGCCATCACCACCGAGACTTCGTTCAGCGCGCCTTCGTGGGGAATGCTGCTGACCAGGTAAATACCCGCCGCGCCGTTGAGCAGAAACGTCACCGCGTAGAACGGCATGCCGAAGTTCCAGCGACCGTGGTACTCGGCGTCTTCAGGCTTGCCGAAACGCGCATAGTCGAAGGTGAACAGCATCAACACCCAGACCCCCATGTAGGCGACAAAACAATCCCACCAGCCGAATGCACTAGGCGTTGCCGGGCCGAAATCCAGCCATTGCGGCTGGTAGCCATAACGGCTGATCGATAGCCCCACCGCCACCAGCAAACCACCGAGGTACACCGGCAGCAACACGCCGTTGAGCTTGTCCAGCCAGTGCTGCACGCTGCCCAGGATCATCGGCACGCTGTAGAGCACCACCGCCAATGCCGCCAGCGGATAGACCAGTTCCGGGTACAGGTGATTGAGCGCGACGGCGATCACCGAACCTTCGAACACCGCGTAATAGATCGCGGTCGAGAAGAAAATCAACGTCGCCAGGCACGCCCCGGTGCTGCCGAACAACAGCCGTGAAAACAACGCCACCGACAAACCGCTGCGAATCGCAAAGCGGCTGAGCACGCTGTTGACCAGTCCATAGCTGATCACCGACAGGACCATGCCGATCAGCGCATTGCGCGCACCGAACGACAACGCCAATGAAGCACCCACCACGATGTAAAACATCGCACTGCACACGGCCCACCAGGCCATGGTCAGGGACAGTCGACCCATGCGCGCTTCGGTGGGAACAGGATGATGCGCCGGGTCTTGCCCGGTTTGACTCGATTGCGATAAAGCAGCCATATGCGTGAACTCCAAAACCAGTCAAAGGTTGAAGCGCGGGCAGCCGTCACCGCACCGAAGTGCGGCGTTGGCGTACCGTTTGGCATGGCCCGCGCTAGACGGCGGGCAGAATCAGGAAGGGAACAGCTTGCTCAGGCAGCTGAGTTTTTTCTTATAGGAACGTCGCGCTTCCAGCGCCTCTTCGAGGGTTACCGCGACAAAGCGGGCCTTCTGGTTGGGTTGCATCTGGCCGATCAAATCGAGGTCGGCGCTGATCACCGTGCCAATCATCGCGTAGCCGCCACCGGACACCGCATCACGGTGCAGCACGATGGGTTCGAGCCCGGCGGGCACCTGGATCGAGCCGATCGGGTAGCAACTGTCGACGATGTTCGACGGATCGGAACCGGCGCCGAACGGCTGCTCTCGGGGCTGAAAGCTCAGCGCGCTGCCGCCCTTGAAGCGATAGCCGATGCGGTCGGCTTCCGAACCGACCGTCCACGGCTCGGCGAAAAAGCTCTTCGCAGCCGATTCGGTCAAGCGGTGGTAGTACAAACCGGGCACCACCCGCAGGGTGATTTCGCCACCCAATGATTGCCGTAACGCCATGGGCAAACTGGCCCCGGCGCGGCTCTTGCCACTGGCGATGCCCACCGGCAATTCGTCGCCTGCAATCAGGCGTCGCCCCTGAAAACCGCCGAGCGCGCCCAGCGCATAGGTGGAGCGACTGCCGAGCACCACCGGCACATCAATGCCGCCGGCCACCGCCACATAAGCGCGGGCACCAGCCTTGGGAAAGTCAAAGCGCAGCACTTGCCCGGCCTTCACGGTGAACGCGGTGTCGTGGTGCATTTCCACGCCATCGACCCGTGGCGTCATGTGCGCGCCGCTGACCGCCACCAATGCATCCTGCTGAAACTCCAACTCAGGCCCGAGCAGCGTGCATTCCAGCGCCGCCAAACCTGCTGGGTTGCCGACCAATTGATTGGCCGCGCTCAAAGCGTATTGATCAAGCGCGCCGGACGGCGGAATGCCCAAGTGGTAATACCCTTCGCGGCCCAGGTCTTGTACCGAAGTGGCGAGGCCGGGTTTGAGGACCTTGATCATGCCAATACCTCCTGCAACGACTTGGGATAGCCAACGGGATCGGCAAGGAACGCGTCCAGCGAAAACTCCACCGGCCGAATCCGCAGATCAAAGCAACCGGCTTCCACTTCGGCCACCGCGCGGTCATAGGCTTCACGGTCCATCGGTTTGAACTGCACGATGTCGCCTGGACGGAAAAACACCATGTGTTCTTTCAGGTACGCAAGGTTCTGTTGCGGGTCGTAGATCGGCGCAGGCGTGACGCCAAACATCTGATAGCCGCCGGCGCCGCGCACTGAGTAAATGCAACCAAAGCAACCGCCGTGACCGAGGGTCAATTTCGGTGTGTCGGTGCGCGGACGCAGGTATTTTGGCACCTGCAACTGACGCTCGCGCTCGACCATCTGGAACATGAATGGCAACCCGGCAACGAAGCCGACCATCGAGACAAACCACGGCGCGCCACTGTGAGCCGCGATGAATGCATCGACGTCGGCCAGACCGTTGATTCGTGCGGCGTATTCCAGGTCCGTGGCGCTCGGATCTTGATGGCGGTCGCGAAAACGCATCAGGGTTTCGTGAGTCCAGGGGTCGTTGTAGAGCACGGGAATCTCGATGATCCGCGTGTGCAACGTGCGCTCGGCGACGGCCCCGGCTTCGGCGATTTTTACCGCTTCGAGCAAGGTATGAGGGGCGATGCGATCCGGGTCGAAACGAATCTGGAATGACGCGTTGGCCAGGCAGATATCGAGCACGCCATCCAGCGCCAGCCGTTCCACGGCGCGGGTGACGGCCAGGCCTTTGAAGAACGCGTCCAGGGACATGCTGTCGCTGACTTCGGCAAACAAATGCTCATCGGCGCCAAAGCTGTAGCGGATGGGAGTACTCATGCTTCACCTCCGCTGCGGCGTTCGGCCAGCCAGGTTTCCAGGGTGCCGGTGTGAAAGTCGGCGCTGTGCAGCCACGGTTGTTCCAGCAATTCACCGTGCAACGCCAAGGTGTTGGCCATGCCGGTGAGCGTGGTGTGCGCCACCGCCATTCGCGCTAGGGCCAGGGCTTCGGCGCGATCCGCACCGTGAACAATCAGTTTGGCTAGCAGCGAGTCATAGTACGGCGGCACGCGGTAGCCTTGATACAGATGCGTATCAACGCGAATGCCCTCGCCGTTCGGCCAGATCAGTTCCTCGACCAGGCCTGGACTCGGGAAGAAATCCCGCGCCGGGTCTTCAGCGTTCAGGCGCATTTGCAGGGCGGCGCCGTTGAGTCGGATGTCGCTTTGCTTGAAGCCCAGCGGCTCGCCGCCAGCGATGCGCAACATGGCTTGGACTAGGTCGATGCCCGTGATCAGTTCGCTGACTGGGTGCTCTACCTGAATCCGCGTATTCATCTCGATAAAGAAGAACTCACCGGTAGCATCGTCATACAGGTATTCCAGGGTGCCGGCGCCCTTGTAGCCCAGGGATTCGGTCAGGCGCACGGCGCTGGCGCACAGCGTTTCCCGTTGCTGCTGGCTAAGGACTGGCGACGGCGCTTCTTCGAAGATTTTCTGCCGGCGCCGTTGCAGCGAACACTCGCGTTCAAACAAATGCACGGCGTGCTGACCGTCGCCCAGCACCTGCACTTCAATATGCCGGGCCCGGCTGATAAACCGCTCCAGGTACACCGCGCCATTGCCAAATGCTGCTTGGGCTTCGCGCTGGGAACGGGGGAATTCTTCGCTCAGTTGCTCGGCGTTTTCCGCCAGCCGAATACCGCGCCCGCCGCCCCCGGCCGAAGCTTTGATCAACAACGGGAAGCCAACGGATTCAGCAGCCTTGAGCGCCGACTCGACGTCGAACAGTTCACCCGGCGAACCCGGCACCACCGGCACGCCAGCGGCTTGTGCGGTACGCCGTGCCTCGGCTTTATCGCCCATGCGCCGGATCGTCTCCGCGCTCGGGCCGACGAAAATGGCGCCGGCAGCCACCACCGCTTCGGCGAAATCGGCGTTCTCAGACAGAAAGCCGTAACCGGGATGCACCGCGTTGGCGCCCGTGGCTTTCAAGGCGCCGAGCAAGGCCTCGACGTTCAGGTAACTTTTGTCGGCACGGGCCGGGCCAAGAATGTGCACCTCATCGGCCATGCGCGCGGCCTGGGAATCGACGTCCGCCTCGCTGCACGCAGCAACGGTGGGAATGCCCAGTTCTTTGGCGGCGCGGATAATCCGCACGGCGATCTCGCCACGGTTGGCGACCAGCAGTTTATGAATGGCTTGGGTCATGATCGCACCCTCACTCGTCGTCGAGTGTTGCGACGACTTGACCCGGCTCCACCGGATCACCGTCTTCTACCAAAAAGGCACTGAGGCGACCGGCCGTCCCGGCGGTCAGTTCGGAGAATTGCTTCATGACCTCGATCAGGCCAATTACCGTGTCGGCGCTGACCCCCGCGCCGACCTCTACGAAGTTCGCCGATTCCGGGGTGGCTTTGCGGTAGAAGGTCCCCGGCAACGGGGTGATTACAGTGTGTTCGGCCATGTCTGTTCCTCTTGGAATAGTTGTAGAAAGGCAGGCAAAAAGTGAATCGGTGGGCAAACCCTGGCGTCTCTGTGCCAGGTGCTTTCGTTTCTCAGCGCGGTGGTCGGACCTCTATGCCCGCGCCATCAAGTGCATAACGCGTGGCTTCGACCAACGCCAGGGCACCCGGCGTGTCGCTGTGCAAACAGATGGAATCGAATTCAATCGCCAGGTCTTCGCCCTCGACGGTGCGCACCACGCCTTGTTGGCAAGCACGCAGCACTCGCTCGGCGACGTGGACCGGGTCGTAAGCCCGCACGTTGCGGGTAAAGACGATGGAGCCGGTGAGGTCGTACTCTCGGTCGGCGTAGAACTCGCGGATCACCGGTTGGCCAAGTTCCGTGGCAACCCGCCAGATCACCGAATCGGGCATGCAATACAGAAGCAACTCCGGTTCCAGACGTTGGAGGTTCTCCACCAGCAAACGGGCGGCCTCTTCGTCTCGGGCCAGGTGCATGTAGAGCGCGCCGTGGGGTTTGATGTGTTGCAGGGCCACGCCTTGAACCCGGGCGAGTTCACGCAAGGCGCCCAACTGATAGAGCATGTCGTCGACCAGTTCCTGGGCCGGCGCATTAATGTGCCGACGGCCAAAACCAACCAAGTCGCGAAACCCCGGATGCGCGCCGATGGCCACGCCCAGGCACTTGGCCTGTTCGACGGTGCGACGCATGGTGCTGGGGTCGCCGGCATGAAAACCGGTGGCGATGTTGGCCGAACTGATAAAGCCCATCAGCTCATTGTCGACGCCATCGCCGATGGTCCAGGGACCAAAGCCTTCGCCCATGTCCGAGTTGAAATCTACTGCCTGCATGACGCTTGCTCCCGACGCTTGTGACTTCATGCAGGCCAAGTTAGATTCCTGTTAACCCCTTGGGAAGATCTATTATCAGATGGGGTATCTTCTGTAAAACAGATACCTCGTCACCCGGAGTGCTCATGTCCCTGACCCTGCGCCAAGTCCGTTATTTCGTCGCCACCGCCGAGATCGGGCAAATCTCTCAAGCCGCGATTCATTTGAATATTTCCCAGTCGGCGGTGACCACGGCGATCAAGGAACTGGAAAGCATCCTCGGCACGCTGTTGTTCCAGCGTTCGGCCCAGGGTATGAGCCTGACCGACGCCGGGCGGCACTTTTTGAATAGGGCCTACGTGATTTTGCGCAGCGTCGATGACGCGTTGAACAGCCCGTTGCCGGACATCCGCGCCAGTGGTGTATTGCGTTTAGCGGCGAGTTACACGGTGATCGGTTACTTCCTGCCGCATCACCTGCAACGGCTTGAACACTGGCATCCGGACGTGGCCATCGAAGTCCACGAACAAGAACGGACGGCCATCGAGCAGGGTCTGCTGGAAGGTCGATTCGACATGGCAGTGGTGCTCACCGCGAACCTCACCCACCCGGATATCGTCTCGGAGATTCTCTTCAACTCCGAGCGCCGATTATGGCTGCCCAGCCGCCATCCCCTGTGCGAGCGTTCGGCAGTCAGCCTCGCCGACGTTGCGAAGGAACCTTACATTCTGCTGACCGTCGACGAAGCCGAACAAAGTGCCATGCGCTACTGGGAACACGCGCGACAGCAGCCAAACGTGCGGGTTCGCACCAGTTCAGTCGAAGCGGTGCGCAGCATGGTCGCCAATGGCAGCGGCGTGGCAATCCTCTCGGACTTGGTGCACCGCCCCTGGTCACTGGAAGGAAAACGCATCGAAACCCTGACAGTCACCGACAAGGTGACGCCGATGAGTGTCGGACTGGCGTGGCATCGCGAGCGCGAATTCAGCCCGGCGATGCAGGCGTTTCGTAACTATTTCCACGATGCATTTTTGGCGCCGCAACAGCTGTCTGCGCGACGCTGAAAACAGTGAAAACCATGCCCTCCTCTTGTGGATTTACGATGAGCGCTTTAGGCCATTTCCGGTCTGTTGTGACGGGAAGATTTTGGCCGTTTTCTGCCGTCACGAATGACCGTTTTGGGTCGACCGGTTGAATCCACAGCCCAAAGCGGTCACTCGAAGGCATGCATTTCATTCTTACGCCTTATTCTGCGTCGGACGTCACTGGATCTGAGTTGCAGGAATGACTCAAGTATCCGAAGAGCGATTACTTCAAGAGCATGATTTGATCCATGAGAGATGACCCCTACACACTGTCCATGCGCTTTCAGACACCCGCCCCTGGCATTGCCCCACGCGAACAGGCGCCGATGCTCGCCCAGGAGCAAGCCTGGGCGCGGGAGCACGCGTCCAGGCACCGCTTCAGCTGGATCGAGGTGTTAGTGCCGCCGTTGTGCTTTGGCCCTGTTCTGCCGGGTATCGCGTTTTTACTGGGCCTGTTGCTCTATCGCTCGTTATTCGCCCCCGGCCTGGACATTGACCGGATCGTCGGAGCCTCCTTTGGCTGGCTTGCCCTCGCGACGCTGCTATTCATGGCTGCCTGGGGGTTACGCAACTTCTTGCGCGATGCCCACGACCCGACCAAACGCTACTGGCAGTCCATGCCGGACCAAGGGTTGGCCGAGCTTGAGCACCATAGCCTGGTATCTGGCACCAGCCTGTGGTCCTCCGATTATGATCCGGACTGCAACACCCTCATGCAATGGACAAACGGCAAGCTTGAATGCGTGCAAGACAGCGGTGTGTCGCAATGGGTCCTGGCCAAGACTACTGCGGGCCACTGGCTGGTGCTCAAGGAAGAATATCCGGGCAGCTTCAACTATGGACCGGTTGGGAAAATGCCCACGCCGGACAAGCAAATGCAACCCTGCCAGAAACTGGCGATCGCCTTTGCCCCCGGCACCAACCTCCCTCTCGGCCGGCGTTTCGGCGGCGCGCCGATGCCATTGGTCGACACGCCGTATTGGGTGTCTGCCGATGAACTCAAGCGCCTTGTCGAGGTCGCCCATCACTGGACCTTTTTCCCCCCGGACCGCTACGCCGTGGTCAATAACCAGGATGCCGAGTGGGTGCAACGGCTGGTGGACAGGGCGCAAGCCAGCGTCGGCCCCCGGCCGGACGAGACAGCCAGCAATCGGCCAGAAGCAGTCAGTCGCTCAAAACACTCAAAAACCACTGATTGCTAAAGTAATCAGGATCCGAAAATAGCTCACTCGGTCGAAGGGACGGATGCTTTGCTGCCCAAGCGGATTAGTTCATTGGAGAAACACAGGCCGAGGATGATCAGTGCCGCTCCCGCGTACAGGCTTTCGCGCGGTACTTCATTGAGCGCCACAAAAGCCAGCAGCGCGGCGAACAGTGGCTCGGTCAGCTCCAGCGCTTGCACTTGGGATGGCTTGAGATACTCGATGGCCTTGGTGGTGCAGAAGAAGCCCAGGATTGTCGGCAGTGTGGCCAGCGCCAGCAGCGCGGCGATCGCCAGCGGCGACAGCTCGCCCATCGCGAAACCATCGGCCGCAGCCGGCATCAGCAGGTACAGGCTGCCAAAGAACAACAATTGTCGTGTGAAGTGCAGCCCCCCCGACACCCCCATACGCTTCATGGCAACCGAAAAGGCCCCATAGCCGGAGCCGGCCATGCAGGCGAGCGCAGCACCTTGCAGGGTAAAGCCCTGCTGCAGGTCGCCGCCGAAGATCACCGAGATCCCAGCGATAGCCAGTGCGGCGCCAACAGTAGCGTTCGCGGTGATGGCATCCTTGAGGAAAATGCGCCCCAGAATAATCGAGGAAATTGAGGCACTGGCCATCAGCACCACCACCACACCTGCCGCAGCGTAGTGTCGATAGGCGGACGTTTCGAAATGGAACAGCACAAAGATGCCAAGGAATGCGCAAATAGCCGCCTGAGTCCATTTAGTCGACGCCGCCGGGCGCTTGAGGAAAAACAGTAAGATCGAGAGAAGCACGCAACCCAGTACGGTCTTGATGACAGCGACACTGCTAGCGGTGAAACCATGATTCATGAGTACTTTGCTGAGTACACCGATCGTTGCGTTCAGTGCCGCAGCGGAGAGTGCAAATATGACGCCTTTGCTGAAAGTAGATTGCATTGATGACGATCCCTGTCGCTGAATTGTCGTTCGATAGAATGCCGCCCTGCATCGACGGCGCAAAGTTGGAGGATACGAGATCCCACCAACCCCAGTATTTATTGTGGCATAGCTGGATCGCCCAGCAGGACGCCATTCGCCTTCATCTTGCCGCCAAGCGAGCAGTCAGAGGGCCTGGCCCTTGGCTATGCAATATGAGTTGACGAACGTTGCAGTGTGCTGCAAAGACTGACGTATATCCGGTTTGGCTATTCCATGCCTGTTGGCAAATTGCTCGACCGCTGCGGTATCAAAACGAGTGGTCTGGATAAAGTCCAAGGCTTCGGGTTTTGTATTCAGAAACCACGCGACGGGAGGAATACTCAGTAGCAACTTCAGCAATCGGAGTGAAATGTAATGCTTGGGAGACTTTAATCCCAAAGGTTGTGCCACCTGTACCAGGAGTTCTCGCAAGTTGGGAGTTTGGTCATCAAGCGCCAGCAGTTCCTGGCCCACCATGGCAGGATCAAAAGCGCAAACCGCCACTATTTCAACCAGGTAATCCACGGTGACCAGTGGCAGCCAGTGCTCGGCGGTACCGGGCACTGCAGTCAGCTTTCCCTGCACAAGGTTGCGTATCAGCTCCACCAGCGGCTGACCATCAAGGATATGCCCCGTGCGGCTGTGGCCACAGACCGTCGCAGGGTGGACAACGGTAATCTCCCCGCCCTTGGCGGACATGACCTCCAGGGTCGCAAAATGCGCCTCCAGCTTGCTCCCCTCGTAACCACCGACATGTCGGTAGACGGCCGGCCAATTCGTCGACTCCGGATAACGAGGATCAATTCCGATGCGTTGCAGATGTTCATGATTTTTCAGCATGTAGCCGCCGATCATCACTAAACGGCTTTTTTGCTCAGCCGCCAACAGCGCCACACGCTTTGCCCCTTCCACATTCACCGCACGAGAATGCTCCACTGAAAGCCCCCATGCGAAGTGGGCGCCCAGGTGGAATATGACTCTGGCGTGCCTTAGCACTTCTCGGTCAGCAAGACTCAGCCCGAGGTTGTCCCGTTCCAGATCGCCAGCTACGGCAAATACCCGGGTTGCGCACCCTCCCAAATTATCGACTTGCTCGCGCAGTGCAGCTAGTCGCTCTGGGCGACGCATCAACACGCGAATGGTGTGACCTTTTGCACTCAGGTACGCCACCAAATGTTGACCGACGAAGCCGGTACCCCCCGTGACAAAGCACTCCACGCTCATTTCCCTGTTCCTTGTTCAAGGTGAGAAATCAAGCGTAAACTATCGACCCAACTCTATAGTCAAGCGGTGTTTTCATGAAAATCGGCGAACTCGAGGCCCGCAGCGGCGCCAGCCGCCATACGCTGCGTTACTACGAGCAAATCGGCCTGATCTCATCGCTGCGGCAAACTAACAACTATCGCGTTTACACAGCGCAAACTCTGCAGGATCTGGACTTTATCCAGCGCGCGCAAAGCATGGGGTTTTCCCTGGGGGAAATAGGCGAGATTCTGGATGCGCAGCGCAACAAGCTGATCGATTGTGCTGAAGGCGCTAAGCTAATTGAAAAGAAGATGGCAGAAATCAAACAGAAAATCGCCAACTTCCAAAGTATTTATCGGTATCTGGATCAAGAGCGTGCAAACCTCGAAGCCAGTGCTGCCAGGCAACTTGAGCTTCAGCAGCTAAACAACGCTTCCAACTGAACGGTCAGCATCCGGGAAACGGAAGCCGCAGCCTGCTTCCAGTTTCAAGTCCATCGCTTACGCATTTTCTCAAACCTTGTGGCCAGGCCCTAGACAGTAAGCGTCCGCCCAAAAGACCTTGCGTGGTTAAACAGGCGCCATCTATTAGGCATTAGGTGCTTTAAGGTCGAACAACAGCTCATCGGTTGCGCGATCAAAATGGTCGGTAAGGAAATCCAGCAATACACGCACGCGGGGAATTCGGTAACGATTGCCGTGTAATACCGCGTAGACGCCGGCCTCTCGGACACAAAAGTCAGGTAACAGGACTTTCAGTCGTCCAGCACGGACATCGGCTGCCGCATCCCAAATGGTCTTGCGTGCGATGCCATGTCCAGCCAACGCCCATGCGCGCGCGAGGGCGCCGTCGTTGGTTTCCCATGCCTGGCTCATGGGAACGGTGTGGTTCCATTCCTGACCATCCACCACAAAGTGAAAGGTGTTCAATGGACCTGCAGACGTCACCAGCACGATGAACTTGTGGCCAGGCAAGTCAGCAGGGGTTTGGGGTTCACCGTATCGCGCCAGATAATCAGGCGAAGCGCACAGTACTCGCCAGTTGGGAGCCAACTGCCTGGCGATCATCGAGCTGTCATGCGGCTGTCCAAACCGGATTGCCAGATCGACATCGTCCTGCATCAGATTTGACACCGAGTCCGACAACGTCAGCGCGACGCACAGTTCCGGGTGCAATGTACTGAATGTCTCAAGCCAGTCATTTAAAAGATTGCGGCCAAAATCGGCAGATGCGGATATCCGTACCTTGCCACGCACCTCTGTCTGACAGGCTTGAAGCCCCGCTTCCGCCTCATCGATAGCCCGCAATGCGACCCAGCATTGCTGCAAATAAAACCGACCTTCTTCCGTGAGGCGCAACTGACGCGTTGTGCGATCAAACAACTTGGTGCGCAGCGCCGCCTCAAGCTTGATAAGTCGCGCGCTGGCCGCGGCCGGCGACAGCGCCAGTTTGCGCCCTGCGGCAGACAAGCTGCCGAGTGCCGCCGCTTCGACAAACAAACGCATGTCGCCCAATCGGTCAGTAGCCATATTCAATTCAAATTTGATGATTCATCAAATGGTAGACCAATTATCAAATCCGAAGCAATTCATCACACTCACCTCTCCCATTCCTCTGAGCACAGGTCATGACTTCGCAATTTGAAAATGGCTCTTTAACGACATCGGGCGATACCGAATACCTCACTACCGGGCGTCTCCCATTGGCGGCCCTGTTGGCGCTGACAATGGGGAGCTTTATCGCCACCGCCAACGAAACGGTGCCAGCAGGACTTTTGCCGCAAATCGCCGAGGCATTTGGTGTGTCGCAAGCGTGGGCTGGTCAGATGGTGACCCTATGTGCACTGGGCTCAGGGTTAGCGGCTATTCCATTGACTCTCGCGTTGCAGGGCTGGCGTCGGCGCTTGGTGCTATTACTGGCTGTCGGGGTGTTTTGCGCCTGTAATGCGGTGACCGCCCTGTCGCCCTGGTTTTCATTGACGCTGGCTGCCCGCTTCATGGTGGGTATCGCAACCGGTCTGGCCTGGAGCCTGCTGGCCGGCTACGCCAGACGATTAGTCGCCCCACAGCAGCACGGTCGCGCTATGGCGCTGGCCATGCTCGGCATCCCTTTGGCACTTGCCCTAGGCGTACCGCTAAGTGCCTGGCTCGGTAAGCTGCTGGGATGGCGTTGTGTGTTCGGGACTCTCTCAGGACTCAGCCTTTTGCTGATGGCCTGGATATATCTGAAAGTGCCTGATTATCCCGGACAACGCTCCGATCGCCGCTTGCCGCTACGCAGGGTCCTGCAAACCCCAGGCGTGCGGCCCGTGCTGGCGGTGGTCATGCTCTGGATCCTGGCCCACTACACCCTCTATACCTATATTGCTGCGTTCCTGGCTTCTGTTGGATTGGTCGATCAGATAGATCGGGGCCTCCTTTCATTCGGTATTGCGGCCTTGTTCGGTCTATGGATGATCGGCACGCTGATTGATGGCAGGCTTCGGAGTCTGGTACTGCTCAGCCTGACAGCATTCATCCTGGTTTCGTTTGCCCTGGGCCTGGGTGACCTGCCCGTCAGTGCGATCTATATCGGCATCGTCCTGTGGGGGATGAGCTTCGGTGGTGCGCCAACCTTATTGCAAACCTCCTTGGCTGATGTTGCCAGTGACGGCGCTGATATTGCGCAATCAATGTTGGTGACCGTCTTCAATCTGGCGTTTGCAGGCAGTGGTGTGATCGGCGGCATTCTCTTGGAAACATGGGGGGCAGGTGCTATTCCCTGGGTAGCGCTGGCATTGTTGCTACCAGCGCTGTTGATTGTTTCGATAGCCAAGGGACATGCTTTCGGGCGTTAACTACTGCCGAGGCGTTCCGATTGAAAAGTGGACACCCATTTTCGTCCTGGGCTATTTGTCCAACATCCACGGGATCTGACAGGCAGCATTGGGTCGTTTGCGGCCAATCGCAACAGGCAGCCATCGGCCATTCAGGGTCGTAACCTAAGTACTAAACCTAGCGTTCTCATTGCCCTCCAGACATCGGGCGATGTCAGGTACATATCAGCTCTGAATCAAGCCAAACGTCTTCAAAATTATTGCCGTCAATGTAAAAACGATAGCCTGGCGGCAAATCGAGGTATCCGACAACTTCCGGTAGATAGTCCGTGATGTGTCCTACATGCAGGGGTGAAAAAAAATCATCAGCCTCGGACCACTCCATACCGCACCACAGGTACCAACCGTTTGTACCGTTTTCCGGCTTAACCCTTAGCCCGTTTATGGGCTGAAGCCCCAGAGTCCCCAGCGCTATCCCGACTTTTGATCCGGATTGTGGTCGATCTGGAGTAACTCCCTGCCATTCACAAACGCTTTGCTCCTTCCTTACTCGCATGGCGATACTCTCCGCAGATTTGGGTGCCATACAGTTCGCACTCTCATGGTTGGGGTGTAGGGCCTGGGCCGATTGCTGCCTGTCACGACTGGCCAGAATCGGACAGAAGCGGCCCCTGCAACGTCGTTTGTAGCGGATTGAGCCCTGGATTGCGCAAATATGCAGTCAGCAATTGACTTCACCTTGCAAGACCGCCATACCTGTTTTTTCCAACGTGGCGAAGGTTAATCTGACAATGGTGCAAGTGGATACAAATCTGATTACTGACTGGCAAACATTCCACAGTGTTTTCGCAGAAAAGTTCGGATTTCCTAGCTTCTACGGCCGCAATATGGACGCCTGGGTTGATTGTCTTTCATACCTCGATGATCCCAGCGCAGAAATGTCGTCTATCCACGTTCAAAGCGGACAAACGCTTTCATTGGTCATCGACAATGCCCAGAGCTTCAAGCACCGCTGTCCTGAACAATTTGAAGCGCTTGTGGAATGTGCAGCTTTTGTGAACTGGCGAATCGTCGTTGCTGGCGGCACCCCGCTCCTGGCACTTGCTTTCAATGTTTAAGTGCTGGTGTGAAAAGGGGACAGATTTATTTTTCACACGCTGCCTTGACCACGCGTTGCACGGCGGCAAGCCTGGCGCGAGGTGGCTCGTCATCGCGGTGTTCGACGTAAATCAAACGGCTGCCGAACTGGAACTCGCATTGCCAGACACCCGAAGGAGTACGCCAGTGGCCAAGCATGGATTCGGTCAGTAGATTGATGTCCATATCGGTACTACACAGATGGGAAGGTGCTCAGGTTAACCTTACAAGCACCATCCTGGAAATGCCGTAGGCGCTTGGGCTATTTGTCCAACATCCACGGGATCTGACCGGCAGCATTGGTTCGATGGTAGCCCTTCGCGACAGACAGCAATCGGCCAAAAGTAGACCTTCAAAGCTAGCCCTCAAGGTCGCGCATTATTTCTAGGACCATCGGCTTCGTGTACTTCTCACTTGGGTCGGTACCCGGTGTGTCGTTACTGCGAATCCATTCGCCTTGATCGAACGCGTGATAGAGCGAGAAGGCTGGCTCTGGGAGATCGCCAACCATGCCCAAGTCAACTATGGCGCTTATGATCCCGTTCATGACACCGTCGCAAAACTCATAGGTCAGAGATCCCAATAGAAAGCCCTCGGCAACCTCAATGGATAGCTCGTTCAGCACTTCTTCTGGGGCAACTCCAAACTTCTGGCAAGTCGCATCAAGACTACTCAGCGTTAAATTACTTTCTTGAGCTTCAACTGATAGTGCCTGAAGTTCATTTTTCGGTAACACCCTAGTCATGAGGACCTCTTTCAGCTAAGGGCGAAGACGGTGCTGGTTTTCACTCATAAAACTTGCCGGCCAGCAGAATTGCCGCACAGCGCTGCCATACGTTCAATACAGCAACGTCTATCAGGGAACGTCTAGTACTGGCGGTTGCCCATGAAGCCGCGGCATCAAGAAACGAGTCAACCGACCCGTTCTCCCACCCCAAGGCACCTGGCCCATAGGGAGATGATGGAGAAGTCTCTTCCTGCAAACGCTCGCTGGCAAAATCAGAGCCAAGAGCCTCGATAAATCTGATGAAGGACTCCTCATCACTCACGCGTTCCAACAACTCATGAAGATCTATAGGCATAGGCATCCTGGCAGCGGCGTAATGACAAAATAGTGCTGAACGACATGCTGCTATGCAGCAACATAGGCGGTCAACCTCGGGTGAAAAGGAGACAGACTTACTTATCTGCCATCAGCCTCGACGCAATGAAAAATAAATCTGTCCCCATTTTCCCCGGTCCCCATTTTCCCCGATGGCCGTTAAGCCGTGCCGACTGGTTCAAACTCATAATCGCAGCCGCACGTGTACCGCTGCGTAAGGAGCCCGCGAATAGCCAGTTTGAACGCCCGAAAGCCCATGGCCGGATTTGATTTACACATCAGTGAATTGCTCCGGACTTGCTAGACACATGATGTTTGCTTTGGGTCGAAAGCAGCTTTTCGTGACTTGCAGCTATTGGCCGATAGCAGTCGCTTAAAAGCGACCGCTTACGGCCGAGGCTGTGTAAAAACTTTTTTGATCGTAATAGGTCGCTGAATTCGACACAAAAATTGCGCTCCTACGCAAATTTCAGGTCTGCTGAGTTGCCGAGTACCAGCATTCCTAGAGCTCCACTTTGTTGTTCGCGGACTGCGTCAAAAACTCGGTGATCAGTGACGTAACCTGCTGTTGGATTACCTCGCGTGGGCGAGCATTGTCGCCATCCCCGCAAATGATGCCATCGCCAGGAATGTCCTCTTCGAGCAATGCCACTGCACCTGGTTTGCAAATCGACAAGAAGCTGAAATGGCTGGCGTCACTTATCTCGACATAGCGGCTGGACGCTTGGGGCAGGCGTGTGGCCAGGTTGGCGGACTCCAACTGAGCAGGCAGTTCCACCGATGGTGCGCCGGCAGCGATAACTAGCACCGGCACCGGCAGTGCCGCAAGGCTCTCATCGGTCATCCCGCGCGAGAGTCCCAGGTCCAAAGAAACCACAGCGGTGACGCGTTGATCGCGCAAATCGCCGGCCAGACCAGCCTTTAATGCCGGAGTACTCTCAGGGTTGATCTTTTGATAATTGGTGCAACTGGATAACTGCGGATGGAGTTTGCAGTCACGGGCAAACAGGGCCGGGTCGAAACGAGCGCCGGCGATCTCCATTGCAGTCCAGCCGCCGAGTGAATGGCCCACTACAGCAATTTGACGCTTTGCGACCACGCCAAATTTTTCAGGTTGAGTGGTGACCGCCTCAATGGCCCGATGCAGGTCAATGGGCCGCTGCCATAACTGCGCCGCCGCTTGCGGGCTGCGATCATGGGTCGTGGTGCCGGGGTGGTTGACCGCTGCGACAATGTAACCCTTATGGGCCAATGCACTCGCCAACCAGTTCTGATTGTTCCAATTGCCTCTGAATCCATGGGAGAGCACCACCAATGGGTGCTCGCCAGCAGAGGGTGGCGCGTTGCGAACCGCAGAAGCACCGACAAACACCACATCGTCGCCGATCAACTGTGGGGTGACGGTCGTTGTACTGGGATACCAGACGACCATCTCCAGCGGACGCTCATTGTGTGGGTCCGGCAAGGTGGAGGATTGGAAGCCGACAGAGTTGACGTCAGCGAGAGCGTTGGTCGTCAGACAGGTTAAAAGCAGGACGCCGAGAGCTGTTTTCAATGGGGTTGTCTTCCTTGATTTAGAGAGGGATTCAGAACCTGAAACCCAACGATAGCGTGCATCACATCTCGCAAATTATAGAAATCCAGCGCCGTGAGCAGGTGAATCTGCAGCGACATTAAAGCCGATACTCCGACTGACATTCATAGTTTTCGTTATCTGCATTGACCGGTTGAGCGCGCCGTCCCCTTTTTCCCTTAATTCAAGCGCTGTTGTCGATTGATGGGTGATAAGGATTGAGCCTGCTAGCATTGAGTGTCAGAGAGCCTAGTAAGAGCACTGATGATGCAGATGATTAAAGTTGAGGCGAGCGGTTTGAATCAGCTCCGCGCGTCTTTGAGTCAAGCTGGATTGCCCTGCGATGATGTGAGCGATCCGCGACGGCAGTTCTACCGGTTCGACGTGGATGGGAAATTGGTTGCTTATGGAGGGTTGGAGGGTACTGGCCCCGATCTCCTGCTGCGCTCTATGGTCGTTTGCGCGGAGCATCGTGGAACCGGACTGGGTAAAGCGGTGTTGTCGGAACTGGAACAATACGCGGTCTCCCAAGGCGCAGTCCGACTGCATTTGTTGACCCAAAGCGCTGTTAATTTTTTCGCTGCCAACGGGTACGAACTGCTTGATAGGGGTCTGGCACCTGCCGCAATTACCCAGACAGCTCAGTTCAAGCATTTGTGCCCTTCATCAGCGAGCTACCTGCGGAAAACTTTAAGCGCTCCCCTCAGTGCTGAATGAGCCATCGAAACGCTTCTGGACCATAGCTAGTGTTGGTAGCCAATGATTGAAAAGTGGACAAATTTATTTTTCATCGCGTCGAGGCTGATGGCCGATAAATAAGTCTGCCCCATTTTCTTTTTTTAGATCCGCCACCGTTCAAGCAAGCGCCATCACCCTGTTTACCCGCCTCACCAACTGCCAGTGGACGATCCACAGCGGCAACGCCAAAGCTCCTCCCAGCGAACCAAGTTCGTTGGGCAGCAATGAAACAATCTGCGCGGTACACCACCCCAGCCCTGAGAACAGGCCAAAGCTTTTGAACGAGCCCAGAGCTTTGTTATGCCTGGCTTCACGCCGTAGCGATCGGGCCACGTGAACGACAATGAAAAAGTCTTCAATGAAGTTGTAAGGCAGCAGAAACATCAGCCATACACTTCGAGGCGACGCCACCCTGGATGGAGGTTTGACCAATGTCAGCGAACGCTGAAGGTCGCGGCAATAAAAGAATACGGCGATCAGGAACACCAGCGTCAATATCCACGCCCCGATGCTGCCCAATGCCTCCAGTTCGCTGAAGATTCCCCCGGCCACCGAAGGATGCACCAAGGGCCACGCCAACGCCCAGGCCACGGGGAGGGTCAGCAGAACCTTGAAGACGACGAGCAACATCGGCGAACCCTGCAATAAATGACAGTCGCCATTATGCCGCAGCGGATTTTGCCTTGAATGCGGTCACAGGTCGCAGGCGAGTCCCTACAACGGGGGACGGATTGATTTTTCCGGAAATAAATCTGTCCCCTATTTTTATATGATCCTCGCTACACATTGCGCCGATCTCAAAGGTGGAAGCTGTAGGAGAGAGGTTTTTTGGTGATGCGGGCGGCTTGTTCTGCTCTGGAGCTGGGGCTTGCTCGCGATAGCGGTCCAACTCCCAACCGGTCAATCACTGCCAAAACTGATAAGGACGCAGCTACGCTCGACTCCCTGGAAAAAATGCTCGCCAAGGGTGCCTGCTTAACTGACCGGCATTCACCGCTCCCCGCTCCAGCCAGATGAAATGATTTGAATCCAATACGCTCGTTGTAGAGAATCGCCACCTTTACCTCAAAAGGAAATGAGCGATGAAGTTCGAAGGGACTTTCCAATACATGGGCAATCACGGGATTGTCTTCAACATCTCGCAGATCACCCTCACCGACAGCGAACGTGGGCGCCTGCGCGAGCTGCATTTTGGCGAGGCAAAAAACGCCCACTATGAGGTCAACAGCAAGGTCGTCGAGGTGTACGACAAGATGCTGGCCAAAAACCTGCCGTGTGTGATGATGATCGGCATCTCCAAGCCGTTGACCCGGCAACAGGGCGATGCCCTCAACGCCCAGCGCACCACGATCGCCAACCTTGCAGCCACGGCCTTCACTGCCGCCGCCAAGGCCGTGGCCCCCTCTTACGTGGCGATATCTGTAGGGGCCGGTGTGCGCACGTATGCCAATGAAATCCTACCCACCTACCATGCTGGCGACGTACTGGTCAGCATCGAGGCGCAGGTCAACGGCGGTATCGGCCCGCAACGCACCCTCTCGACATTGATCATCAAGACCTGACTGGAGACGTACATGTCCGTAATTACTCAATTGGTCATTGCCTTGGTGTTGTCCTTTCTGCTCGATCAATTCCTCAAACCGTATCTGCTACGCAAGTGGCTAGGAGTGTTGTTGGTGGCGGCGGGTGCGGTTGGCTGCGTTGTGGCAGGTCAGATCCGCTTGTTGGGGTTTGATCTGGGGTTGCTGTCGGTTTTTGCCGTGGCGATGGGGATGGGATTGTTCATGAAGCGGCGGCGGTTTGAGTAGGTTGGCTGAGCGAGAAAGGCGGGCGGATTTAATATCAGAAAATAAAGCCGTGGTGCGCTCAACCGGTCGGCGCAACAAGACGTTGCAACCTATCAGCCGGTGTTTCGAAATCCAAGGTTTTGCGTGGTCGTTGATTCATCTGTAATGCAACGGCATTGAGATCGGATTGAGAATACCCACTCAAATCGGTGCCGTTGCGAAAGTACTGGCGCAATAAACCGTTGGTGTTTTCATTCGTACCACGCTGCCAAGGACTGCGCGGATCGCAAAAAAACACGTTGATGTTTGTGTCCAGCGTAAATCGTTTGTGCTGGGCAAGCTCTGTGCCTCGATCCCAAGTTAAGGAGCGCCAGAGCTGTTCTGGAAGTTGTTGGACCTCGCGTATCAGGCCATCCACAACACTCTTGGTATCTTTCCCCTCTACCCGGACAAGAACCAAAAATCGAGTGGTGCGCTCTACCAGCGTGGCAATGTGGCTGTTTTTAGAGCCGGTTATCAGGTCTCCTTCCCAGTGCCCTGGTATGGCCCTGTCAGCCACCTCAGCAGGGCGTTCGGATATCGAAACGGCATCAATGATATGACCTCTGGGTTGCCCCTTGCTCGTAGCAGTTTTTGCGCGGCGCATCATGCGTCTGGAGCGAAGTACGGCAACCAATTCCTTCTTCAAGACACCTCGTGCTTGAATAAACAGGCTTCGATAGAGCGTTTCATGGGAAATCTGCATGGCGGGAGCGTCGGGATATTCGCGTTTGAGCCAACCCGAGATCTGCTCGGGTGACCAGTAGAGCTTCAGCTTACTCGATACCACTTCGCACAGTTCAGGGGACTGATTCAATCGATACGGTTTGGGGCGAAGTCCGCGTGTCCAGGCTTGCGCATCTGCGTCCGTTGCGCGGTAAAGACCTCGTCCTTGGTTTCTCGATACTTCACGACTGACCGTTGAGGGCGAGCGGTTTAATTGGGCTGCGATGTGGCGAATGGAATGACCGATCGCCATTCCCCTGGAGATTTCTTCGCGCTCGCCCAGCGTTAAAGCAAGCCGAGAGCGGTGCCTGATTCGCGGGGAAATTCCCCCATTGCGAGCCAGTAATGTATGGACAGTGCCTGCTGGTTTTTGAATGGCCAGCGCTATTTTGCTGAGGGTTTCGCCCCTGCGCCACAACCGCCAAAGCTCTGATTTTTGTTCAGCAGAAAACCCATGTGTACCACTGCGTGCCATTTCTTACCATGCCCCAATCAACGAGCGGAAAGTGTACGTTGCGTTGACCGGTTGAGCGCGCCGTCCCCTTAAGTAGGCTCTACGGATTTCTGGGGAATCGAGGGATGTAATGAGCAACCTGATTTCAATCGCAAGCCATAAATCGAAGTACAGCATCGGCTTCTATCCGACTTTTGCCGTTGACGGAGTACCTCTGGAGGTTTGGCTGCCTAGGCATAACCCGGATGCTGAGCTTCATCTCGTAGCGGCCCATTCAGGCTTGTACAGCGATGAAGATACTTGGTTGATATGGGATCGGATCTATTCCACTGCACCGGGATGGAAGACCCTGGTTCCCTTGCTTGTCTGCTCTGATGACCTAGACCTGACCTGCACCGTTATTGTCGCTGAGCAGTGCGCTGATGAGCATCAACTCCAGTGGAGCCGATTTGGCTTGCTAAAGGATTTGATTACGCTGGAACTTCCATCTGTTGACTGGTACGACGCGATACCCTACCTGACCTTTGAAAGGTCCCATTATCAGAGCGTGCTGGACGAGTTCCGAAAACAAGAAAATATCAAAATGGACTGGGAATAGCTGCGTAAGCTATCTACCTGTGATTAATCTCGCCGTTTACTGAAAAGGGGACAGATTTATTTTTCATCGCGTCGAGGCTGATGACAGATAAATAAGTCTGCCCCATTTTCACTTTTTAGATCCGCCACCGCTCAAGCAAGCGCCATCACCCTGTTTACCCGCCTCACCAACTGCCAGTGGACGATCCACAGCGGCAACGCCAAAGCTCCTCCCAGCGAACCAAGTTCGTTGGGCAGCAATGAAACAATCTGCGCGGTACACCACCCCAGCCCTGAGAACAGGCCAAAGCTTTTGAACGAGCCCAGAGCTTTGTTATGCCTGGCTTCACGCCGTAGCGATCGGGCCACGTGAACGACAATAAAAAAGTCTTCAATGAAGTTGTAAGGCAGCAGAAACATCAGCCATACACTTCGAGGCGACGCCACCCTGGATGAAGGTTTGACCAATGTCAGCGAGCGCTGAAGGTCGCGGCAATAAAAGAATACGGCGCTCAGGAACACCAGCGTCAACATCGACGCCCCGATGCTGCCCATTGCCTCCAGTTCGCTGAAGATTCCCCCGGCCACCGAAGGATGTACCAAAGGCCACGCCAACGCCCAGGCCACGGGGAGGGTCAGCAGAATCTTGAAGACGACGAGCAACATCGGCGAACCCCGCAATCAATGACAGTCGCCATTATGCCGCAGCGGATTTTGCCTTGAATGCGGTCACGGGTCGCAGGCGAGCCCCTACAACGGGGGACGGATTGATTGTTCCGGAAATAAATCTGTCCCCTATTTTCTCAGATAATTCGTGGAGTAAGCGTAGAACTCTGGGCCGCCTGGAGCAGCCGTCCAGCGGGCTTGAGGATCCGTCAGCGATAGGCGTTTCGGTAGCGTTTCGGCCAGAGCCTCTTCATCGAGGGCTTCAAGATACTCACGCACGGCGCGGGTGCTCAGGGCCGGATCGCTCCAGTTGACCTGTTCATCACCCGGTACACCGCGCTGCCGACTCGCATCCGCTTTGATGATGCTGGCGTCCACGGCAAAGCCTTCACCTTTGACCAAGCCTGCGTCCATGCAACGACGCAGCACTTCATTGAACAGCCAGCGAAAGAGATCGCTGTCCCGAAAACGGCCGTGTCTATTTTTGGAAAAGGTCGAGTGATTGGGGACTTCATCTTCAAGGCTCAACCGGCAGAACCAGCGATACGCCAGGTTCAAATGGGCCTCTTCGCACAATCGCCGCTCTGAGCGAATGCCATAGCAGTAGCCCACGATCAGCATGCTAATCATCAGCTCAGGGTCAATCGAAGGACGCCCAATTGGGCTGTAAAAATCGGCGAGGTAATGGCGCAAGTCGCTCAGATCGAGACACCGATCAATGCTGCGCAGAGGGTGATTGGCTGGGATGTGATCTTCAAGGTTGAACGAGTAAAACAGTCGTTCCTGCCCACTCGATAACTGTCCCATCATGCTGCGTGCTTCCCTGCTGGCCAATGTAGCGATTTTGCCGCAGGCCAGACAGGGGAGCTACTTTTTCAACAGAATCGGCCAATAGCAGTCATTCGTATCTAATACGGAGCTCACTGCACGTCTGGTAATGTAGTTACCCACTCGTGATGCGGCACGGCGGTATCCTCCGCGACGACAGAGCAATCGAGGTCGAATTGCTCCAGCAGCGCACCCACCACATCTAAATAGCTAATTGCCACCAACAGGTTGTGTCGGTTAAAACGTTGTCATCAATCGCCATCCGTCGGGCGTCCCGCCCGATATGCTCGTATTAAGGTGGTTCACATGGACATGACGAACCGATGAACAAATTACATTTTCAGGTGGACTCACGCCTGGCAACTTTGCTCAGTCAGGAGTACGCCTCAACGGAGAAGGCGTTGAAAGAGCTGGTAGACAACGCTTGGGACGCTGATGCAGAACACGTATCGATCACTCTGCCATCCCCTCTCAGCAGTGATCCAATTCTGATCATTGATGACGGTACGGGCATGACCGCTCAGGAACTCTCCGCCCATTATCTAAAAATCGCATCCGATCGCCGTTCCAAACGAGGTCTGCGAACGGCTGGTAAACAGCGGCTGATCAAAGGCCGGAAAGGTATCGGTAAGTTTGCAGGCTTGATGGCAGCGTCAGTGATGAAATTAAAAACTCGGGCGCGAAGCAGTGAAGTCAGCTTCACGTTGAGCCTTAAGGCGCTAGAGGAGCAGTCTGATATTGAACACCTACCGATCGACGCCGAGGTGCAGCCATGTCCGCCGGACCTGCACGGCACATCAATTACCCTATCAGAACTGCATCAAGAACTCGCCTACCCTGATGCCAACAAGCTCCGCCAAATCCTTCTGCAAGAGTACGGTAGACAGAAAGACTTCAGTATCACGGTCAACGGCAAGCCGCTGGCCATCGATGACCTCTCTGGCACTTACAGCGAAGACAGTACCACTCTCCCGGAGGCAGGTGACGTAACTCTGCGCTTCGCCATCAGTGATGCCAAAGCTGGCCTGCGACAGCCGGGGATCACCTTGATGGTCGACGGAAAAGCGGTTGGAAAGCCAAGCTTCTTCGGCCTAGACGAATGCGATGATTTTCCGCCCAAGCTTCTCAGAAAGTTGTTTGGCGAAATTGACGCGGATGGTTTGAGCGAACAGGTCACTGCCGGATGGGATGCTGTGGTGGAGAACAGCGAGCTGTTTCATCAGGTTTCAGAGCACGTACAGGGGAAGCTAAGAGCTGCGTTTGTGGAAACACATGGAATGGAAATGCGTCTGGCCCATGCTCGACTGCAGAAGACAATCCATGAACGATTGGCTGGAATGCCAGAGTTCAAACGTGAGTACGCGGATCGCGCCATCAAGCGAATTTTAGAAAAGTATTATGACGAAGCACCGAGCAAGGTCGAGCCAATAGTATTCGTGATTTTGGAAGCGCTTGAGCGATCCGACTACCGGATTCTTCTTGAACATGTAGCAGAGGCAAAGCGTCGTGACATCTCTGCCGTGGTGGACTCACTAAGCGAATTTGGCCTTGCGGATATGGCCTTCCTGGTAGAACAAGCCAACGCTCGATCTGCTTACTTAGACCAACTCGAGATGTTGGCAGCAACGACCAATACGCTTGAGGCGACCATGCATCGAGCCATAGAAAACAGCCTCTGGATCCTCGGGGCCGAGTACTCGCTCTTCAGCTCGAACAAGACGCTGCAACGTCAGGTGGAAGACTACCTCGGCGACCGGTACGTAGGTGAGCTTGCCTCCAAGCGACCTGATCTCCTCCTGAGCGAAGACCTCAATGGAGAGTACCTGCTGATTGAGTTCAAGCGACCCAGTCACGCACTCAAATACGTCGATTACCAACAAGCCACCGGCTATCGCCATGACTTCGCCAAGCATGTCAGCAAGCCGATCAAGGTCCTGATAATAGGGGGCAAGCGGTCTGAGGACTTTCCGGTGGCAAACCTTGAACCTAACGTTTCGGCAATGCTGTTCGTCGATGTCTTTTCCACTGCAAGAAGACAAATCCAGTGGCAATTACGGTCACATCCGGCCTAATCCAGCCCCACTAGAAACCTTATCAGCAATGACACTCTTAACGATTACAGGAAGCCGGGACTATGATCTTTGACGCCAATAGGTATGCCGAAGCCTATTACCTAAATATCCAGCCCTCGCCGGGCAACGACTACCCACGACTCAAAGCCTGGGAGTTCCTTTACGAGTACATCTGGGACGAATCCCGTACTGACTGGGCTAACCTCATCTCAGAGGATCAGATAGAGACGACAGCGCTGCACATTGGTTTCTACCTAGCTAACTGGGGGATGTTCCGCGGTTCCTCAGGACTTCTACAGAACAGCAACCTTGATCTGATGAAAGCTTTAACCAAGCTTCTTTTCGAAGGACAAGGCCCGGAGCTGCTGGAGCTCTCTATGGATGATTTCGCCGAAGACGCTCCAAATTTGGCATACCACCAGCAACTGCTGGATTCAGTACTGGACTCTATGGAGTCGTTAGCATCTAACGTATCCTGGACAGATACTCTCAAGACCAAGATCCTGATGGGGATCTGGGGAGAATGCCCGGCCCTTGACCGATTTTATATCGCTGCTTGCCGAAATTTATTCCCACGTCGCCCCTCTATCACCACTGCCAGCGGGAAGGGCCTTACCGCTCTGGTCGGTGTGATTCAGGAGCTAGATACTCCCTCCCCGCCCCTGAAAACAGGACGTTTAAAACTTACTTACCCCACTGCTCGAGTTATGGACATGGCGCTATTCCAATACGGACTCGAACTACAGAGAGGAGAATGAGGGACAACGGCTATAAACAGTTGTCAATGAGCAGGGCTTATTTTAATGAAACGAATGAAAAGGGGACAGGCTATTTCTCTGTCACCAACCTTGACAGCAATGAAAAATAAATCTGTCACTTTTCCACCCTACTTTTTAAATTTTAATCAGTTAAAACCAGGAAATTATGGATTTTTCGAATCTTAATGGCGAGCAATTCGAGTCCTTGATTGAGGAAGTATTAATTGCGAAGGGCTTCACTGTCACCAGCAGACCAGCAAGAGGGCCAGATCAAGGTTGCGACATCATAGTAGAGAGATATGTGACAGATGATATGGGGCTATCACAACAAGAAGTCTGGCTAGTGCAGTGTAAAAACAACTCAGTTAGCGGAAAGTCGGTAAGAGAGAGCGATATCGGAAACTTTTATTTAAAAATGCAGCAACATAGAGCAAACCGATTCCTTCTAGCCACAACCACGACACCTGCGGAGACTGTGAAATCACAGTTTAAAGCGCTCAACGAAGATAGCTCGCTAAATAGAAAGGCTATATTTTGGAACTATCAGGACCTCATAATTATTCTTGATAAATTTGAAGAAATCAGAAATCGTTACCAATACTGGGACGCTGAGGCAGAAAACCTGTGCGAGCTTATAACTTCAGATCATAAACTTTTCTCCTATCATCGAGGTGTTATGCCTTGGGGCGACAAGAAAACTGCCATTTATGGAAACGACGGCTATGACCCGAATCCTGGAGAGCCAATAAACGAATTCACACGCCGTACTCGACGACAAGTTGAGATCCTCATCAAACTTGTCAAACAAGAGGATTTGCAGACACTAGCCTTCGGAAAGTCGAAAAGTGGTGCTACATGGGTTGTTCTAGTCAACTCAAACGATCAAGTCAAACTGAGCGAAATGCTTAATTCTGCCTTTTGGGCTGCTTATGAGGAACAGATTGGACAAAAAAATAGTGTAGAAAGGGAATAGATTTATTTATCTGCCGTCAACCTCGACGCAATGAAAAATAAATCTATCCCCTTTTACAATCGCCTCGTTACGGGGCTGGACAGCCTCTGACCGACTGACTGCTTCGGCCGATTCTGTTGAAAAAGTCGGTTTTCTGAAACGGCCAGGATAGCCATCGGTGAAAACGTCTTTTTAGGACGCTGCTACGTGAAATCTGAGTCCAGCAACCTCTCTCGAAGGTAAAGATTTCAATCTCAGACGCACGCTTTTCTGCTGCGGAAACCATGGCCGACTTTTTCAACAGAATCGGCCGAAAGCTGTCTGTCGCAAGCTGCTCCTAGCGCCCCATTGCTGCCGGTCAACATCGGCAGAGATCGGCCAGAGGCATTCATTCGGCTGAAGGCTAGTCATCAGCCTCCTCAGGGCGAAGTAAAAATCCTTAAATCCACATCTAATTCATCCGCAGTGCTCAGCCAATCCTCGATAAGCTGAAAGGCTTGAATACTCTCGGGCGAAGACTTGAGTGGATTTCCCATGCTTTTGATGAAGTGGTCACTGGAAAACGAATTTCCGCCTACGATCCAGATCTCTTTTTTGCATCTCATTGATTTTCTTCGTTCGCAAATAAGATCCCAGACCCGCTCAGAAAGAGAGCCATCAGGCGCTACTGGATGATTTATCTGACCATCGAATAATCTATAACGCGTCCCGAGCGGATAAGTTGCATCGTTGGAGGGCCAGTACCCATTCCACGTTTTAAAATTTCCCGGCTTTATATTCTTGTTGTTTGAAACAAGCATATGAATATTTTTTATCGCTTGACTCCCGACCTCGGCGAGAGCACCTGCTGATGATCTTGGGTTGAGGGTATCGCCACACTTGACATGAACGAAACATAGCCTCTCCGGGGATGACAAAATGAAATCACCCGGTTCAACACCCATATCGCAGCAAAGCACGAGATCACAACCAGGTATGAACTTGGCGAACGGCCCTAGCTCGCCGTGTGGAGTGCCTGAACTACCATATCCCTTTAGCCTGTCGATGAGGTAAAAAATCGAGTCCGTATCAAAGCTATCTTTGGTGGTTCGAAAATATTTGTGATCCCGGACGTGACCTTTCTCCTTTAGATTTTGGCTCCGCATCTCTGGAAGTGGAAACAGTGAGGCACACGCAAAACTTTGTTCTGCCTCGATTCCCCGCTCATAAGGAAGTGCCAACCGGTAAAAATTTCCACCTAGATACGTTACCCCATCCTCATACAGAACTTTCAATCGCTGGCCAACATTTAGATATTCCACTACCCATTTATGATCAGCCCTTTCTTCAGAAACACCAGCAAGCTGGACTTCGAAACATGAGTCATCATCCGAGTATGTCAAAGCCAGCTCCACCAACTCACCCTGTGCATGGAAGCTGACTCCGTCATTGAAATCTACGTAAAGAAACTCAGCATGGATCTCGCCCCGGCCAATCTGCTCAGGTCCGTCTAGTTCAGTGAAATCCAGCAATACAGAAAGAATTTTTGTGTCCGGCCTTTCAGCTATCGGCTGCGCGTAAGACTTGATAAGCCGTCCAGCATTGCCTCCTGCCTCGATGCATTCGCTAACTATATCGATCCATTGAGAAAGATCATAAAGCGTGAAATTTGATTCCTTCTGATCGACCACTCGGCCTGATCTGGCCCCAATGTAGTAGCTGCTGTCTTTCTTCCCGTCCAGGCCGATATTGTCGACTTTCACCATAGTTAGGGCATATCTGGAATTGCTCTGATTACTACGACTTCCATCTAGGTTCTGTCCCTTCAAAGCCACAGACTCCGGACGTCGTACAGCTTGACCAATAGCTCGGGCGTGAGTCTCCTTGACCTGATGAATCGCTGTCCTGGCCGCCAACGCAGTAAGCTTGTCGATATGGATGGCATTACGAAGCCGATACTGCTCTTGGTTGTAGTATCGCCCGCCGCCGCTATCGAATATTGCTACAGCTGAATCCATCTCCTTTACGACAATTACATGCAGTCTTGGCTCAAAAAACAGCTTGTTAGAAAAGAATTTTGAGCTATTAAACGACACGTAGACCATAACTTTTAGGTCGAGAACCTCCTCATAGCTCTTGACCAAAGCCCCGGTTCCATGAAGCTCCCAGTAGAGGCGATCCATAAGTAGGGACAGGGAGAATTCTGCCTCCTTCTGCACGAAGCACACCGAAGCTTGAGGGATTTTGATGTCGTCCTCAGGAACTAGCTCATTGAGATCCACACGTTCCTTAAATTTACCGTCGAAATAGCTGTACTTGGGGAAGCTATCGAGGAAGGACTCGATTAGGTAACTCGTACTGAGAGACTTTACAAATTCTGACGCTCCTCCACTGGCGAGATAATCGTCAAATTTTTGGTAGCCATCCCACATCCCCTCATTCGCCCCCCGGCTAAGATCCAATACCAAGGGCCGCGCATTCCCATAACGCCGGACGATCCGGCCGACAGCCTGTACCAGCTCTCGCCCACTACCCAACTCGTAGGTCAAGACCAACAGTTTGGCTTCGGGAATGTCTATGCCTTCGTCAAGCTTATGCTGGTGGACGATTACCCTGAGGCCATCAACCTTAAGCGCTCGTCCAACCCGCTTAAACTTATTTTCCTCGTCTTGATTTTCCAATCGTTCATGGACACTTGCGGTGCAAAAAAGTGGAGCTAGTAGTTCGTGATATTTCTCGATTTCCTCAAGGCTCTTGCACTTGACGATACATTTTAGATTATCGTCAACCTCCAGATAACCCGTAATCCTCGCAAGCATTTTCGCTTCATCGGCAACCTGCTCATAAAAAGGCTCCGAAATCACTCCATCGCCTACAGCGTCTTTAAAAGTGAAGACATAGAAATGTTCTGTACTCACATTTAATTCAAATAGATCATTTCTATAAGGGGTCGCAGTAATCACCACTTTCATAGCGGAAGATTGTCGGATTATTTCTCGCCAAACGGGGGACGGCTCAGAGTGGCCTTCATCAACAATAATTAGATCGAAGTCCTGCTGAACTTTTCCAAGCACCTCATCTCCGATAAATGTTAACTTCTGAAAACTGGTGATATAAATACCATCACCTTGACCGAAATCAGAGTCCCTGAAAGTTCTTTTCAGCTTGAAGTCCGCATCATTGATCGTAACACGAAAGAATTTTTTAGAAATCTCTCGGAAAAGTTGATCCTTTACTGCTTTGCGGTGACATATAACAAGGACTTTAGCTGCACTAGAGAGATGGGATATAAGCGAGATGACACCCGTTTTTCCCGCACCGGTAGGCAGATTTATTAAGAAGGCCTTATCCGCATCGCTTTCCTCGGCATACTTCACGAAACTTCGCACCGCGCTGAGTTGGCAGCTTCTTAGCTTTTCTTTCGCTGACTCCAAGTATTCGAGAATGTTCACAACGTTCGTCCATGTCGAAATAGGGCGTGCTCGTAACACCTCTGCCTACTAAAGCAGTGCCTTAGCAGGCAAATGCATCTAAATGCCATGACCTACAGTATCTGGATACTAAGTGACGGTAAAGTGAGCGATTACAACCGCACGGGAGCAAGAGGGTGAGGCTCATCCTTGCTTCTCATCATGTACCGCTTCCTACGTCGGTACCAATTTGTTGCGTCCACCGGTTGAATCCACAGTCGCTTGTTGCCATTGCCGATGGGCGCCCCTTTTTGTACAAGGGCATAGTAAATCGGAGACTTTCGGTGCATGCAGAATAGCCAAGATCGCAGCCTGCGGCAGCTCCTACGCCGGGCAGTCGAGTCCATACGTAAATCCGCAGGCCGCAATCTTTCAAACGCTTAACAGACAGGCATCACACCTTCAAACCGCCCGCCTTCACTCACTCCCCCGCCTCCTCCCGCAATCGTCTACCAATCACATCCATCAAATCGCACCCATCGCGCAACGGAATGGCCAGCAGTTTGGCGAAGTCGGCGAGCACCACCGTATCGCTCTCGATATCAGCACGAAAGGCGATATTTTCCAGCACCTGAGTAACCGTGCGGATTCGATAATCAGCAGTGGCTTGCAGCACGTCGAGTGGGGCTTGGGTGTCGATGAGCAGGGAGGCAGGGATCAGGTCGATTCCGGTGAGGGGCATGTATCGATTCATTTTGAAGATCTCTTATTAATGGGATCCTCTGTGATCAGGTCGCCAAACCTAGTCGCCATGTGGGCGACGGGACGAACTATAAGCCCCACCCCATCACGGAACAAGGTGACGGATTCTTGGGTTTACGTAGGACCCGTATTGATACGCTCCCGAACCTTTAAACACCTCGTTGTACCCGACCAGCATCTTTATCAAATCTTTATTTCCCCGCCCCGAATCCTGTCAACAACTTTCCAAGCGTCCATTTAGGCTTTCCTCATTCCCGGAGGAAACGCCATGGACTTCTTCTATCTGCTACTCGGTGCACTGTTTCTCATCATTCTGGTCGGTCTGACCTACGGCTGCGCGGCGCTCAACAGGAGGCGGTCATGACCGGTTTCTATCTTTTCGGCGGCCTCATTGCGGCCGGCTTGCTGGTTTACCTCGTCGCCGCGCTGCTGTTTCCGGAGGACTTCCTGTGACTATTCAAGCCTGGGTTTTACTCGGCGCCTTTCTCCTGGCGCTGGGCCTTCTGGCCTGGCCACTGGGGCGTTGGCTGACCACGGTGATGGAGGGCCGGTTTGCCTTTGGTTCGCGCATCGAGTCGCCGCTGTATCGCCTGGCCGGCGTCAAGCCTGAAGCGCAGATGGGGTGGCTCCAGTACGCGCTGGCATTGATTCTGTTCAACGCGTTGGGGGTGCTGGCGGTTTATGCCTTGCAACGGTTGCAAGGCGTGCTGCCGTTCAACCCGCAGGGGTTTGCGGCCGTCACTCCCGACTCCTCGTTCAACACTGCTTTCAGCTTCGTGACCAACACCAACTGGCAAGCCTATAGCGGTGAGTCGACGATGAGTTACCTGACGCAGATGCTCGCGCTGACGGTGCAGAACTTCCTGTCCGCCGCCACCGGCATTGTGGTGGCGGTGGCGCTGATCCGCGGGTTCGCCCGCCACAGCGTGGACAGCATCGGCAACGCCTGGACTGATCTCACCCGCGTCACCTTGTGGGTGCTGCTGCCACTGTCGCTGATACTCGCGTTGTTCTTTGTCAGTCAGGGCGTGATTCAAAACCTTGACCCGTATAAAGACGTCTCGACACTGGAGGTCATGCAGTACCAGAACCCGGTGCTGAATGACGCCGGCCAGCCGACCCTCGATGCCCAGGGCAATCCGGTGACCAAGGCCGCCAGCACCGACAAGCAGACGATTGCCATGGGGCCGGTCGCCTCGCAAGAAGCGATCAAGATGCTCGGCACCAATGGCGGCGGTTTCTTCAACGCCAACTCGTCGCACCCCTACGAGAACCCGACCGCCATCACCAACTTCTTCCAGTTGCTCGCGATCTTCCTGATCCCGACCGCGCTGTGTTTCGTCTTCGGTCATGTCGTCGGTGACATACGCCAGGGCTGGGCGCTGCTGGCGACGATGACGATCATCTTCGTGATTGCGGTGGTGGCCGTCACCCATTACGAACAGCTGGGCAATCCACAGTTTTCAGCGCTGGGCATTGATACGGCGGCGGGCAACATGGAGGGCAAGGAAGTGCGCTTCGGTATCAGCGCCTCCAGCCTGTTTGCGGCCGTGACCACGGCGGCTTCATGCGGTGCGGTCAACGCGATGCACGACTCGTTCACCCCGTTGGGCGGTGCGGTGCCGCTGGTGCTGATGCAACTCGGTGAAGTGGTGTTCGGCGGCACCGGTTCCGGTCTGTACGGCATGCTGATATTCGCCATTCTCGCGGTGTTTATCGCCGGTCTGATGATCGGCCGTACGCCTGAATACCTGGGCAAGAAGATCGAAGCCTTCGAGATGAAAATGGTCGCCATCGCGATCCTGGTGACGCCGTTGCTGGTGCTGTTCGGGACCGCCATTGCGGTGATGGCCGAGGCCGGCAAGCTGGGGATCGCCAACCCTGGCGCCCATGGTTTCTCGGAGATCCTCTACGCCTTCACCTCGGCAGCCAACAACAATGGCAGCGCCTTCGCCGGTCTGTCGGCCAACACCCCGTTCTACAACATCATGCTGGCCATCGCCTTTTGGCTAGGCCGCTTCGGCGTGATCGTACCGGTGCTCGCCGTCGCTGGCAGCCTCGCCGCGAAAAAACGCCTGGCGGTCACCGGCGGCACGATGCCGACCCACGGGATGCTGTTCGTTGTACTGCTGATTGGCACGGTGTTGCTGGTCGGCTTGCTGAACTACGTACCGGCGCTCGCGCTGGGGCCCGTCGTCGAACACCTCATCATGATCAAGTGAGACCACGAACATGACACGTAAAGCGTTCTCCTTGTTCGACCCGAAACTGATAAGGCCTGCGATGGTCGAGTCGGTGCGCAAACTCAGCCCACGAATCCAGTGGCGCAACCCGGTGATGTTTGTCGTCTACATCGGCGCGATCATCACCACTGCCCTCTGGGCGCAGGCCCTCAGCGGCAAGGGCGAAGCCAGCAGCGGGTTCATCCTCGCGATTGCCTTGTGGCTGTGGTTTACCCTGCTGTTCGCCAACTTTGCCGAAGCGCTGGCTGAAGGTCGCAGCAAGGCCCAGGCGGCCTCCCTGCGCGACCTGAAAAAGCAAACCTGGGCCAAGAAACTGCGCGAACCGCACTACGGCGCCGAGTGGCAGTTGGCTCAGTCGAGTGACCTGTGCAAAGGCGACGTGGTGGTGGTTGAAGCCGGTGACCTCGCGAACTCGGTGATCCCCGCCGACGGCGAGGTGATCGAAGGCGCGGCTTCGGTGGACGAGTCGGCGATTACCGGCGAATCGGCTCCGGTGATTCGCGAGTCTGGCGGCGACTTCTCGTCGGTGACCGGCGGTACGCGGGTGCTGTCGGACTGGATCGTCGTCCGCGTGACCGCCAACCCCGGCGAGACCTTCGTCGACCGCATGATTGCCATGGTCGAAAATGCCAAACGGCAAAAGACCCCGAACGAAATCGCCCTGTCGATCCTGCTGGTCGCATTGACCATCGTGTTCCTCGGCGTGACAGTGACGCTCCTGCCCTACTCCCTGTTTGGGGTCGCAGCCGCCAAATCCGGCTCGCCGGTCTCGATCACCGTGCTCATCTCGTTGTTGGTGTGTCTGATCCCCACGACCATTGCCGGGCTGCTGTCGGCGGTCGGTGTGGCGGGCATGAGCCGCATGATGGAAGCCAACGTGATCGCCACCTCCGGGCGGGCCGTGGAGGCTGCCGGTGATGTCGACGTGTTGCTGCTCGACAAGACCGGGACCATCACCTTGGGCAACCGCCACGCCTCGGCGTTCTTGCCGGCGCCGGGGATCAAGGAAGCGGAGCTGGCGGATATCGCACAGCTTGCGTCACTGGCCGACGAAACGCCTGAGGGGCGCAGCATCGTGGTCCTGGCCAAACAACGGTTCAACCTGCGCGAACGCGACATCACCGCGCTGCACGCGCACTTCGTGCACTTTTCGGCGCAGACCCGCATGAGCGGCGTCAACATGGATGAGCGGCAACTGCGCAAGGGCGCCGGCGAGGCGATCCTCAAGCATGTCCAAAGCCTGGGCGGACACTTTCCGGAAGCGGTGCAAACCATCGTCGACCAAGTGGCTCAGCGCGGCAGTACGCCGCTGGTGGTCGCCGATGGGGCCAGGGTGCTGGGCGTCATCGAGCTCAAGGACATCGTCAAGGGCGGCATCAAGGAGCGCTTCTCCGAGCTGCGGCGCATGGGGATCAAGACTGTGATGGTGACCGGGGACAACCGGATCACCGCTGCCGCCATCGCCGCCGAGGCCGGTGTCGATGACTTTTTGGCGGAAGCCACACCCGAACAAAAACTCGAACTGATCCGCAGCTATCAAGCCGAAGGCCGGCTGGTGGCCATGACCGGCGACGGCACCAACGATGCCCCGGCACTGGCGCAGGCGGATGTCGCCGTTGCGATGAACTCCGGGACTCAAGCCGCCAAGGAAGCCGGCAACATGGTCGACCTCGACAGCAACCCGACCAAGTTGATCGAGGTGGTGGAAACCGGCAAACAGATGCTGATGACCCGGGGTTCGCTGACCACGTTCTCGATTGCCAACGACATCGCCAAGTATTTCGCGATCGTGCCGGCAGCCTTTGTCAGCACTTACCCGCAGCTCGCGGCACTGAACATCATGGGCCTGACGAGCCCGAATTCGGCGGTGCTATCGGCGGTGATTTTCAACGCGCTAATCATCATTTTCCTGATTCCCCTGGCGCTCCGAGGCGTGAAGTACCGCCCGGTCGGTGCCGCGCTTTTGTTGCGCCGCAACCTGTTGATCTACGGGTTGGGTGGGGTGATCGTTCCATTCATTGGCATCAAAGTGATCGACATGGCGCTGTCCGCTGTCGGTCTGACTTGAGGGAGTATGGCTATGTTATCTCTGCTGCGTCCGGCGTTGACCCTGCTGATTGCACTGTCACTGCTCACCGGCCTGGCCTATCCACTGGTCACAACCGGCATTGCCAGGCTGGTCTTTCCGCATCAGGCGGCGGGTAGCCTGATCGAGAGAGACGGCAAAACCGTGGGCTCGCTGTTGATCGGTCAGGGCTTCAGTGATCCGAAGTATTTCTGGAGCCGCCCTTCCGCCACCAGCCCCATGCCCTACAACCCGCTGGCCTCGGGCGGCTCGAACCTCGGTCCGCTGAACCCGGCGCTGGCGGATGCGCTGAAGGGCCGCATCGATGCCTTGCACGCTGCCGATCCCGGCAACACCGCCACGGTGCCCGCCGACCTGGTCTACAGTTCCGCCAGTGGGCTTGATCCGCATATCAGCATTGCCGCGGCGCTGTACCAGGCGGGCCGGGTTTCGCGGGTGCGCAACCTGCCCGTCGACAAGGTTCGCGAGCTGATCAACCAACACGCCGAAGGCACGCTGTTCGGGTTTCTCGGCGAGCCTCGGGTCAACGTTCTGGAACTGAACCTGGCACTCGACGCCGCACATTGAGCGTTAACACACGGTGAGCTTGATGGCCGAAGAACGTCCTGATCCGGACCAGCTACTGGCCCGGATTCGCGAAGAAGAAGCGCAGGCCAAACGCGGTCGGCTGAAGATTTTTTTCGGCGCCAGCGCCGGTGTCGGCAAGACCTACGCGATGCTTGCCGCGGCACAGACCGCGAAGCTGCAAAACATCGATGTGCTGGTCGGCGTGATCGAGACCCACGGCCGCGCCGAGACTCAGGCCCTGACAGAGGGCCTTGAACTATTGCCTCGCAAGCAGGTGGTCGACAAGAACCGTACGTTGACCGAGTTCGATCTGGACGCCGCGCTCGCGCGCAAGCCGGGCCTGATCCTGATCGACGAACTGGCTCACTCCAATATCGCAGGCTCCCGACATCCAAAGCGCTGGCAGGACGTAGAAGAACTGCTCAGCGCCGGTATCGATGTCTGGTCGACGATGAACGTTCAGCACCTCGAAAGCCTGAACGACATTGTCGGCGGCATCACCGGGATTCGTGTCTGGGAGACCGTGCCCGACCATGTCTTCGACACCGCCGATGAAGTGGTCATCGTCGACCTGCCGCCCGACGATCTGTTGCAGCGCTTGAAGGAAGGCAAGGTCTATATGGCGCAACAGGCCGAGCGCGCGGTGCAGAACTTCTTCCGCAAGGGCAACCTGATCGCCCTGCGCGAACTGGCGCTGCGCCGCACCGCCGACCGGGTCGACAGCGAGATGTTGCAGTATCGCCAAAGCGGCGCGGTGAAACCGGTGTGGGGCACCCGCGAGTCGTTGCTTGCCTGCGTCGGCCCCAATGATCAGGCCGAAAAAACCGTACGCTCGACGGCGCGCCTGGCCGCTCAGCTCAACGTGCCGTGGCACGCCGTGTATGTCGAAACCCCGGCCTTGCAGCGCCTGCCCGAGGTCAAGCGGCGTCGGGTGCTGGCAACCTTGAAACTGGCTCAGGACATGGGCGCGCAAATCTCGACCCTGGCAGGCCAGGACATTGCCGAAACGCTGGTCAAGTACGCCCGGCAGCACAACCTTTCAAAAGTCGTGCTGGGCCGTGATGAACGTCCGCGCCAACGACTCTGGCGGCGGGTGCTTGCCGATCGGATTGGGGTGCTGGGCGCCGATCTCGACGTGATTCAAATCTCGCTGCCGGAGAGTCGCCGCCCACCAGCCGAGACGACCTCCACCGCCAGCGACAGCCCGATCACCTGGCGCCCGTATCTCTGGAGCGTCGCGATCTGTGCGGTGACGACCCTGCTGGCCATGCCGCTGTTCCAGGTGCTGGAACAGGCCAACATCGTCATGCTGTTCCTGCTGGCGGTCGTTGCCGTGGCGGTGCGCTTTGGGCGTGGCCCGGCGATCATGGCGGCCTTCGTCTCGGTCGGCGCCTTCGACTTTTTCTTTGTGGCGCCACGCTTTTCATTCGCCATCGCCGATATCCAGTATCTGGTGACCTTCAGCGTCATGCTCGTGGTGGCCCTGGTGATCGGGCAAATGACCGCCAGCCTGACTTACCAGGCACGAGTGGCGCAACGGCGCGAAGACCGCATGCGCGGGCTGTACGAGATGTCGCGCCTGCTGTCCGCCGCACTGTTGACCGAACAGGTTGCGGAAATCGGCGCACAGTTCCTGGCGGCCGAGTTTGGCGCCCGGTCGGCGTTGCTGGTGGCCGATGACCACAACAAACTGCAGGCGCCGATGGTCACGGGAGAGGCACCGCAAGTCGACGTTGCCATTGCCCAGTGGTCGTACGACAAAACCGAACCGGCCGGATACGGCACCGACACCCTGCCCTCCAGTTCCACGCTTTACCTGCCCTTGTCGGCGCCCATGCGGGTGCGCGGAGTATTGGCCGTGCAACCGCGCGATACGACTCGGTTGGCGGTGCCGGAACAACGCCGCCTGCTCGACACCTGCGCGTCATTGCTGGCCATCTCGCTCGAACGGATTCACTACATCAACGTCGCCCAGGACACCACCGTTCAGATGGAATCCGAGCGGTTGCGCAACTCGCTGCTCTCGGCCATCTCCCACGATTTGCGCACCCCGCTGTCGGTCATGGTCGGGCTCGCCGAAGCGCTCAAGCTGACCAAACCGCCCCTGACCGGCGAAACCGCCGAGATCGCCACGGCGGTGGGCGAGTCTGCGCTGCGCATGAATACGCTGGTCAATAACCTGCTGGACATGGCTCGCCTCGAGTCCGGCAAGGTGGTGTTGAATCGTCAATGGCAGCCCATCGAAGACGTGGTCGGTAGCGCCCTGAGAGCTATTCATCCGATTCTGGCAGGACGTTCGGTGCAGGTCGCACTCGAGGAGGACTTGCCACTGGTTCGCATCGATGCGGTGCTGATCGAGCGCATCCTCATCAACCTGATCGAAAACGCCATCAAGTACACCCCAGCCGGCACGCCGATCAGCCTGGGCGCCAGCGCCACGCCCGAGAACATTGAGTTGTGGGTCGCCGATGAGGGACCGGGCTTGCCCCGTGGACATGAAGAGGCGATCTTCAACAAATTCATGCGCGGCAAAAAGGAAAGTTCGATTCCCGGCGTCGGCCTCGGCCTGGCCATCTGCCGAGCAATTGCCCAGGCGCATGGCGGAACCATGCTTGGTGTTACCCGCCCGGAAGGCGGTGCGCGCTTCACCTTGCGTCTGCCCCGAGAAGAGCCGCCGAACATCGAAGCGCTTTCGCCGCAAACTGACGAGGACCCATCATGAGCGAACCGGTGCTGCGTGTTCTGCTGGTTGAAGACGAAAAGGACATTCGCCGTTTTGTGCGGATGGCCCTGCAAGCCGATGGCCTGGAAGTGCATGAAGCCGAGACCTTTCAGCGCGGCCTGATCGACGCGGGAACGCGTCGGCCGGACCTGATCGTGCTGGATCTCGGCCTGCCTGACGGTGATGGCGTTGACCTCATCCGGGATCTGCGCACCTGGTCGGAGGTGCCGATCATTGTCTTGTCGGCCCGTGGCGCCGAATCCGACAAGATCCTCGCCCTCGACACCGGGGCCGACGATTACCTGGTAAAACCCTTTGGCACTGGAGAACTGCTCGCCCGCGTGCGTGCCCTGTTACGCAGGCGCGTGAAAGATACCGAGAACCGCTCGGTCCTGGCCTTCTCCGATATTCAAATTGATCTGGATCGACGCGTCGTGGAGCGCGCCGGTGTGCCTTTGCACCTGACGCCGCTGGAATACCGCTTGCTGGTTCATCTGTGCTCGCACCCGGACCGGGTGCTGACGCACCTGCAACTGCTCAAAGCGGTATGGGGCCCTTCGCACACCACCGATACGCCGTACCTTCGGGTGTTCATGGGCGGCCTGCGCAAGAAAATCGAAGCAGACCCTTCGCAGCCGCGCCATCTCGTGACCGAAACCGGTGTCGGTTACCGCTTCATTCCTTGAATCCTGAGCGGCACACGTTGAATTCAAACCCGGGCTTCATGCCCTGAGCTCCCGTGGCTACCGTTCGTCCAGGCTGAAGTGGGAGCGCCCTTTCCTCGTCTACACCTTTAGACAGGAGACCTTTTACGGTCGATTGGACACCGGGTATCTCATTCGATGGCATACGAAGCGCCATACGGAACAGCAGTAGTTCAAGCTTCGGGTTTCATTTCTCAAGGGATAGAAAAATGAGTACTAGCAGCAAAGACTGGCATGCATGGCTGAACGCGATGCCGCCGAAACCGGATGACTTCCACGTGGTAGGCGATGTTGAAGTTGCCAATCCGGGAATTGAGGCCTATCTGACCATGCGAGCCCCGCAAGGCTTTAATCCGTCGATCCTCATGCTGGATCTGCACTTGATCCAACGGCCTGGAAACTGGGCACAAATGCTGTCCACTGCACAGGCCAGATACGACCGGGTCATGCCCCCCAGCGCACCCCATTACACCGCCGTTGACATTTACCAAAATGGCGAGCGATTGGCGTACATCGACTACATCCCCACCGTCACCTGACCGGCCCGTAACCGGGCACTAGAGGTCGCAACAAAGGCTGTGCCGGCAACGTTCGAAAAGCGCCACGTATACAAGGTCGGGAGGGTCCGGAAAAACGCGGCGCTATCGTCTTTTGGTTACATCGGCGAGATGGTCGCAAGTGCACCGATCACGATGGTCAATGCCAGAAATCCACCCAGGAAAATCGCCATCTTCAGCATTTGGCCTCCAAAATAATACGTCTGTGGTTGCAGCGTCATTGTGAGGCTCGGGCTGGATTCATTACAGAAGCAGATAGCGCGGGAAAATACGGATCAGTTCACCAGGACGGCCTCCCTGTGCTCAACGGCAATGGCGACGCGACATGCCATCGGCACACCGCCGGGTGCGAGCGTCCGCCCGCCCGCCCGCACCGACGTGTTGTGCGCCACGGCGGCGCGACCGGGCGCCTTAATATTTCTTCATCGTGTCAGTGCCCATATCGCTCTTTTTCTCCATGCCCTCGCTCTTCATCTCGCCACCTTTCTCCATGCTTTCTTTTTTCATGGTGGCACTCTTGGTCTTCTCGCCCTTGGTCTTGTAGTGGTGCTTGGTGGTCTTGGTGGCATTACTTTTCATTTCGTCATTTTTCATCGTGTCCTTTTTCATCGTGTCCTTGCCCATCTGATCCTTGGACATATCATTCGTATTGGCTTCAGCCGCAAACAACGGGGCGGCCACCACCAGGACTACGGCAGCAATCGCCGCAGCAATCAGCTTCTTCATGTCACTACTCCTGTGCAGTTCGCGTTAAGGACAGCGGCAATGCGCCGCGTTTCAGAACAGCCGATTGCTCAGCTGCCACTGAACCAGTTGTAACCCTGATCCTCCCAATATCCACCGGGGTAATCGTTGGTCACGAAAATCTCCACCACATGTTTCGGGTTCTTGAAGCCCAGCTTTGTCGGCATACGCAGGCGCAGCGGGTAACCGTATTCCGGCGGCAATACCTGATCGTCATAGCTCAGGGTCAGCAGCGTTTGCGCATGCAGGGCCGTCGGCATGTCGATGCTGGTGTAATAGTCATCCGCGCATTTGAGCCCGACATATTTGGCACGGGTGTCGGCGCCCACACGTTGCAGAAAAGTCGAAAAGGTCACGCCACCCCATTTGCCGATGGCGCTCCAGCCCTCCACGCAAATCAGCCGTGTGACCTGAGTGGTGCGCGGCAACTGGTTCAATTCGGCGAGGGTCCAGCTGTGTTTGTCCTGGACCAGACCGCCAACCGTGAGTGAGAACTCATCTTCCTCGATGTCCGGAATGCCGTTGCGGTCGTAATAGGCATTGAACGGAAACGGACGCGTCATCATCGACTCGGGGTAGGTCGGTGCCAATCGGGCCGGATCGAACAGCGCTGCCTGAACCTTGTCATTGAAGCGCGAGACCATTTTCAGCATGGACTCCACTGAGTTGCTGTCGTCCAGGCGACAGCCTGTCAGCAAGGCAATCCCGCCCAGCGTCCAGGCATGCCGAAGAAATTGCCGGCGCGCAGGCAATTCAAGTTCCTGCGCCACCGATCTGATGATGGCGGGATCATCCATCCGGTCTTTACCAGTCGTTCTGTTCATGAGTTAGCGCCCCCGCAGCATGGCAATCAGGGTGCGTGGCACAAGCGCCACCATCACCAGATGCACCACGGTAAAAGCGACCAGCAACGCCATGCAGACAAAATGCACGATGCGCGCCGAGTCGTAGCCGCCCATCAGCTCCCTCAGTAATGGAAACTGCACTGACTTCCAGATCACCAGGCCCGACAGCACCAGCACAATGAGATCGAGCACGGCAAACAGGTAGGCGAGCTTTTGCAGGGTGTTGTAGTGCCGCAAGTCCGCATGGGCGAGCTTGCCTTTGAGGGCGGCGAGGAAATCATGCAGGACTTCGCGGGGGGGTATGGGGAAGAACTTGTGGGCGATACGCCCGGAAAAGATATTCAGCAGCAGGTAGACAATACCGTTGATGAACAGTACCCACATCGCCGCAAAGTGCCACAGCAGTGCACCGGCCAACCAACCGCCCAAGGTGATACTGGCGGGAATCTGAAAGGAAAAAATCGGCGAGGCGTTATAGATGCGCCAGCCGCTCATCACCAGGATGACCACGGCGATGACGTTGATCCAGTGGGTCAGCCGTAGCCAGATCGGGTGAATAGTTTGCGAACTACTCATGATGCCTGCCCTGCCGGCAACGCGCCGGTAAAATCCCCCCGACCACCACGACGTGTGTTGGCTCAATCCCCCATGGTTAACCGGCAACTCAAATGGAGTCGCAAACAGCGCCGATCTGGCGACGTATCTACCAAGACTAGCAGCGACTTTTAGAAACCGTTTTACATTATTCGCCCTGGCACTTTGTGCAGATGAGCACAGCCTGATCCCGGAGGACCGCTCATCCAGCCGATTTGGCGCGAGCGCCCGCCCGCACCGACATGTTGAGCGCCACGGCAGCTCGGATGAGCGCCGTCAGCGCTTGTTCATCAAGCCTGTCGCCTTCGTGGATATCAATGGCACGCCGGGTGTTGCCTTCGAGGCTGGAGTTGAAGAGGCCTGAAGGGTCCTCCAGCGAAGCGCCCTTGACGAAGGTCATCTTCACGACCTGCTTGTACGTCTCACCAGTGCAGATGATTCCGCCGCACGACCATACCGGAACCCCTCTCCACTTCCATTCCTCGACCACGTCAGGAACAGCCTGCTTGATCAGCGCCCGGACCCGAGCGAGCGTTTCGCCGCGCCAATCCCCCAGTTCCTTGATCCTCGCCTCTATCAGCTGAGAGGCAGAGCCCTCCTGCTCTCCTTCAATTGCGCCGAGCGTTTCCTTCTTCATGATGGTTGTCGTCCTCTTCGTGGTGATTGCCGCTCACGTGCCACTGAGTATTGCGCAAAGTCTTAAGACGGCGAGCCGGCTCCTCACACCGGTCCTCGCCAAAATCCCCCGCTCTACGCCAAGTCCAGACACCCGCAGGAAAAAACCCAATTGCCCGCCCGCCAGGAATCCTGTTTCATGGCTGTCCGGTTCATCATCAAACGGACCATCCGGCGCGCATCGGCCATGATGTTTGCATTCATGCCCGGTCGCCGGAGAAGATGAAAGCAGCACGATTGCTCTGGCACTGACTATCCTGATGCTACTGAGCCTGTCGGGCTCGATAACATCGTTCTCAGGGAATATCGAATGACCGCAAGACAAGTTATCAATGCTTCGGTGAGCCCAAAAGGCAGCCTGGAGACGCTGTCCCAACGCGAAGTTCAGCAACTGAGCGCCGCAGGATCTGGCAGCATCTACTCTCTCTTCCGCCAGTGCGCCCTGGCAATCCTCAATACCGGCGCCCATGTCGACAACGCCAAGACCATTCTGGAAGCCTATCGGGACTTCGAGATTCGCATTCATCAGCAAGATCGTGGTGTCCGCCTGGAGCTGCTCAACGCCCCCGCAGACGCCTTCGTCGATGGCGAAATGATCGCCAGCACCCGTGAGATGCTGTTCAGCGCCCTGCGCGACATCGTCTATACCGAGAACGAGCTGGACAGCCAGCGTATCGACCTGAGCTCGTCCCAAGGCATCAGTGACTACGTCTTCCACCTGCTGCGCAACGCCCGCACCCTGCGTGCCGGCGTGGAGCCCAAAATCGTCGTGTGCTGGGGCGGTCACTCGATCAGCAGCGAGGAATATCAATACACCAAGAAAGTCGGCCACGAACTCGGCCTGCGCAGTCTGGACGTGTGCACCGGCTGCGGGCCTGGGGTGATGAAAGGCCCGATGAAGGGCGCGACCATTTCCCACGCCAAGCAACGGATCACCCACGGTCGCTACCTGGGGCTGACGGAGCCCGGGATTATTGCGGCTGAAGCGCCGAACCCGATCGTCAATGAACTGGTGATCCTGCCGGACATCGAGAAGCGCCTGGAAGCTTTCGTCCGCGTCGGCCATGGCATCATCATTTTCCCGGGCGGCGCCGGTACTGCCGAAGAGTTCCTTTACCTGCTCGGGATCCTGATGCACCCGGACAACCGCGACCTGCCCTTCCCGGTGATCCTGACCGGGCCGAAGAGCGCGGAGCCGTACTTGCAGCAACTACACGCGTTCGTCGGCGCGACACTGGGCAAAGACGCGCAAAGTCACTACGAGATCATCATCGACGACCCGGCCCAGGTGGCCCGGCAAATGACTAAAGGGCTCAAGGACGTCAAGCAGTTCCGCCGCGAGCGCAACGATGCGTTCCATTTCAACTGGCTGCTGAAGATCGACGAAGGCTTCCAGCGCCCGTTCGATCCAACCCACGAAAACATGGCCAGCCTGCAACTGCGCCACGACCTGCCACCGCACGAACTGGCGGCAAACCTGCGCCGGGCGTTTTCCGGCATCGTTGCCGGTAACGTCAAGGACAAGGGCATCCGCCTGATCGAGAAATACGGTCCTTACAAGATCCACGGCGACGCAGCGGTCATGCAACCGCTGGACAAACTGCTGAAAGCGTTTGTCGCGCAACACCGGATGAAACTGCCCGGTGGCGCAGAGTATGTGCCCTGCTATCAGGTCATCAGCTAACCCCCCCCTCGGGTCGACAGGCTCGGAACCGTGCGGTTCCGGGTCTTTCTTCCCTTTTCGCGGTACGCGTCCCTCCAACACAGCCTGAGTGATTTCCAGTGCAGAGCACCCGTTTGACCCTGATCTGTCACGCCCGGACAGCAGCCCAGAAACTGGCGCGCTTTGCCGAGGATGAATCAGTGGAAATGGATTGGCAGAACGCAAAAGGCTCATTGGCCAAGCGTTTCAAACGAGCACCACGCCTGCTCAGCGCCCCGGAAGCCCGGACCCGAGAGACCGCCGCGCTGTTTGGCGCGGACATGGAAATTGTCCCGGCACTGCGCGATTGTGATTTGGGTCGCTGGAAGGGGCTGCGGATCAATGACCTGCAACGAGACGAACCCGAGCTGCTGCATGCCTGGTTGAGCGACAGCACCAGTGCTGCACATGGCGGTGAATCAGTGGCCCAACTCTGCGAGCGGACCGCTGCCTGGCTGGAGACCCTGGTCAACCAACCCGGGCACCTCCTTGCCGTCACTCACCCGTTCGTGATTCGTGCCGCACTGATGCACGTGATGCAATGCCCGCCCGCGCTATTCAACACGATAGACGTCGAACCGCTGGCCGCCGTCGAACTACGCTACAACGGCCGTTGGCGACTGCGCCTGACGCCAGCCTGAACCCGTGACGTCAAAGGTTCTGCCAGCCGGCAACCTTCTGCGCACTGATACTGATCCCACCACACACGATGATTACCACATCATGGGCTTCGGCAATCGCCGGGTGATCCAGATACGCGACAGCCAGCGAGACACCGCACGCTGGCTCCACCAGTTGACGCAGGTCATCGGCATAACGGACGACGCCCATGATGGCCTCGGCATCCGTCAGCACGACACAGGTGTGCGGGAAGTGCTGGATGTGCTCAACCGGCCATTGCGCAACTTGCAGCGCCCCGAGTGAGCTGGCAATGCTGCTGATTTCAGAGAGTTTGACCGGATGCCCGGCCTTGACCGCGGCGTCGAATGACGCTGCGCCTTCGGTTTCGCAGGCGATGATCCGGCAATCCAGCCGGGCGTGGCGTTCCAGTCCGGTGAGGATCCCGGCCAGCAAACCACCACCGCCCACCGACGCCACTATCGTGTCGACCTGAGGGCAGTCCTGCAGAATTTCATCGATCATCGTGCTGTGCCCTTCCCACAGCGTCGGGTGGTCGAACGCCGGCACGTATTCGGTATCGGGCGCCTTGGCGAGTTCCAGCGCCAACTGGTTGGCCTCGTCCCACACCTGACCGTGCACGATCACTTGTGCCCCGGTTTTGGCGATTCGCGCCCGGGTACTTTCCGGGGTGGTGTGCGGCACGATGATGCTCGCTTCCAGCCCCAACGCCGCAGCGGCCACTGCCGTCGCATAACCGGCATTGCCGCCGGACGGGCAGACCACTTTCTTCATGCCCTGCTCGGCCGCGCGGGTACAGAGCAAGCCCATGCCGCGCAGCTTGAATGAGCCGCTGGGTTGCAGGTTTTCCAGCTTGAGCCAGATGCGCCGGCTGGGCGTCGAGAGCCCCGGATGGAGTATCAACGGTGTTCTGATATGCAGCATCGTGGGCATCCTGATCAAAAAAACGGATAAATAGAAAGCGGGTACCGGTGCTGGCAAAGGCACATTCGACGAATGCCTCCAGGACCGGTCTATACCGCTGAGTTTAGACGTCGGCACCTTCCTGGCTCGGCCAACACTATCAAATCTGGTGGCCAGACGGCTCGGCCCTTTTGCCCACGATTCCAAATTCAACCGGTGCCTTGATGTAAAACAAGGCAATGTCTTCGGCCTCGAGCCGCTCGAACAGGCGAGTGCACTCCTCCTCGGTAATCGCCAGGCGGATCTCGGCGGGCTGATCGCCCATCTCGAAAAAATGTGCGGAATGCAGTTTCCCGGAATGCCCGAAGCCTTCGATACCGGTTGCCAGAGTGGCCCCGTGCAGGCCCATTTCTTTCGCCAGATCGATGAGCCAGTCACCGAGCATTTTTCCGTGATGACGGCGGTTCTGCTGAGTAAAGAAAATCACCAGAAAACCTTGCATGACGGATCTCCTCTTCAATGGCCTCAATGATTCAACATAAACCTGCCTTGCCGAATATTGAAGTGCCCGGGATTTGTTGCAGAGGCGGTAAAGAAGATCAGCGGTCATACGCCACATTCAGCAGGCTGCTATGCCTTCTCATGGGAGCTGTCGATCAAGTCAGCCGAGGGAGGCGCTGAAAACACATGCGTGGCCAGGGTCGCGGCACCTACCTTGTGCGCGCAGAGAAAAACCGGTGCCAGCCCCTGACAGGAGGTGGCAGATGCTCTACATCGTCAGTTGGTCAATCACTCCGGAACGTCGTAATAGCGCGATCGAACGTTTTCTCAAAACAGGCGGAGCCCCACCCGCAGGCGTCAAGATGCTGGGACGCTGGCATGCCGTAGGACGCATGACCGGTTTTGGTGTGGCAGAAGCCAGTGATGTCACACTGATACAGAAATGGGTGCTCGAATGGAGCGATCTGCTGGCCATGGAGATTCATCCTGCATTGACGGATGAACAGGCGGCTCCGTTGCTGGCAGCGGCGCTTGGCAAGTAACCGTCGGCGCCTGCAAAGACGCACATCATTGATCGTTCCCACGCATGGGAACGATCAATAAGCTGTTGATCTGCCCCGGAACAAACCGACAACTTGTGGCGAGGGGGCTTGCCCCCGCTCGGCGGCGAAGCCGTCGTAAAACCGGCAGATGCGTTCTCATTGACACAGTACGATCATCGATTTCAGGGCCGCTTCGCGACCCAACGGGGGCAAGCCCCCTCGCCACAGGTATTGCGTTCGGCGCACCTTTTTCTTAAATGGCCGGCGTTAGTCCAGGCGACTGTTCTATTCAACGTATCGAGCGGGGTTTACTTCGCGCCGTAGATGTCGAAGTCGAAGTACTTTTTGTTGATCTTCGTGTACGTGCCGTTAGCGAGAATGGTCGCCAGGGCCTTGTTCAGGTCTTCGCGCAGTTCAACGTCACTCTTGCGCACGCCGATGCCGTCACCGACGCCGAAGAACTCCGGGTTGTCCAGAGTGCCGCCGGCAAACGCGTAGTCCTTGCCCACCGGTTTATTCAGAAACCCGTAGCTGGCCTGAATCGAGCCCTGCAACGACGCATCGAGGCGCCCGACCACCAGGTCGGCGTAGACCTGATCCTGATTCTGATAGGAAAGGATCTCTACCCCCTGCTTGCCCCAAACGGCTTTCGCAAAAGCCTCCTGGGTCGAGCCCTGCTCCACGCCGATGCGTTTGCCTTTGAGCGACTCGACGGTCGGCTGCAGGTCCGATCCGCGCTTGATCACCAAACGTGCCGGCGCGTTGGAGACCTTGTCGCTAAACGCAATCTGCTCCTGACGCTTGGGGGTGACGGTCATCGATGACGCGATAGCATCGAACTTGCGCGCCAGCAGCCCCGGAATCATCCCGTCCCAGCTGCTTTCAACCCAGACGCATTTGGCGTGCAACTCTGCACACAGCGCGTCGGCGATATCGACGCCAAAACCGGTCAGCGTGCCATCCTGGTTTTTGTATTCCAGCGGTGGGTACGTCGGGTCAATACCCAGCCTCAACACTTTGCCGGACCAGTCGGCCGCACCGGCCAGGCCGGATGCGGTCAAGAAAACCAGTGAAACCGCCGCGATCATCTTATTCATTGTTATTGTCCTCCAGGGGTTCGCCGAGTCGGGTTACCGACCGTTTTTTGTATCACCGTGATGTTAAAAAACCGTGCGCCTCAACGCAGAAAACCCTCGGCCAACTTCACCCAATAGCTCGCGCCGATTGGCAGGCAAGCATCATTGAAGTCGTAACCGGGATTGTGCAGCAAACAGCTGCCATCGCCCTGGCCATTGCCGATCACCAGATAACTGCCGGGGCATTTTTCGAGGATGAACGCGAAGTCCTCGCTGGCGGTGAAGGGCCGCAGGTCTTCGATCAGTTGCCCTTCTCCCAGCCACTCCCGTGCGACCTGCCGGGCGAACTCGGTCTGCTCCGGATCGTTGATCAACACCGGGTGGCAACGGTAATAATCGATCTCGGCCTGCGCGCCGAAACTCGCTGCCTGGCCGTTGACCAGATCGGTAATCCTGCGTTCGAGCAACTGGCGGACCTCAGGTGTCAAGGCGCGTACGCTCAGGATCATTTCGGCGGACGCAGGAATCACATTTGAAACGTTCCCGGCATGAATCGAACCGACCGTGATGATCGCCGTTTCCTGCGGATTGACGTTGCGCGAGACGATGCTTTGCAGGGCGATCACAATCGATGCGCAGACCACCACCGGGTCGACGGCCTTATGCGGCACCGCGCCATGGCCACCGGTGCCGATGACTTTGATCGTGACGGTATCGGCAGAGGCCATGAACGGCCCGCTGTAAAACCCCAACTGCCCGGCGGGATAGCCAGGAATGTTGTGCATGGCAAAAATCGCATCACACGGGAAGCGTTCGAACAGCCCGTCCTCGAGCATCTTCTGCGCACCGCCCAGCCCTTCTTCGGCCGGCTGGAACACCAGGTTCAGCGTGCCGTTGAATTCCCGCGTTTGCGCCAGGTATTTGGCCGCCGCGAGCAAGGTTGCGGTATGACCGTCGTGGCCACAGGCGTGCATCACGCCGTCGATCCGGCTGGCATAAGGCAACCCGGTGGCTTCCTGAATCGGCAGCGCATCCATGTCTGCGCGCAGCCCGAGGGAGCGGCCCTCGCCATTTTTCAAGGTCCCGACCACACCGGTCTTACCCACGCCGGTGCTGACTTCATATCCCCACTGCGTCAAACATTCCGCCACCAGCTCACTGGTGCTGAACTCTTCAAAGCCAAGCTCGGGGTGGGCGTGAATACGCTGACGCAGGGTGATCATTTCATCCTGCAGCGCAGCGATTCCTGGCAGGACGTGGCCAGCATTCATGGGTGTGCTCCTCGATAAGAATATTCAGCTGCCGGCGATTCAACCTGGGCGCTGTCGGGTCGATCTTAGGGAATGGGCCGTAGGCTGGGGAGGCGCAGTTTGGTTATGATGACAACCAACAGTTGTCACCATGGTGGGCAGATGAAACTGCATCAATTACAAGCCCTGATTGCCAGCGCCGAGACCGGCAGCATCCGCGCCGCCGCGCGTTCGCTGGACATCTCCCAGGCCGCGGTGACCAAAGCCCTGCGCGAGCTGGAAACCGAACAACAGTTGCCGCTGTTTGTCAGAACCCCCAGCGGCCTGAATTTCACCGAGTTCGGCAAGGTGCTGCTGATGCACGCCCGGCTGGTGCTCAAGCAACTGGAGCATGCGCAGACCGAACTCGATCACCTGCGCGGCAAGGCCCAGGGGCGGCTCTGCGTCGGGGTCACGCCCTGGGTCGCGTTAACCTTCCTGCCCGAAGTGGTCCTGGCTTTTCGGGCACGCATGCCGGAGATTCATCTGGAATTGTTCGAAAGCCTGATGGCGGTGGCCCAGCCGCTGCTGCGTGACGGCAGCATGGATTTCGCCATCGGCCAGCTTAATCCGGCGCAAGCGACCGCGGAATTTGCCTGCGAAACTCTGCTCGAATACCAGACCTCGGTGCTGGTTCGCCAGGGTCATCCGCGACAGAACGCCCGGTCGATTCACGAGCTGCTGGACCAGGACTGGACCCTGAACTACGCGCCAGACGGTCACGATGCGCTGATGCAGGAGCTGTTCTGGAGGCACAACGCGCAGATCGATGAGCAACGCATCGTGCGCGCCCATTCACTGGCAATCCTGCAAATGATGCTGGAACGGGCCGACATGTGTACCTGGGGCCCGACCGTCCTCAGCACCGCCTCGCCTTTCCTCGGCCGGTTGGTGTCCGTGAACCTGATCGAGCAGTTCGAACCTAGACAGCTGAGCATCGTCACTCGCCGCAACGGCTCGCTGAGCAATCCGGCGCTGTGTTTTACCGATTGCCTGCTACAGGTGATTCGACGCCATGCGCGTTCGGCGAAGAAGGAAGACCGGCAGCTGTTTGAAACGCTGCAGTTGTTGGTATGAGGTAACGCAACGCCGCGTCATTCAACCGCCATACGTTCCAGGCTGTTGCTCAAATGCAGCAGCATGGCCGCTCTGGCCGCATCAGGGTCCTGTCGGCGAATCGCATTGAAGATCGCTTCGTGCTCCAGATTGGCGGATTGACCCAGCTTCATCAGGTCGGTGTCACCCCGCTCCTGCGCGTTGATCCGCGTGCGCGGTATGACCGAGTTACCGAGGTGATAGATGATGTCGGTGAAGTACGTATTCCCGGTAGCTTCGGCAATCAACCGGTGAAAACGCATGTCGGGCTCAACGCTGCTGTCGTTATTAGCCAGTGAATTCTGGTAGTCGTCCAGCGCCTGGCGCATCCGGACAAGCTGATCGTCGGTTCGACGTTTCGCCGCCAGGGCCGCGGCTTGCGTCTCCAGCCCCAGGCGAAGCTCGAGAATCCCCCGCACGCTGATGGCGGTGTCGCTGCTCAGGCGAAAACCCTGATGCGCGTCACGCTCCAGGGCGAACGTTCCCACGCCATGCCGGGTTTCAACCAGACCGGACGCCTGCAACTTGGAAATGGCCTCTCGAACCACGGTGCGACTGACGCCGTGCTCCCGAACAATCGTCGATTCGGAAGGCAGTTTTTCACCCGGTGCGATCTGCCCAAGCAGGATGCGTTGAGTCAGCTCGGCAACAATGTCGTGCGCCAGGCCTGGCGCACGCTTGCGGCCTGAACCGCTGGATTGGTTTTGCATGTGGTCCGACCCGTTCAAAGGAGGCTTCAGAATACTACCGTCATTACACAATCCGTAGCAGCTGGCGAAGCCTGCGTTCGGCTCGGTCCGCGTTCGGGCGCAGCGGTCGTAAATCCTGCATCCACGGTTAACCTGAAAAAACGCGGTGTCTGATTTTACGACCGCTGCGCGGCCGAACGCCGGCTTCGCCAGCTGCTACAGGGGATGTGTGACGGCTTAGGTTAGCGGTATTCGCCCTGGTGCTGATTTTGCGCCCCAACATGTCAGACAACATAGCTGTTTCAGCGGTTTTATTCGACTGCTTCGTTAGCATGGCGAGCGAAATGCTCATCTTTAAAACTGAAACGTCGAGTAAAAATCGAGCCTTAACCGCCTAAAACACATCATTTACATCCATTTAAATCTTACAAATCCAGTTTTTATAGCCATTTGGTCGCAAGTCTCGTATTGCAGCTCAAAAATCTCACTTGTATGATGACTGGCAACTTAAGTCGCAAAACAACGCTGCAGCACCACACCCGCATAACAATAATCAGTGGGAGTCATGAACCGTGAGCAACTCAAGCGCTGCACCTGCCGTCTCGCCGGACAATCCTGTCCTGGCGCGCGCCATTTCGAAAGTGAAGAGCCATGTGCTCCCGCTCTTCGTCATCATGTTCATCGTCAATTACATCGACCGCGTCAACATCGGTTTCGTCCGCACCCACATGGAACATGACCTTGGCATCGGTGCCGCGGCTTACGGGCTCGGTGCCGGTTTGTTCTTCATTGGTTATGCGCTGTTCGAAGTGCCCTCCAACATACTGCTGCAAAAAGTCGGGGCGCGTTTCTGGCTGACCCGGATCATGTTCACCTGGGGCATCACCGCCACACTGATGGCCTTCATCCAGAACGAAACCCACTTCTACATCTTGCGCTTTCTGCTGGGTGTGGCCGAAGCCGGGTTCTTCCCTGGCGTCATCTACTACTTCACTCGCTGGTTGCCCGGCGTCGAGCGCGGTAAAGCCATCGCGATCTTCCTCAGCGGCTCGGCATTCGCCTCGCTGATCTCCGGCCCGCTGTCCGGCATGCTGCTGCAAATCAACGGTCTGGGCATGCATGGCTGGCAATGGATGTACATCATTGAAGGCATGGCGTCGGTGTTCCTGTGCTTCTTTGTCTGGTTCTGGCTGGACTCCAAACCGCATGACGCCAAGTGGCTGAGCCGCGAAGAGCAAGATGCTCTGGTGGGCGAAATCGATCGCGAACAACGTGAGCGCGACGCCGCCCACACGGTCAAGCCGACCTTGGGCAAGTTGCTCAAGGACCGTCAGATCATGCTGTTTTGCGCGCTGTACTTCTGCATTCAGCTGACGATCTACGCCGCGACCTTCTGGCTGCCCAGCATCATCAAGAAGATGGGCGACCTCAGCGACATTCAGGTGGGTTTCTACAACTCGATTCCCTGGCTGATTTCGATTGTCGCCATGTATGCCTTCGCCGCACTGTCGGGCAAGTTCAAGTTCCAGCAGGCCTGGGTTGCGGCTGCGCTATTGATCGCCGCCGCGGGCATGTTCCTGTCGACCACAGGCGGGCCGATCTTTGCGTTTATCGCCATCTGCTTTGCGGCGATCGGTTTCAAGTCAGCCTCTTCGCTGTTCTGGCCGATTCCCCAGGGCTACCTCGATGCCCGAATCGCTGCCGCAGTCATCGCCCTGATCAACTCCATCGGCAACCTCGGCGGCTTCGTCGCCCCCACCACCTTCGGCTTTCTGGAGCAAACCACCGGCTCCATTCAGGGCGGGCTGTATGGCCTGGCAGGCACCTCGATCATTGCTGCGCTGCTGGTGTTTTTCGCCAAGACCAAACCCACGGTAACGGACACAGCCAACACGGACATTCACCAGCCCGTGCTCGGTAAATCGCACTGATCGGCGCTTGGCTCGAACTGACAAGACAGGAACTGAACATGAACACTGAACACCTGCACCACACCGGCAAAGCCCCGTTGATCACCAGCCTTCAGGTCATCCCGGTTGCCGGCCATGACAGCATGCTGATGAACCTCAGCGGCGCCCACGGCCCGTTCTTCACCCGCAACATCGTCATTCTCAAGGACAGCGCCGGCAACGTCGGCGTCGGTGAAGTCCCCGGTGGCGAGCGCATTCGTGAAACGCTGGAAGACGCCCGCAGCCTGGTGGTCGGGCAACCGATCGGCAACTACCAAAGCATCCTCAACGCCATGCGCAGTGCTTTCGCTGCCCGCGATGCTGCCGGTCGTGGCCTGCAAACCTTTGACTTGCGCATCACCATCCATGCGGTGACTGCCATGGAGGCGGCCTTGCTGGATTTGCTCGGTCAGTTCCTCGAAGTTCCGGTGGCGGCCTTGCTCGGTGAAGGCCAGCAACGCGATGCGGTGAAGATGCTCGGCTATCTGTTCTACATTGGCGACCGTCACCAGACCGATCTGGCGTATCGCAGCGAACCCGACGCGGATGACTGGTTCCGCTTGCGCCACGAACAGGCGATGACGCCTGAAGCCGTCGTGCGCCTGGCCGAGGCCGCCAAGGCCAAATACGGTTTCAACGACTTCAAGCTCAAAGGCGGTGTGCTGCGCGGCGATGAAGAAATTGAAGCTGTTACTGCTTTGGCCGAGCGCTTTCCTGATGCACGTATCACTCTTGACCCGAATGGCGCCTGGTCGCTTAAAGAAGCCATCCGTTTGTGCCGCGATCAGCATCATGTTCTCGCTTACGCCGAAGACCCATGCGGTGCAGAAAACGGTTACTCGGGCCGTGAAGTCATGGCTGAATTCCGCCGCGCCACAGGTTTGAAAACCGCGACCAATATGATCGCCACCGACTGGCGCGAAATGGGCCATGCCATCCAGTTGCAATCGGTAGACATTCCATTGGCCGATCCGCACTTCTGGACGATGCAAGGCTCGGTACGCGTGGCGCAGATGTGCCATGAGTGGGGGCTGACCTGGGGTTCTCACTCCAACAACCACTTCGACATTTCACTGGCGATGTTCACCCAGGTCGCGGCGGCTGCACCCGGCGATATCACCGCAATCGACACCCACTGGATCTGGCAGGACGGGCAACGCCTGACCCAGGAGCCACTGCAAATTGTCGACGGTCACATCAAGGTTCCAGCCAGGCCCGGCCTGGGCGTCGACATCGACATGGACGCGGTGGCCAAGGCTCACGAACTCTACAAAGGCATGGGCCTCGGTGCGCGCGACGACAGCGTGGCGATGCAGTTCATGATTCCCGGCTGGAAGTTCGATAACAAAAAGCCCTGCCTGGTGCGCTGAGCTTCGGCGGCTACGCAACGTGATGCCTTGAAACAAGCGAGGACAGGTTCATTGCCCTGTCCTCGCCTTCTCGCAAATAGATCCATCCCCTCCGCTCCCCCGCCTCCGCGTTTATCGGATCAGAAACAACCCTGTCAAAAAATTTATCCCGCCGAGAACAGGCCGAAAGATTGACCTCTCTAGGATGAGCGCACGCCTGAAGTTCAGGCAGCATTCGAGGCTAAATAACCTATGACGCGCCCACTTTCGACCAAGGCCAACTACAGCATTGTGTTGGTCAACTACAAATCGCTTGAACTGACCAGGACCTGCCTGGAACTGCTGCGCGAGCATGTGCAAGCAGCTGGCGTGCCGGTATTTGTGGTGGACAACTATTCGAACGATGCGAGCAGCGAATACCTGCGCACGCTCGACTGGATCAACCTGATCGAACGCAAAAGCAACGCCCCTGAAGCCGGGAGTTTTGCTCATGGCCGGGCCTTGGATCTTGCCCTGGAGCAGGTTGAAACCGAGTACCTGTTTTTGTTGCACACCGACACGTTCATTTACGACCCGGCCGTGTTCAGCCTGATGCTCAGCCTGTGCGCTGGCCCGCAGGAAGTGGCGGCGGTCGGCTGCCTGGAACAGCTAAACCGAGGTGTGGCCCGAACGGCCTGGCGCCTGACTTCACGGTTTTTCAAGCACTACACCCGGCGCAGCCTGCTGGCCCTGGGGTTGAATGCCAAGACACCGAAACCGTTCAGGGAAGTTCACTTGAAAAGCTTCTGCACCCTGTGGAACGTGCGCCTGGTTAAACAACACGGCCTGCACTTTCAAATGGATGGGCGCAATCCCGGTTACGAACTGCAAGATCGAATGGCGGCGCTGAACTACAAGATCAGCTTCATTTCGCCACGCACGATATTCCGTTATCTGGACCACATTCAAAGCGGGACGGTGTCAGCGATGGGCGGTTATGCGAATAGCCACCGCAGGGTCAAGGTGTACAACCAATTGACCGGACAACGAGCATTCAAGGCTGATGCATTACAGACAAATGGCTACGTGGGATCGTTCAAGCAAGCGCGCGCTCCCGCTATTGTTTGATGCCTGCTTCCAAAAGATCGTCCGAACGCGGCCCGAACCTTCGGCAGCTACGGATATCAATATCAACCGCCCACAATGAAGCGGCTCGCCGTCACCACTCAACAGGCCGAGCGTTAGCTCGCCTGCCGCTGTTGATCTTGATCCACCCGCCCCTATCGGGAGGCCGAGCGCAGGTGTTCATCAGGGGGTGGGCGCGCAGCGCCGTTCGACGAAGTCGAACACATCGAGAGGAGGTCGTCGCGAAGCAGACCGTAGGCGATGCCCCCTGATGGACACCGTAGCGAGGGTACGCCGAGCCTAGGCGAGGTGCCGTACGCTTGGGGCGAGCGTTTTTTTTGCTTACTTTTTTTAGGCGCTTGTAAAAAAAGTGAGTCGCCGTCAGGCGAAACCCTAAGTGGCCGTTACCGCAGCAATGGATATGTACACCTGCGAGAGGTTGGTCGGCTGTCAGGCCGCCATCGCGGGCAAGCCCGGCTCCCACAGTAGATTGGTGTACATCCGCAAGAGATAGGTCGGCTACCAGGCCGCCAAGGTCAAGAGATCGCAGCCTACGACACCAGAGGCCATTCAGCCAGCGCCCGATAGCGGCCTTTATGCGACTCGAACAACGCAAAATGCCCAGCACTCAAATGAAAGTCCGGGGGCGTTTCAGACTCCGGAACAGGCTCCCGAAAGTCACGCATCAAGGTCAAATGAGGACGATATTCCCGAGGCGCGTCGGCAAACCCAAGCGGCAGCATCGCCTGCTGCAAGGCATACACCAGCTGACGCAACGGCAACGACGACTGCGTTGGCGCGAGTAACAAAACACCCGCACGACGCCAGGCATCCAACTGGTCGAGAGAGACCGTCAAGCGCTCGCCCGGCGTTCTGACTTGCGCGGCAGCCGCGCAGATATCCGGAATCTGCGTCACCGCCACAGCCCCCAGAAACATCAGCGTCAGATGAAAATTTTCCGCTGGCACCGGACGTCCGCTAGTAAGCCGCAGAGCGCTTCGCCATTGGGCGATCGCTCGACGTTGTGCCGTGGCGCAGGGCAGCGCGAAAAACAATCGCTTGAACGGTTCGCCCTGCTCACGCGGTCCATTGTTCATGCCTTGTACCTCCCGACTGGAGTTCGAGTAACGCTCAGGACTTGCCGCCGAGCGCGGCCGACAATGCGGCATCCCGCCCATAAATATCCGGGGCATACAGCAACTGGCCTTGCCGGTCGGCTTGCACGGTCCAGTAACTGAGCAGGATCGGCACCGGCGTAGCCAGCCTGAATTCGTGGGTCAGCCCCGTCGCCAGCAACTCATTGGTCCGCTGACGCTCAGCCGGACTCAACAACAGATCGCGCAACTGCATTGCCTGCTCGACCCGCACACAGCCTGAACTGAACGCCCGCGGCGCCTTTTGGAAAAGCGCCTGGCTGGGGGTGTCGTGCAGGTACACGGCGAACGGATTGGGGAAGCGGATCGCCATTTGCCCCAGCGGATTCTTCGGCCCCGCGTCCTGGCGCAGGAGGATGTTGCCGGGGTTATCCCAGTCGATCTCGTCCACCGCCAACGGATGGCCGTCACTGTCCAGCACCTGCAGGTTCTGTTTACCGAGGAACGCCTGATCCCGGCGAATTTCCGGCAGCTTGTCTTCACGCATGATGGTCGGCGGCACGGTCCAGGTCGGGTTCAGGGTCAGGCGCGTAACCGACGACTTCAGCAGCGGGGTCTGCCGCTCGGCACGCCCCACCTGGGTGCGTGTCTGCCAGACCGGCGTACCGCCCTGATAGACGGTCAACGTCGCTGCGGCCACATTGACCAGCAGACCATTCGGTTCCAGATCCTGCGCCAACCAGCGAAAACGCTCGAGGTTGATCCGCAACTGCTCGCGCCGCAGCGCCGGGCTGACGTTCAGCTCGGTCAAGGTGCCCTCCCCCAGCACGCCATCCGCTTGCAGCGAATGGCTCAGCTGGAAGCTTTTCAGCGCGCTCACCAGCTCCTTGTTGTAGACCGTGCCGACACCCGCGGAAACGTTGGCCAGATAGCCTTCGCTGAAGAGTCGCTTCGCCAGTTCAGGTACTCGCGCATCCTGTGCGCCGGGTTGCAACAAGGGCCCACTGGCGAGCACCTGCCAATGGGGCAACGGCTGCTGACGCTGTCGGGCATAAACACGGCGCAAGCTCTGGTATTGCTCAAGGCTTGGACGCGCCAGTTGAAAAGCCGTCGCCATGTCTTGCAGACCCGGCCCGGCGATGGCCAGCACCTCGGCGGGTCGGTCGTACGGCACTGCCTGTGCATGCCACAACGGCTCGAAACGCGATTGCCGCAAGCGGCCGTAACGCAGGTCCTGCAGGGCTTGAAGATAACGCTGACTGATGCCGATATCGGCACACACTGCATCCCCTTCGGCAGCACCCGTGGGCAGGCTGTAGCGCTTCGGGTCCAGTCCGTCATCGGCCAACTGCTGCACCTGTGCCTGCAAGGCCGACAAGCGTCCGTTGGCCGTCCAGATCAGGACATAGTCCTGCTGCTGATAAAAAGCCTGCAACAGCGTTTGCGCCGACGCACTCAGGTGCGCGGCCAGGCGCGGGCAATCGACCGGCAATTGAGTGAGCGCCAGTTTCAATGGGCTGTCGTGATCAGCCAGCTCGTTCTGGGCAGTCGCGACCAATGGCGCAGCGAGCAGGAAAAGGCTCAAGTAACATGCGTGCTTTTTGATCAACTGCTTCACTCCACTCCATGACCGTCAAGTAGACGGTCAACCTCTGCAGCAGGTGCGGCAAGCACCAAGGCCAGCGTATGCACAGGCCTGCCGAGGGAACGACAGGAGGTCGGGAGCCAACAATAACAACAGGACTCTCTGCGCATGCTGACCTTTTTACGCCGACACTGTCTGGCAGCTATGACACTGGGCGCAATGTGCAGTTCGGCATTCGCCGCCGACACCCACGATCAAACGTTATATAACAGCCTCGCGCACGCCGCTCCGGAACTCAATCCCCAAGCACTGCAAAGTGCCCTGAACGCCATGCAATGCGCCGTCAACAGTGGCGCGAAGCAGGCCGAGCGCCTGGCCGTGATCGACTATTCGCAACCGTCCACGGCTCGTCGTCTTTGGATCTTCGATTTGCGCGAAAAGTCCCTGGTGCTGCGCGACTTGGTCGCCCATGGGCAAAAATCCGGGGAAAATTTCGCCACGCAATTCTCCAATCGCGTCGGCAGCTATCAGTCCAGTCTGGGCCTGTTTCGCACCCAGGAAAGCTATCAGGGCAGCCACGGCTACTCGCTGCGCATGGACGGTCTGGAACCGGGCTTCAATGACCGCGCACGTGATCGCGACATCGTGATTCACGCGGCCGACTACGTGAATCCCTTATGGAGTGAACGCCAGGGACGTATCGGTCGCAGCCAGGGTTGCCCGGCAGTGCGCCCGCAAGTGGCGCGCCAGGTGATCGATAAACTCAAGGACGGCCAGTTCATGTTTTCCTGGTATCCCGACCAGCACTGGCTGAAAGCCTCGGCCTACCTCAACTGTCGACCACATCTGGGGACCGACATCCTCACCGCGAATGGCAACTGACGTGTCCGGAGAGAAGGTTGGTGTTGTTGTGGTCAAGCATCACCAAAATTAACGACTACCGATGTAAAGCCCGCTTGATCACTGCCGATAAGCTTACTGTCCTGCGCCATATCATGCTCGCTCGAAATGATGGCAATCCGCCAATCGCGTGGTATATTGGAGAATCCTTCGCATTTACAGATCAAGTTCTGTCGTTAATTTTCCAAGAAAATCCGATACGATTTTAGTTTGATTTGCATCACGACAAGGGTGTACACGCGCTGAAGGAGAAGCGCCAGGGTTAGACCGAAAAGCTTCTCCGCTTTCGTGCATTTACATGGTCTAAATCTGGTTTTACCTAGGGAAGTATTGAAGGTGCATCTTTTATCATGAAAACCGTTTACTTGATCAGCAACGTCAATAATGGCGGAAAAACATACCTTGAATACTTGCTGCCAGCGCTAAATGCTCTTCGCGACAAGTACAACTGCATAGTACTCCAGACCAATACTGTCGGTATCAGCAAGCACGAAGCAGAACAGATCCTCAACAGTCCGGTTGAGGAGGTGGAACTGACGTTTATCGCAATGCTTAGATCGCAAACAGTCATCTCAAATGACGCCTCGATTGGGCGACTGCTGGACGAGTCAAATTTTGGCATTTTTATTGCGCATGGCAATGTCGGCATGCCCATCGACGACAAATACTATTGCTCCGATTGGACATCACATTGGGACGCGATTGTTTCTTCATCCCGATCGCTTTTTGACCTGATTAAAGCAGGTCTACAGCTTTACAGGCATGACAGGCACGCGCTGCGTAAAGTGTTTGAAGGAAGATCATTGCGCTCGGACCTTCGAAAAACAAGTGCAATATCTACACTGCCAGTCAAAATCCCCGAGCCTTTCAGGTTTCCCCCTGACTATCTGCGAACAGCCGATGAGTATGTCGTAGGTCTTCTGCCGACCCAAAAAGGAATATGCCCGAGCGGTGCTACTCTATATGAAAATATGGAGACCATTATCAACTCGGTCAAGTCCACTATTCCTCATGCGACATTTATTTTACGCCCGTACATGACTGACGTTGAAGCGCCGTATGTAAAAGAGTTGTGTGGACTGCTTTCTCAGTACCAATGGATCTCAATTGATGAATCCAAAGAAAGCAGTAAAGAATTCTACCAACGCTGTGACACCCTCATTACCGACGCCTCGAGCGGTGGTGTTTCCTTTATGCTGAACACCTGCAGACTGCCAATCTATTATGTTCCGGCAGCCAGCGAGAGCAACCCTATCGTCAAGGCCTGGCTGAAACAAATGAGTGGTTTGCTGCCAATAGCCAATAGTGGCGACCGCCTTAAAGAAATAGCCATTGAAATCGAATCGCTTACGCCTGATGAGCATTTTCTCAGGTATCAGAAATTCCATGAAGAAGAATACAGCGACCTGCATCACCCGAATGAAGTTTTTCAAGACCTGGTTCAGAAACAGCATGAGTCTGATTTCCGTTACTGTTCGATCGATTCTTTTGGAGAAATTGACAAGAGCGAAATCAGCCATCAAGAAAGCGTCCTGCAACCATCATGAGTCGCTGCTGATTAACACGTCTAAACTGAAAACAAGCTAGGTCGATATGACAGATGATTGCACCGGGCGGGTAGTATGGATTACAGGTCTTTCGGGTGCTGGCAAATCAACCTTGGCCCATGAGTTCGTTGCCGAACTGCGAAGCCGTGGCCAGTCGGTTGTCATGTTAGATGGCGATGAATTGCGCGACGTATTTGGCGTTACAGTTGCTAACTCACAAAACCATGGACGCGAGGGGCGATTGGCGTTGGCAATGCAATACGCCCACCTGTGCAAAGTGATTGCCGCGCAGGGGCTCACGGTGGTGATTGCAACGATTTCGCTGTTCCGCGAAGTTCATGCCTGGAACCGTACCCACCTGCCTGGTTATTTCGAGGTTTACTTGAAGGTGCCGGTGGAGGAACTCCGCCGTCGGGACCCCAAGGATATATATCGCCGGTTCTATGCGGGTGAGTTGCAGAATGTCGCGGGGCTCGATGTATCGATTGATGAACCGACAGCGGCAGACTGGGTGATTGAGTTCGAACCTGACCGCCCCGTGCAAACATTGACAGATGATTTACTACATCGATTTTATAAAAGGAAGTTGGTATGAAAACCGAATGGGATTACACCGCGCTGGCTGATGCTTATTTGAAACGTCCTGACTACGCTGACGCCGCGATCGATGCGATGCTCTCGATTGCAGGTGCCGAGAAAGGCGACAAGTTCTGCGATGTCGGAGCAGGCGTCGCACACCTGACCATGATGCTGGCTGCGCGTGGTCTGGATGTTGTTGCGGTGGAACCTAATGATGCGATGCGCGCGAATGGCATCAAGCGTACCGCAGACCTGGCCAACGTAAGCTGGCATGAAGGGACGGGCGAAGTCACAGGACAAACGTCGCACGCTTTCGACATGGTCACCTTTGGTAGCTCCTTCAATGTCTGCGACCGCCAGCAGGCACTCAAGGAAACCGCGCGCATTCTCAAGCCTCGAGGCTGGTTCGCCTGCATGTGGAATCATCGTCATCTTGATGATCCGATCCAGGCCCGCATCGAAGCCATCATCAAAGAACGGGTACAGGGTTATGGCTACGGTACTCGTCGTGAAGATCAAACTGCCGTGATCGATGCCAGTGCGCTTTTCGGCCCTGTTGTTCATCTTGATGCGCGTGTCATTCACGAACAAAGCATTGAAGAGTGTCTGGAAGCCTGGCGTTCGCACGCGACGCTGGAGCGCCAAGCCGGTGCGAATTTCCATGAGGTGATCAGCGCAATCGATGACTATCTGAAAAGCCTTCAGACGTCCTCGATCCAGATTCCGTACTCGACCAATATCTGGGTTGCTCAGTTGAGATAATGCCGATGGCGCTGCATTTCTCTACCAAGGCTGGCACATTGGCCAGCCTACAAGAGCGGCTCAAGTCGGCTCGCATTGCTCCGCTGTTGTCGTTCACCGTGAGGGACTGGCAAATCGGTGGGCAAGCCTGTTTTCGTGATATCCAGGGACAGCTGGGGGCCGGTCCCTGGATCGTGCGCTCCAGTTGTCTGCGCGAAGATGGCGCGCAAGCTTCCTGTGCAGGGGCCTTTCTCTCGATCCCTGGCGTCAATGAAGCAGGATTGGTATCAGCCGTTGAACAGGTGATTGCAAGTTATGGCGATGTACACCTGGCAGACGAGGTACTGATTCAACCGATGCTGGGTAACGTGGTTCGTTCCGGCGTTGCCTTTTCCCACGACCCGAATACCTGCGCGCCGTACCGGGTTGTGAACTGGTCGGAAGGCAGTGACACGGCATCAGTCACCGGCGGCATGGGCGGTCGACTTTGGCAGCAGGCGGCACTTAGCAAAGTGCCGCCGCCACCGAAATTCGCACCCTTGATCGCCTTGCTCGAAGAGTTGCTGGCGTTGTTCGATGGCGCGCCGATCGATTGCGAGTTCGCTGTCACACGCGAAGCAGAAGGCGAGGTATTGTGGCTGTTACAGGCCCGACCATTGATTTTGCCATCACGCCCGGAATCCGAAACAACGCAGGCCGCCCGGCTGGAAAGTATTCAGCGCAAGGTGGCGCGAGGCATGCAGCCGCACCCCTTCCTGATTGGCCAGCGTACCGTCTATGGCGTAATGCCGGACTGGAATCCGGCCGAGATTATCGGAATCCGTCCCAAACCGCTGGCGCTCTCGCTGTACCGGGATTTGGTGACCGACTCAATCTGGGCCTACCAGCGCCACAATTACGGCTACCGCAACTTACGCAGTTTCCCGCTGATGCCGCATTTCTTCGGGCTGCCGTACATCGATGTGCGCTTGTCGTTCAACTCCTTCATTCCTGCAGACCTCGATGAGGGACTGGCCGGGCGGCTGGTCGATCACTATATCGATCGACTGCTGGCCGAACCGACGCTGCACGACAAGGTGGAATTCGAGATTGTTTTCTCGTGCTACACATTGGATTTGTCGCAGCGACTGGAGCGCTTGGCCAGTGCCGGTTTCCTGGAGCACGAGCTAGAGGCCATCAGCACCAGTTTGCGCAAGCTGACCAACCGCATCGTTCATCCCAAGGACGGCTTATGGCGCGCCGATGCCAATAAGCTCGACATGCTAAATGCGCGACGCGAAGAATTGCTGGCCTCCAACGCCGACCCGTTGGAGCGGATTTACTGGTTGCTGGAGGATGCAAAACGCTACGGCACCCTTCCATTCGCCGGCCTGGCCCGCGCAGGCTTCGTCGCGGTGCAGATGCTTAGATCGCTGGTGACGGTGGGCGTGTTCTCGCAGGCTGACTACGATTGCTTCATGGGGGGGGTCTCAACCGTCAGCGGCCAGTTGGCACGTGACCGGGCGACACTGGACAAGGCGACGTTCCTCGCGCGCTACGGACACTTGCGCCCGGGCACCTACGACATCCTTTCGCCTCGTTACGATGAAGCACCGGAACTCTACTTTGACTGGACCCAGCGTCCATCCACCCCAGAGCCAGTACAACCCTTTTCGCTGACCCTTCCACAAATGCGCGAAATCGTGAAGCAGCAGGAGGCACACGGCTTGGAGCCTGATCCAGTTGGCTTGCTGGACTTCATGCAAGCCGGTATCGAACTGCGCGAGCTGGCCAAGTTCCACTTCACCCGCAATCTCTCGGATGCCCTGGCATTGATTGCTGAAGTAGGCGCCCAGCATGGCATTGGACGCGAAGACATGGCCTATTGCGACATCGGTGCCTTAAAGGAGCTGCACGTTGCTGCAGCAGACCCGAAAGATGTGCTTTTGCGCAGCATTGAACAGGGCAAGGCCCGCTACGAAAAGACCCTCAAGATATCGCTGCCACCAGTGATTACCCGACCTGAGGATGTCTGGTCCTTCGAGTGGCCGGAAACAGCACCCAACTTCATCACCCAGAAGCAGGTAACAGCCCCCGTGGTGCTCAGCGATGACCGGGAAAAGCTCGCCGGGGCGATTGTCTGCATTCCCAATGCGGACCCAGGTTTTGATTGGTTATTTGCCTACCCGATTGCCGGGTTGATAACGGCGTGGGGCGGCGCCAACTCGCACATGGCGATTCGTGCCGGTGAGCTCGGCCTGCCAGCGGTCATCGGTGCCGGTGAAGTGCTCTACCGCCGCTGGTCGTCGGCTCAGCGCTTACATCTGGACTGTCCCGGACGCTGGGTGGAGATGATGGCATGAAGGTCGTTGCCGTCAGCCAGCGCGTGGACGTAATTCCTGAACGCGGCGAAAACCGTGATGCACTGGATCAGCGTCTGGTCACCTTGCTTCTGGTTGCCGGATTTATACCGGTGCCGGTACCCAACGGGTTGTACCTGCAAACACCCGATGGAGAAGTGATTCACGGTGCCCTGGATGACTGGCTGAACGCGGTATCACCACAGGCCATCGTTCTTTCGGGCGGAAATGACATCGGTCAGTGTTCGGCACGCGACCTGACCGAAGGCAGACTGCTTGACCATGCACGATCCCACAACTTGCCAGTACTCGGAATTTGCCGGGGAATGCAGATGATCGCGCACTCGGAAGGCAGCGAACTAAAACCGGTTACAGGTCATGTGCGAACCCGGCATAAGTTGTCGGGACAGATTGTTGCCGAGGTGAACAGTTATCACAGTTTTGCCCTTGCCGACTGCCCGAAAGGGTTTGAGGTCTTGGCGCGAAGTGAAGATGGGGAAATCGAAGCCATTCGACACCTCAACCTGCCTTGGGAAGGCTGGATGTGGCACCCGGAACGAGAGGCGTTTTTTGCATCGCACGACATTCAACGATTGAAGAAGTTGTTCGGTGAATAAAACCTGTACCCGGCCTGAGAGCTGGTACTTGGCACCCCACTCGCCGAGACGAATTCCATTCGAAAACTCATGAGGTAGAACTGTTGTGAAAGCCATTATTTTGGCTGCCGGACGTGGCAGCCGCATGAAAAGCCTCACGGATGAACGTCCGAAGTGCATGGTCGAGTTGCGTGGCAAGACACTGCTGGAGTGGCAGCTTGTGGCGCTGCGCGCTGCTGGCGTTAGCGAGATAGCCATCGTTACCGGCTACAAACGCGAGCTGTTGGCAGACCAAGGGCTGATCGAGTTCCATAATTCACGCTGGGCGCAAACCAATATGGTGTCGTCATTGGCGTGTGCTGAAGCCTGGTTGCAGGCAGAGCCGTGCATCGTGAGTTATTCCGATATTTTCTACAGCCCGGCAGCGGTCCAGTCGTTGATGACATGCAAGGCTTCCCTGGCTGTCACCTATGACCCGAATTGGCTGGAGCTTTGGACACAGCGTTTTGGCAATCCATTACTGGATGCCGAAACGTTCCGCCTGACACCCGCTGACACTTTGGCTGAAATCGGCAACAAACCAGAATCAGCAGACGATATTCAGGGCCAATACATGGGGCTTTTGCGCTTCACGCCTGAGGGTTGGGCAGAAGTCATCCGGCTTCGCTCAGCATTAACCCCGGAGCAGTGTGACAAAGTGCATATGACGAACACCCTTCAGCAAGTCATTGATGCGGGTCGGGTCCCGATACACGCCATTCCTTACACAGGAGAATGGGGAGAGGTCGACTCCTCTGAAGACCTCTCCTTGTATCAATAGAATGAGCCGCAATGCTTGATCTGTCGCGATGACCCGCAGACTCAGCCCTTGGCCGCCATCGCGGTGACTTCCACGCGCATGCCTTCGACCGCCAGGGCGGCTACGCCAACGGCGGCGCGCACCGGCCAGGGCTTGGCGAAAAAGCGTTGATAGACCTCGTTGAAGGCGGCGCGGTCGGCCATGTCGGTGAGGTAGATGGTCAAATGCATGACCCGGTCCATGGAACTGCCAGCCCGTTCCAACGCGACCTTGAGTGCCTGCAGCGTGCACTCGCTTTGCTCGGTGATGCCACCCAACTCCAGGCTACCGTCAGCGCGGGTGGGGATCTGGGTCGAGACCAGCAGGCCGCCGAAACCGGCAACATCGGAGGAGATGGATTCCGGGTCCAGGTCGGGGATAAAGGTCAGGTCTTGGTTTGCCATGAGAGGATCTCTTGCTTGAAGTGCTAAAGGGGTGATCGTGTAAACCGCGGCCAGTTTACAACCCCATCGTCTGGGAGCAATCAATGCACGCAACCCTGTCTTCTCGGCGACGACTTCGACGCCCAGGCGGGCTCTCGGGCACTGTTGCCTAAAGCTTGTAGGTCACATACCGGCCGCGCCCGGTTTTTTTGGCTTGATACATGACGCGGTCTGCGGCCAGCAGAAGCATATCCGCAGAGCTTTCCCCGTTCCCCAGTGCAATGCCAATCGAAACACCCACGATGCAGACCGTACCGGAAATAAAAAACGGCGCTCCCAGTGCTTCAATACATTTAGTCGCGACGGTGCTCACGATCTCTTCGGCATCGTCCCCAAGGTCACTCAGCAGAACAACAAACTCATCACCCCCGATGCGCGCCAAGGTATCGGTCTCCCGGACAACCCGGCGAAAGCGCCTCGCCACTTGCCGCAGCACCTCGTCACCCGCCTCGTGGCCAAGGGTGTCATTGATATGCTTGAAGCCATCGAGGTCCATGAACAACAGGCCCACACTCGTCTCTTTGCGTTGTGCCAGAGCCAACACGTGACGAAGCTGGCCCGAGAGATGATGCCTATTGGGCAAACCCGTCAACATATCGTGATGAGCAATTTTTTTAAGCTGGGCCTGTTTGTCATCCAGCTTGATCAACAAACGATTGAAGGCCGAGATCAAGTGACCGACTTCATCATTGCGAGTGACTGGCAAGGGAGCCAGTGGTCGTTCATCACGCGTCATGCGGTCAGCCTGCGCGGCGGCATGAAACAGATGACGAAAGACAAAGTACAGGCCAATGGACGAGAACACGGCGAAAATCAAAATGGATATAAACGCCCCCCTGATCAAGAAATGCTGTGTTCGATCGACAGTTGCAAAAGCCTCACTGCTGGGCAAACGGGCAACGACGAACCAGCCGGTACTTGGAACCGACGCCATTGCTGAGACCTCCTCGCCCCCTTCGGCGTTGAGCGTTACCCCCGCACCGCGAAATCCGGCCATGGCCCGATCATGCAGCGCATTGGCGCCGGGAGGCGGCGTTGGCTTGAGCGTCATATCAAGCGCCGAGGATTCGACAAACAATCGACTTTCCGGGAAAACCAGCTGGAATCCGCCCGTCGTCTCCCCCATGCGGCTCTGGAGCAAGGAATCCAGAAACCCTGGCGCTGCGAGTGCCGTGACGCCCACGAGAACGGCTTGAACCCTACCGTGTTCATCCCTGATGGGCGCGGACATCGGCAGCAGCGGTTTTTGGGTTGTTTGATCCACCGCAGGACGCCCGACAAATGAACGTCCTGCCCATCCGGCTTCAATGTCATCACGCTCTGCGTAAGGGGTATTGAGTGGCGGTGTCAGGTCGGGATAGCTTGCGAGTAAATCCCCATTGGCGTTCACGATGTACACATCTGTCGAGAACAACGTCTGGTAGGCGTAATGCTCTTTCAGCCAGGCGCGCAGTCGCTCGGGTTGCTTGAGGAAATCAACAGGAATGGAGCTGGCAAGGAGCTCAAGCAAACGCTGACGCTGAATGATTTTGTCGTCGATGTCGCGAGCGACATAGGTCGCCAACGCTAATTGCTGGCCTTCCACGACCGCGCTCAAATCCTCACGCAGAAAGTCGGTGAGCACGTAATAACGCACGACCGCCCCAAACACGACAATGCACAGCGCCAATCCCAACAGCCGAGTGACGACACTGTTGAAGATTCGGGTGAAATTCAAGGGCATATGAGAGTTATTCGGCATGGCCGGAGTGTAGCCGAGGGCGTAGCGCTTTTGGGTGTTTTCCCTTCACGGCGCGGCCAATCCATCGTCAGGTATCCAGGTTCGAGCACAGGCTACTGCTCGGGCGCGACCACCCGAAACTTGATGTTGATCTCGTTGGAGACAACCCCGTAATCGGCCCATTCGCCCTCACCGATCTTGAAGTCTCCGCGTTTGAGAATGAACTCGCCATCGAATACGCCGATGGCGCTCTCAGGCTTCAAGGTGATTTGTGCACCGACCTCGCGGGTAATGCCCTTGAGCGTGAGCTGGCCAGAGACCTCGTAGCGATTGTTGCCGAGCGCCTTCACGCTGCTCGATACAAACTTCGCCTCTGGATAAGCCGCCGTGTTGAACCAGGCGGGCTTTTTCAATTCGCTGTTGGCATCGCTGTTCCCGGCATCGATGCTGTCGAGCTGGATGGTCAGTGTGGCGTGGGCCGCCGAGGGGTTCGCCGAGTTGAAATCGAGGGTGGCCTCGAATTTGCCGAACGTGCCATACACCCTCGCCCCCATCTGGTTATAGGTGAAGCTGATCTGGCTCGCGCGTGCATTTACTTTCTTGTATTCGACCGCCTGGGCGCCCGCCGTGGTACCGAATACAAGGGCTGCAGCCAGGATGACAGAACGTGGAAATCGGTGGGTCATGGGATTATCCGGTCAGTGGCCTGCTTCATGGCTTGAGATGCCGAGGGTCAGGCTGGCGCTTTGACGGCAGTATGCGCGTCAGCACGTTGTCGCGATCAACGAAGTGGTGCTTGAGCGCCGCGCATGTATGAACGATCACCAGCACCAGCAATGTGTAGTTGAGGACTTTGTGCACATCGATGAGACGATCGCCGAGCGCGTCGTCCTTGGGCAGCAGATCCGGCAGCGGCAAGACACCAAACCATGACGTCTGGAAGCCTTTTGCCGAACTCATCAGCCAGCCGCTGAGCGGAATCGCGAGCATCAGTGCGTACATCACCCCATGCGAAATGTGGGACGCGAACCGCATCACGGGCGACACGGTCGTCGGCAAGGGCGGAACAGGATGGCCCAGGCGCCAGCCGAGCCGTAGCAGCACCAGAAAAAACAAAGTCACCCCGGCCCACTTGTGCCATGAATACAGCTTCAGTTTGGTCGGCGAGAACGCAAGTTCAGGCATGTAGTAGCCGAGCGCGAAGGTGCCGATCAGCCCGAGGGCTATCAGCCAGTGCAGGCAAATCGCCGTGCGGGTGTAACGATCGTTCATGAGCGCTCCGTGTCGACTGACGACGTGACCGGGTAAAACCTCACTGCCTGACTGCCGGTACATTGTTGATCCGGACCGGTACTTGCGCAAATGCTTTGACGGCAAGCTTGCCTGCGCAATCGCCTTTTGCCTCGCAGAACCCCTGGCGCCACAATTGTGGTTAAAATGCCGCCCCTTTCATATTGCCGGCCCTGCCCGATGAACCCTGACGCCCTCGCCATCCTCCGCCAGCATTTACTGACGGCTCTGACCGCTGTCCCCGAAGAAACCCGCCGCGTGTTCCATGGCCGGGGCCGATGCTGGCCGGGGCTGGAACAACTGACCATCGACTGGATGCAGGGCGTGGTACTGGTCTCGCTGTTCAAGGAGCCTGACCCGGCGCAGCTCGAGGCATTGAAGCATTTGCTGATGGAGATCGCGCAGTCGCCTGAGTGGGAGAAATCCGGCGCGCATACGTTGCTGCTGCAACACCGCTACCTGCCGCAAAGCACCACCGAATGGTTGCTGGGGGAAATGGTCGAGGAATGGACGATCACCGAGGGCGGTCTGCGTTATCGCATCGACCTGGGCAAAAAACAGAACAGCGGCCTGTTTCTCGACATGCGCTACGGCCGCAATTGGGTGCGCGCCAATGCCCAGGGCAAACGCGTCTTGAACCTGTTCGCCTACACCTGCGGGTTTTCGGTGGCCGCCATCGAGGGCGGCGCGGAGCATGTGGTCAACCTGGACATGTCCCGCGGCGCCCTGAGCCGCGGACGCGACAATCACCGGCTGAATGGGCACGACTTGAGCAAGGTCAGCTTTCTCGGCCATGACCTGTTCAAATCCTGGGGCAAGGTCATCAACAGCGGCCCTTACGACCTGGTGATCATCGACCCACCGTCGTTCCAGAAAGGCAGCTTCCTGCTGACCAAGGACTACCAGCGCGTACTACGCCGCCTGCCGGAACTGCTCACCAGCGATGGCGTGGTACTGGCCTGCATGAACGACCCGGCCTTCGGCCCGGACTTTCTCATCGACGGCGTGACCCGCGAAGCCCCGAGCCTGCACTTCGAACAACGCCTGGAAAACCCACCGGAATTTCCCGATATCGATGCGCAAAGCGGTCTGAAGGCGCTGGTGTTCAGGGCAGGCTGATTAGCCATATTAGAATGGTTTGCTCAGCAGTCAGCCTCCTGAACAACCAGATTCAGGTAGGAAGCAAACACCGGAGCGCAACACCTTCAGTAACTTCCTGCATTGGGCTCGGACGGTTCTCAAACACAAAGTGGACCAGGCTGATATTCATCGTGTGCTTAAACGATTGAAATACCGAGCGAAAACTCCTATCGGTGTTCAGACCGCGCCATAGGCTTTGAAACCACTCATCAAGGCGACGTTGACCGAAAGGACCCCGCTCAACCACAATGCCCGAGGTAGCGCCAATGTAGCTACAAATAAACGATGAGGTCATTACCATGGGTGCATTGCTGAAAACTACCGACGTGCGTTGCCGCATTGATGAGGATCTGAAGGTGCGTGCCACTGAAGTCTTAAACGCTTGCGGGCTGAGCATCAGTGACGCCATGCGTCTTTTTCTCCGTCAGGTCGTTGCAACTCAGGGGCTTCCGTTTGAGGTGCGCGTCCCGTCGGAAAAAACTGCCCGCGCCATGATGGAAGCGCGAGGCATTCGCCAACAGTTCGACTCGATAGACGACATGCTGAGGGACACTGATGGCGAAACCGGAGAAAAAGCAAAAGCGCGCTGAACTGCCAAAGCAGTGTGCTCAAACATCGGAATTCAAGAAGTCCTGGGAGCGTTACAAGCGAGCCGGACGCCGTGATATGAATGAAGTCCGGCAGGTGATGGTCATGTTATTTCTGGGGGAGCAACTGCCGGTCGAGTACCTGGATCATGCTTTGACGGGTGATTGGAGTGGTTTTCGGGAGTGTCATATTGGGGGGGACTTCTTGATGATCTACGAGCACTCACATTCTGACTTGATTACATTTGTCGATCTCGGAAGTCATTGGGAACTCTTCAAGTAGGGTTCCGAACGCTAAATTCCAGCGTCCGAGCCTCTTACATCCGACTGTATACGACAGTACCCGTAAGAACTCGAAGTAGCGTGAACTGCCGCCTACCCAAGCCGCTCCTGCACAAAAGCCTTGGCTTTGGCCGTCATCTGGTCGAGATGCCGGTCGCGCTGTTTTTCGGCATCGAGCATCGCCCGCTTCCCGTGTCGTTGCAGCAGATACGTATGGATCTGCCGCACTTCTGTCGAGCGGTAGATCGGCGCTGTATCCAGCACCCCCATCAAACCGCCCGTGCTGTGATCACGGGTATTCATCAGCACCTGCGGCCCGCGCGCGCCCAGCACCTGAAAGCCCATCGCTTCGAAACAGGCAACCTTGCCGACCGCACACGCCAGCTCGGCATGCGGATAGCGGCTGAGCATTTCCTGGACCATCGCCCGTGCGACGCCCTGGTGTCGATGACTGGCTTGCACCGCCATATAGGCCACGCCGCACGCCTCGGGATCGTCCTTGACCGGCAGATACAGCAAAAAGCCGATGACCTTCGAAGGATCTTTATCATCCATCGCGACGATCAATTCGACAGCGATCCCTTTAGACCCGTCGAGCGCTTGCAGATAGAGATGAACCTCGTAGCCGATCGCATATTGATAGACGTTGAACAGGAGGTTGCTCGGCGCAATCGCCACCGTGCTGATATCGGTCAGATAGTCGACGACCATCTGCAGAATCTGGTCATTGATAGGCTCGGAGCACGGGGTTTCGAAGTGGGTGATCGTGAACATCGAACTCATGCCTCCTTCGCCTTTACTGCCGCCAGCCACTCAGGGTTCAACTGATTCTGCTCAGTGTCGATACCCAGCGCTTCCATGCTCGCCTTGTGCTGGTCGATCTCGCGAGTCATCTGGCTGAGGCTGCTGGTGTTGCCGTCCAGTTGGTGCATTTGCGTCAGCCCCAGGTGATAAAAGCGCAGCAGCTTGATTGCGCTCGGGTTACCGGCCTGCACCGCATCGGTGACCTTATGCATGACATTGGTGACGCTCATCAGGCTACGTTTGAGTTGCCACCCATACACCGCCGCCGCCATCCACGGCTGCGACCAGCCTTTGGTTTTCATCAGCGCCGCGCTAACGATGACAGCGGCAATGACGCCGCCCAGGTTGAAACGGAAGTTGTCGCCGCCGGGTTCGCCGAATAGCATGACGGCCAAGCCGGACAGCGTCATCGCCAGCAGAATGAAGGTCACGGCGATGATCACGGTACTGCGGCGCGTCTGCTGTCGATAGGTTTCGGGGTTCCACGGTTTGATCTCGAACATCACGGCAGGACTCTTTTGCTAAGTTGAAGACAGGATGCGCGGCATTATCGCCCGTAGAGCCCGATACAGACACGCTTAATCACCAGAAACACAACATCAGCCGTAACGCCCCCCCCCGTAGCAGCTGCCGAGCCTGCGAGGCTGCGTTCGGCTGCGAAGCAGTCGTAAAACCTGCGAGCACGGTCTTCCTGAAACACCGCGCCGCCTGACTCTACGACTGCTGCGCAGCCGAACGCCGGCTGCGCCAGCTGCTACGAAAAGCATGCGTCGCGGCAGAATTCTGTTAACGGGATAAAGGCGACAGATCTATTCAGGAAAGTACATGGGTTCGAAAAACCGACGATCTATAAAACAATGAGTGAGCCGCAACGTAGACGGGTTTAAAGGCTCTGCATCAGATATTTGTATTCAAATGCCAGCTTAATAATATTTTACCGATACCGGGGTGATCCCTAGTCTTGAGCCCAAGAAATGGCAGGTCGTAACCGACCCTAATCCAACTTCGAAGGGCATAGAGATGACCATTGAAATAATAAAAACAGACACGCTGATTGTCGGCGCGGGTCAGGCGGGTGTGGCCATGAGTGAGCACCTGAGCAAACTCGGCGTGCCGCACCTGGTGCTGGAGCGCAATCGTATCGCCGAGCGCTGGCGCACCGGGCGCTGGGATTCGCTGGTGGCCAATGGTCCGGTCTGGCACGACCGTTTTCCCGGACTTGAATTCGACGATCTCAGCCCGGATGGCTTTGCCCCGAAAGAGCGGGTAGCCGATTACTTCGAAGCCTATGCCAGGAAATTCAACGCGCCCATCCGCACCGGTGTCGAGGTGAAGAAGGTTGAACGCAATGTCGGTCGACCGGGTTTCACCATTGAAACCTCTGAAGGGGTGATCGAGGCCAACCGTGTGGTGGCCGCCACCGGGCCGTTCCAGCGTCCAGTCATCCCGCCGATCGCGCCGCAAGATCAGCCGTTCCTGCAGATCCACTCGGCCGACTACCGCAATCCAGCGCAACTGCCCGAGGGCGCTGTTCTGGTCGTCGGTGCCGGGTCGTCGGGGGTGCAGATCGCCGATGAATTGCAGCGCGCCGGCAAGCAGGTGTACCTCTCGGTCGGCGCGCACGACCGCCCTCCTCGCGCCTATCGCAACCGGGATTTCTGCTGGTGGCTGGGCGTGCTCGGCGAATGGGATCAAGCGGCCATGAAGCCCGGTCGCGAACACGTCACCATCGCCGTAAGCGGTGCGCATGGCGGCCGTACGGTGGACTTCCGCGGGCTGGCCCATCGCGGCATGACGCTCGTCGGCCTGACCCAATCGTTCAATGGCGCCGTGGCGACCTTCCAGCCCAATCTTGCCGACAACCTGGCCCGCGGCGACGAGAACTATCTGGCGCTGCTCAATGCCGCTGACGCGTACATCGAGCGCAATGGCCTGGACCTGCCGGAAGAACCTGAAGCCCGCACTACCTTCGCGGATCCTGCGTGCGTGACCCATCCGATTCTCGAGCTCGACCTGGCCAAGGCCGGCGTGACCTCGATCATCTGGGCCACCGGGTTTGCCACGGACTACAGCTGGTTGAAGGTCGACGCCTTCGACGACAACGGCAAACCGCAGCATCAGCGTGGCGTGTCGAGCGAGCCGGGTGTGTATTTCCTCGGTCTGCCGTGGCAGTCGCGTCGCGGCTCGTCGTTCATCTGGGGTGTTTGGCACGACGCCAAGTACGTGGCGGATCACATCGCCATTCAGCGTTCGTACCTCGACTACCGCGATGCCGGGCAGCGTCAGGCTGAAGCCGCCCCGGCCGTCCATAAAACACCTGTCAGTGCTTGATATCCGCGCCGGCGCTTGAACAGCGCCGGGCCGAATTTTTCTTGAGGAGCTTCCGATGTCCACGCCAACCCATACCCGCATTCGCATGTTCAACACCAAGGAAACCTACCCGAACCAGAGCCTGGACAATGACCTGTGCCAGGCGGTCCGGGCCGGCAACACCGTATATGTTCGCGGCCAGGTCGGTACCGATTTTGAAGGCAACCTCGTCGGTCTTGGTGACCCGCGTGCGCAAGCCGAACAAGCCATGCGCAACGTCAAGCAATTGCTGGAAGAAGCCGGCAGCGACCTCAGCCACATCGTCAAAACCACCACCTACCTGATCGATCCGCGTTACCGCGAGCCGGTCTATCAGGAAGTTGGCAAGTGGCTCAAAGGGGTGTTTCCGATTTCGACCGGGTTGGTGGTTTCGGCACTGGGGCAGCCGCAGTGGCTGATGGAGATTGATGTGATTGCGGTGATTCCTGAGTAAGCAGGTTTACCGAGGCGCGGCCTTCGCGAGCAAGCTTTGCTCCTACAGTGGATCTTCAGTTGCCACACATTTGTGCACGACGACCATCCCCTGTAGGAGCAAAGCTTGCTCGCGATGAGGCCCGCACAGACGACACTTTCGCCAAGGCTAACCAAGGAGCAAACCATGACCTTTTCCATCGCCGCACGTTGCCCCGAAACCGGTCAATTGGGCATCGCGATCAGTTCCTCGAGCATCGCTGTCGGCGCACGCTGCCCTTGGCTGCTGCCAGGTGTGGGCGCGGTCTCCACGCAAAACATCACTTTGCCGTCACTCGGCCCGGAAGTCCTCACCGTCATGGAACAAGGCCTTGCGCCCTCGGCTGCATTCGACAAGGTGTTGACCCGCAACGGCTACAGCCAATATCGGCAAATTACCGCGATTGACCACCTCGGCCAGACCGCACACTTCAGCGGCGCGCAAACCCTGGGCACCCACAACGCGGTGTCGGGCGAACAATGCGTGGCTGCCGGCAACATGCTGGCGGACCGTGGGGTGATCGAGGCCATGGTCAAGGCCTTCGAGCACGGCGAAGGTCAACTGGCCGACCGCTTGCTGGCGGCGCTGAAAGCCGCTGTGGCGGCGGGTGGCGAAGCCGGGCCCGTGCATTCGGCGGCGGTCGTCGTGGTCGGCGAGCTGACCTGGCCGATTATCAACCTGCGGGTCGATTGGGCTGATCACGACCCGATAGGCGAACTGGAGAAATTGTGGGACGCCTATCGGCCACAGGTTCAGGATTACATCGACCGCGCCCTGGCCCCCGACAAGTCGCCTGGTTACGGCGTGGCGGGAGACGACCGATGAGCAACAGTGTCGATTTGCTCAAGCAACTGGTGGCCTTCGACACCACGAGCCGCGAATCAAACCTGCACCTCATCGACTTTGTCCGCGACTACCTCGAACGCTTCGACGTGCCTTGCGAACGGGTCTACAACGAGCAGCGCAGCAAGGCCAATCTGTTCGCAACCATCGGCCCGGCAGATCGGCCGGGCATCGTGCTGTCGGGGCACACCGATGTGGTGCCCGTCGACGGCCAGCCGTGGACCGTTGCGCCGTTCCAGCTCAGCGAGCGCGACGGCAAGTTGTACGGTCGCGGCACCGCCGACATGAAAGGCTACATCGCCTGTATTCTCGCCCTGGTCCCGTCCTTGGTGAACGCCCCGCTACGGCGGCCGGTGCATATCGCGCTGTCGTACGATGAAGAAGTCGGCTGCCTTGGGGTCCGCTCGCTGCTCAAAGCCCTCGAACAGCGCCCGGTCAAACCGATGCTCTGCATCATTGGCGAGCCGACCGAACTCAAACCGGTGCTGGGTCACAAGGGCAAACTGGCGATGCGTTGCGACATTCATGGTGAGGCCTGCCATTCGGCGTACGCCCCGCTCGGGGTCAACGCGATTGAATACGCCGCCGAACTGATCGGTGAACTGGGGCGGATCGGCCACCGGCTCAAAGCGCCAGAGCATCACGATACCCGTTTCGACCCGCCGTTCAGCACGGTGCAAACCGGCGTGATTTCCGGCGGCAAAGCCTTGAACATCGTCCCGGCGGATTGCCGCTTCGATTTTGAAATCCGCGCCCTGCCCTCACAAGACCCCAGCGTGGTGGCGCAGGAACTGCAGACCTACGCTGAACAACAGGTATTACCGCGCATGCGCGCGGTGAGCGATCAGAGCGACATCCGCTTCAGTGAGTTGTCGGCGTACCCCGGTTTGGCGACTGATGCGCACAGCGAAGCGGCTGAGTTGATCGCTGCATTTTCCGGCTCGCGGGAGTTCGGGACGGTAGCGTTCGGCACCGAGGGCGGGCTGTTTGACGCAGCGGGGATTCCAACGGTGGTCTGCGGTCCTGGCAGCATGGATCAGGGCCACAAACCGGACGAGTTTGTCAGCCTCGATCAATTGAAGGGCTGCGACGCCATGCTGCAACGGATGCTGTCATCGATCTGCTGAGTCGCAATGATTGGCCCGACGCTCAGCTACAAAGTCGGGCCAGTTCTTCCTGGCAATAATCCACGAACAGCTGCACCGGTTTGGTCAGTTGCGTGCGACGCAACCACGCCGCCGATAAACCCGAGCCGGTGACCGTTTCAGCCAGCGGGACACACACGACTTTTTGCCCGTCATAGGTGTAGTCCGAAAACGGCTTGGTCACCAGAATCGAAAAGCCGAAACCGCGCCCCACCATTCCGCGCACCATCTCGATCGACGGCGAGCTGAAGACAATGTGCGGCCTCAACCCGAGCTCTTCAAAAACGCTCACGAAGTAGGTCCGGCTCGGCACCACGTCGAGCAAAATCATCGGCTCCAGTACCAGCTCATGCAGCGAGACTTTCGCCTGTTGCGCAAACCGGTGATCGGCCGGCAGCAAGGCATAGGGTTGCTGCGGCGGCATCAGCGGCACGGTCTCAATCGTGCTGTCCAGATCGTGTTCGAAGAGCATCGCCAGATCAATGCTGCCGGCGGTCAGTGCCTGCACCAACTCCTGCTGCTCGCCATCGCGAATACGGATCTCCACACCCGGCCAGCGCTCTTTGAAGCCGGCGATCAAGCGTGGCAGGTACAGCGGCGCCACCGTTTCAAAACAGCCAATATCGATCTGCCCCGCCACCATGTCATTGTCCGCCAGCGCGTTCTGTTCGAACTCGTGAGCCACCCGCAGCAGCTCAACCGCTTTGCGGTAAAAACGCGAGCCACTCGGCGTCAGCGAAACACCCTGCGCGTGATGCCGGATAAACAGCTGAACACCAAAGCTGTCTTCCAGGTGCTTGATGGCGGTCGACACCGACGGTTGGGCGATATAGAGCTTGCGAGAGGCTTCAGCCACGCTGCCGCAATCGGCGGTGGTGACGAAATACCTGAGCTGGCGCAGGTTGTAAGCAGCCATGCGGACCTCCAGAAAATAGCAATGCGTAGCGCTTTTGTGGCGAGGGAGCTTGCTCCCGCCCGACCGGGCTGGCGCACCAGGGCGCAGCACTCGCAAATCAGCAGTTTTTGACGAAGTTTTGGGGCCGCTACGCAGCCCAGCGGGAGCAAGCTCCCTCGCCACAGCAGCGTTCGATCTGGTGATTCTTTGGATGCACGATCACGCTTGAACATACCGGAGGCGGAAAAACCGCGGGCACTATTTTTTAAGGTTTGGAGCAACAAACTTAATCATTTATCTATCCCGATGCATTGCACATGATCACTCCAACAAGAAAAGCGTCGCTTGCGCGGCGCTCACTGAAGTACGTCCACGTACTCACTTTGCCTTGGAGTCCGTCATGGTCACCGGCACCCTGGGTGTGCAACTGTTTCACCTGAACCTCCCAGCACCGGACTCGCCGTTCCCTGCCCGGTGTGCACTTCAATTTCGTTTGACCAGGTCGAGTTCGTCGACGAAGACGTAGTCGTCGAGGCTTTCGCGAAGCAGTTACATCACGATGGGCATCGGTCAGAACGCTTGAGCACCGCACTGAGGACGCGCTGTCCGTATAAGCCGACGCCAAGACCCGACACGATGAGAACGACTGCAACGACTTTGTTGACTGACAGGCTCTCATTGAAAATTGTGACTGAGCCGAGCAGTCCGAATACCGGCACCAATAACGACAATGGAGCGACTGTAGACACGGGATATCGTTTCAGAAGTGAATTCCACACCCAGTAGCCGAATAGTGTATTGGGGTAGACCTGGAACAGGATCGACAGGACAGCGCGGTAGTCGAGTTGACTCACCAATGCGCTGTAACCCGTTGAGCCGTTGACAGCGTAATCCAGCGAGAAAAGAGGGATGGGCGAAAACGCGCTGGACCACACCAGGAAAGCGAAGACCTGGGTGGTCTTCGCTTTTTTGTTGATCACGTTGGCGACACTCCAGGCGACCGCTCCCAGCAGCACCAACAGCAGCCCGGCCGTCGTGACTGTCCCATCAACAATCGAGATGATGCTCAACAAGCCACAGGAGGCGATACCTATACCCGCCAGTTGGTAGCGGGAAATCGCTTCCTTGAATATCCATGAACCCAGCAGGAGGGTGAAAAATGCGCTGAACTGAAGCACCAGCGAAGCGATGCCTGCTGAAAGACCAGACTGGATGCCAAGGTTAACGACGCCCCAAAGTCCGATACCGAAGACCAGACCGTAACCCATGATGTAGCGCCACTGCACATCAGGTTTCGGAATGAAAAAGATCGCTGGAAGTGCGCAAAGCGTGAAGCGAATGCCAGCAAGGATCAGCGGGTCAACGCTGGTGAGGCCCAGTTTGATAACCGAGAAATTCACGCCCCATATGGCCGTAATCGAAATGGCGAGTAGCAGGTGCCTGGCTTTCATGCTGATCGTCCTTGATGGGTCGTTGAAGAATTAAACGTGAGAATCCACAGCAGCAAGGCAGCAGCGCTGATCAAGGCGCCCAGCAGGCTTACTGCCATCCAGCCCCAGAGCGCATAAACCTGGGTCGCGGCTACCGCTCCCAGCGCGCTACCGACCGAGTAGAAGCACATGTATGCGCCGACCATGCGACTGTGGGCGTCGGGTCGTGCAGCAAAAATGAGGCTCTGGTTGGTGACGTGTACCGCTTGCACCGCGAAGTCGAGCAGGACTACGCCGCAGACCAGCGCGATCAGGGACGTCTCGGCAAACGTGATGGGTAACCAGGACAGCGTCAGGAGCCCCAGCGAAATGCCGGTCACTCGTTGCCCCAGGCCTTGATCGGCCCAGCGACCAGCTCTACTGGCAGCAAGGGCACCGGCGACGCCGGCCAAGCCAAACAGGCCGATGGCAGTGTGTGAAAGCGACAGCGGCGGAGCGCTCAACGGCAGCACCATGGATGTCCACAGCACAGAAAAAGCGGCAAAGATCAGTAAGGCCAGAAGGCCCCTGGCGCGTAAAGTGCGTTCGGTAATGAACAGTTTGAAGAGTGAATTTATGAGCGCCAGGTAGGAGTCTTGATGCCTTGGCGGCGCCGTGGCAGGAACCACTTTCCACAGCACCGCCGCGATGGTCAGCATCAATCCTGAAGACACGAAGTAAACGGCGCGCCAGCCGGCGAAGTCCGCAATCAGGCCAGAGGTAAACCGTGCCAGAAGAATGCCCAGGACAATTCCACTGGTTACCGTCCCCACTGCCTGCCCGCGTTGTGATGGCGTTGCCAACACGGCGGCGTATGCCACCAGTACTTGAACAACCACTGCCAGTAAGCCCATCACGATCATGGCGCTCAACAGGGCCAGCCATTGCTGTGCTGCGCCGACCGCCGCGAGTGCAACCGCAGACAGCAGGACCTGAGTCAGAATCAGCCGCTTACGGTTGACCCTATCGCCCAGTGGGACGATGAACAGCAACCCCAACGCGTAACCCACCTGAGTGGCCGTCACCACGACCCCGATCAATCCTGAGGTGACGCCCAGGCTCTCAGCCATTGAGGCGAGCAAAGGTTGGGCGAAGTAAACATTGGCGACTGCAAGTGCGCAGGTGACGGAAAACAATAAGGTGAGCGACGGGGAAAGCCCTGGAGACCGGTCGGTCCTGCTGCGTTCTCCGGTATCCGAATGCAGTAATCCCGAAGGCTGTCTGGAGAACCGTTTGGTGGCTGAGTCGGCATCTGCTGTCATGTACACCTCCATGGCGTTAAACTGGTTTCAATTCAGAACTAGATTCCATTGTTGCTGTATCAGGTTTTAAATTGCAACCACATTGCGCCAGGCTGGTGGACAGACTTGGCCACTCCACATTCCGCAAGGTCAAAAAAATGCTCGAAGATGCCTCACCACACAGCAGCGAATGCCCGGTCGCAAGAACACTGGAGGCCATCGGGGATCGTTGGTCGCTCATGATCATCCGCGACGCGTTTGACGACATTCGCCGATTCAGCGAATTTCAAAAGAGCTTGGGCGTGGCCAAGAATATTCTCGCATCGCGACTGAAGACGCTGGTTGAGGTCGGGGTTTTCGACGTTCGACCGGCGTCAGATGGCAGCGCCTACAAGGAGTACGTCCTTACGGAAAAAGGACGGGAGATCTTTCCAGTTGTGGTCAGCATGAGGCAGTGGGGCGAACGTTTCCTGTTCAAGCCGCAGGAGACGCGTTCTGTGCTGATAGACAACGAGTCCGGCGAGCCTCTGATGCCGATTGAAGTTCGCTCATCACGCGGTCAAAAGCTTGGACCGTCTGACTGCCACAGAGTGAGATTTGTTGGCGGCGAGTCGTGAATCGACAACAGACTTGCCTCGCCCCGGAATCTCCTGACTGACTGGCCTTACACGGTGCTGCGGTTTTTTTTCTGCTCTTTTTTGCCGGGCGTTTAATAGAATGCTCAGATTGAACGCCAAGACACCGGCGCGTACTACAGTGCCACGCCCCCCCCTATGAACACCCATTTTGAGAGAGCAGCATGATCGAGGTCACCGAGGTTCCCATTGCCCAACTGCGGGCGGCGCTCGAATCGGGCCAGACCACCGCGGTTGAACTGGTGCAGGCCTATCTCGCCCGAATCGATGCCTACGACGGCCCCGACACGCCCACCGCCCTTAACGCGGTGGTGGTGCGCAACCCCGAGGCGCTGAACGAGGCGCAGGCCTCCGATGCCCGCCGCGCCAAAGGCCAGACGCTGGGCCCACTCGATGGCATTCCCTACACGGCCAAGGACAGTTATCTGGTCAAGGGGCTGACCGCCGCGTCCGGAAGCCCGGCCTTCGCCAACCTGATTGCCTATCGCGATGCGTTCACCATCGAACGGCTGCGCGCGGCCGGCGCCATCTGCCTGGGCAAGACCAACATGCCGCCCATGGCCAACGGCGGCATGCAGCGCGGGGTCTACGGCCGGGCAGAAAGCCCGTACAACGCTGACTACCTCACCGCCCCTTTCGCCTCTGGCTCATCGAACGGCGCCGGTACTGCCACCGCCGCCAGTTTCGCGGCCTTCGGCCTCGCGGAAGAAACCTGGTCGAGCGGACGCGGCCCCGCCTCGAACAATGGCCTGTGCGCCTACACGCCGTCACGCGGGGTGATCTCGGTGCGCGGCAACTGGCCGTTGACGCCGACGATGGACGTGGTCGTGCCATTTGCCAGAACCATGGCCGACCTCCTCGAAGTGCTCGACGTGGTCGTGGCAGAAGACCCCGACACACGCGGCGACCTGTGGCGGATGCAACCCTGGGTGCCGATCCCGAGCGTCGCCTCGGTGCGCCCCATCTCCTATGTGGCGCTTGCCGCCAATCCCGATGCCCTCGCCGGAAAACGCTTCGGCATTCCGCGGATGTACATCAACGCCGATCCCGAAGCCGGCACCTCTGAAACGCCGGGAATCGGTGGCCCGACCGGGCAACGAATCAACACCCGCGCCTCGGTGATCGGGCTCTGGGAACAGGCTCGCCAGGCACTCGAAGCGGCTGGCGCCGAAGTGATCGACGTCGACTTCCCGCTGGTCTCCAATTGCGAAGGCGACCGCCCCGGTGCGCCGACCGTGTTCAATCGCGGCATCGTCTCCAAGGAGTTCCTCCACCATGAACTGTGGGACCTGACCGCGTGGGCGTTCGATGACTTCCTGCAGGCCAACGGCGATCCGACATTGAATCGCCTGGTCGACGTCAACGGACCGCTGATCTTCCCCCACGACCCCGGCACCCTGCCCAACCGCGAAGGCGACCTCGCCGCCGGCATGGACGAATACGTGCGAATGGCCGAGCGCGGCCTGACGCCGTGGGACCAGATCACCACCGTACCCGACGGCCTGCGAGGCCTTGAACAGACCCGTAAAATCGACCTCGAAGACTGGATGGACAAACTCGGCCTCGATGCCGTGCTGTTCCCGACCGTCGCCGACGTCGGCCCGGCGAATGCCGATGTCGACCCGACGTCGGCGGACATCGCCTGGAGCAACGGCATCTGGGTCGCCAACGGCAACCTCGCCATCCGCCACCTCGGCGTGCCCACGGTCACCGTACCGATGGGCGTCATGCCGGACATCGGCATGCCGGTCGGGCTGACCTTTGCCGGTCGTGCGTATGACGATTCGACGTTGTTGCGCTTAGCTTCGGCGTTCGAGGCGACGGGGACGAAGCGGCTGATTCCGCCAAGGACTCCGGTGTTGCGCAAGTAAATGGCTCTGTAGCGGAATGACAGGCGGATGCGATGTTGCGTCCGCCTTCTGCTGGATTTACCACCCCAATGTCACAACAAGGAATGTTTGCACATGAAATTCGGCTACATGATCATCTACGTCCCGGACGTTGCAGCCTCACTCCAGTTCTTCTCATCCGCCTTCGGGATTGCCACCCGCTTCCTCCACGAATCCGCCACCTACGGCGAACTCGACACCGGCGAAACCACCCTGGCATTCGCCGCCGACGAACTCGCGGCGATGAACTTCAGCACCGGCCACCTCTCGGCCCACGCCTCCCCCAAACCACTGGGCATCGAAGTGGGCCTGGTGACCGACGACGTCCCCGCCGCCCATGCCAAAGCGCTACACGCCGGCGCCACTGAAATAGCCGCCCCCCTCATCAAACCCTGGGGGCAAACCGTCTCCTACGTTCGCTGCCCGGACGGGACATTGGTGGAGCTTTGCACGCCTGTGCAGGCGTGAGCGATAGCTGGGGTCTAAATGCCGAGTTGGCAGGCTACGAACGCAGCCTGCCAATCGCCCGCCGATACTTTTCAATTCGCTCCAGATCTTCCCAGGACGGCTGTGCGATTCGGGACACGTCGCTGTTCTCTTCAAGGTCAGCCAGCTTGACCACACGGCCTATCGGGTTCTGCGCCGCTCGTTCGACGAACAGCTCGTAGGACTCTCCCGGCAGCTTGGTGACAGACTCAATGGCCGCCAATACCGTTTCGCTGAAGCCTTCTTGACGCAGATCATCAAGGCTGATGCCAGAGTCCTCGACCACGTCATGCAGAACCGCCACGATCCGCTCTTCCAGGGTGTCGACCCTCAGCATCACTTTCAGCGGGTGCAGGATGTACGGCGCACCGCCCTTGTCGACCTGCCCTTCGTGAGCGGCAGCAGCAATGGCGATGGCACGTTCCAGTGTTTGAGTCATCTCGATTTTCCTTGGCTACAAAGCCGTAGCGGTTGCTCACGTTGATGCCGAGCTTGAGCCAACCCGCGACGGACTTCCACTCCCCCACACCCGGCGCTGCCGAAGGCTCGGGCCGCGTTCGGACAATCTTTTGATTTTCAGCTCCGAAACTCTTGTAGGAATCCACCCACCGTGGCGAGGGAGCTTGCTCCCGCTGGGTTGCGAAGCAGCCCCAAGCCCTACCTCCCAATTTCCTCAGACACCCCGCAACGCCCGGTTTACAGCAAATACACCGCCGAACATGGACAAAACACATCGCTACAATGGCCGCGCAGCGTCCTAAACCCCGGTTGCAACGCCAAAAACTGACGCCTATATTCGAACCGTCGCTGACAACTGTTAGCGACAGGGTTTCGCAGCCCTAAGAAGATGACACCAGTACCGTCAGACACGACACAGCGGGTTCCGCCTGTGAATTGGTTATGACGATTTTGATTTATCTTTTTAGGATTAAGGCAATGACAACTCAACACCCGCCCCACCGCTTCACCCCCATGTCCCAATTCGCCAGCGACTGCCCAGTCCTGCACATCGACAGCGACGTCCCGCTACGCGAACTCCACAACTGCGTCAGCGAACGCCTCAACGCCGTCCTCAAATACCTGAACCTCATGGCCTGCACCAGCCTCCCCGACTACGCCGAGAATGACATCAACACCGTCACCAACATCGCCCGGATCATGGTCCAGGATGTGGCTGATGTGTTTGGGGTGATTGAGCAGCGTGGGTTTGATATGTCTAAGGGGCAGTGACCCGCATTCAGCCGAAAAAAACCGCATTGCTGCGGTTTTTTAATGCCTGCCCTGAAACTGAAAAAAACAGCCCGCCGTTTCAATCCAACGACACAAGACCATGTAAACGCACGGCTACGATCAGGCGAATTGGCCATTGATCGACTTTGGTCTCAACCTCTTCCACTGACATTAACTTACTGGCACTCTGCTACCCAACGGTCAGGCTGTTGAGCCATGAGCACGCCGCTCATCCCACCTCAACGTCTGCAACAGCGGATCAAAGTAGGAAAGGATACCTCAATGAAAAAGTGGCTTCTGGCACTCATTTTCTTCAACTCGGTCGTGTGCTCAGCCGCGACGATCCTCAACCCAATGGATTTTGACGGTTCCGAGGCTCAGAAAAAGCAAGTGATTGAGTCCATCACCGCAACGGTGAAAAAGGACTACTGCGAAAAAATCGACATGTGCCAGGAAAGCACCTTGCGCATGATGGAAAAGCAAAATCTTGACGCCTTCAAAGAAGCGACCAAAGCCTCAAACCGTAAGATCATGAATGCTGTAATCCATGATTACTGCGAAAAAATTGATATGTGTAACTACGGCACGATATGGATGATGTACAAGCAAAATTTTGAGGCAAGCCATAAAACACTTGCCTGGTAGGGTACTTTAATCTCACAGATCCGCCCCCTTGCCCCACAAAATTTCAAAACAATTAAATCTCAAGGAAAAGCTGATGCGTTTGATTAGCAAAGTGGAAGTGGCCTACTTCCGATCAATATACAAGGATCAAATTGAAGACTGCTCGGATACGAATGTTATTTTTGGTCGAAACGATTCTGGAAAAAGCAACTTACTAAGAGCACTCAATCTTTTTTTCAACAATCAAACCAACCCCGACCAACCATTTATTTTTGAAAGAGATTTTAATCACTCGCGTCGCGCTGAAGCGGAAGACGCGGAGGGGATTCGTAAATTCGTATACATAAAGGTCTGGTTTACAACTCCAGCAAACTGGAGAGCCTCACTAGGCAATACTTTCTGGGTAAAAAAACAATGGAGCATTACAACTCAGCTAGACCCCCAACTTACATCATCCATACAAGAGCAGCGACTCCAACAATATCTAACAAGATTCCTTAACAAAGTTCGCTTTCACTATATCCCAGCAATCAAAGATAGAAAAATTTTTGAAAATCTGCAAACGCAAATCTATAAAGTGGTGTCTGCTCATGAAGAGTTCTCAGGTTCTTTAACAGAATTCGCAAATGCTCTGCGCCACAGAACAATAGAACTAAGCTCAGGCTTGCTTGATCGACTCGGAATAAGTAGTGTTATTTCCACCCCTCAGGATTTAACTGATCTTTTCCGCTCACTAGATTTTGAAACCCGCACTGAAATTGGAGATTCGTACAGCCTAACTCTTCAAAGAGGCGACGGAATTCAAGTGCGGCATATCCCTCCCATTTTGGCTTTTCTATCTGACAAAAGCTCGGAAGACTATCATATATGGGGCTTCGAAGAGCCAGAAAACTCTCTTGAACTCGCCAATGCGATTCAGGAGGCAGAGACATTTCGTTCGTTTGGATTGCAAAACAATAAACAGATATTTCTTACAAGCCACAGCCCGGCATTTTTCTCATTAAAGAATGATGATGTCAGCCGTTATTTTGTCTCTCGGAGGGATTTAAAACTTGACAGACTGAATTCAAAAATCTCCAAAATCGACAACTCTTCCGAAGTTTTTCCTGGCGAGTTAATGGGAGAGACACCACATTTGCCCGTGATTAGTGAGTACTTGCGAGAGTCGCACGAAAAAATAAAAAGGCATCAGCTTGAAAGTTCTCAATTAACCCAAGAAATAGCAGAGCACAATCAATCTATTGTATTTGTGGAAGGCGAATCAGATGTCATCATCTTTACAAAAGCATGGGAAATACTAATGGGAGTAGCCCCGCCATTCAGATTTGAATCAGCGGGGGGTACTACGAAAATGGAAAGTCTCGGGCGAGACGGCAAGGTGCTGAACCACCTCGCCCCAGGAAGAGCCGTTTTGGCACTGGTGGATAACGACTTAGAAGGCAGAGCGCTATTCAAAAGCAGTCGCCTAGACCCTGGGGGACGCTGGATTAAACACAATTCAAACGGCGTTCATTGGTGTCGACTACCATTCAATCGTGATTTCGCAATATTAATGAGGAAGTTGAATATTAATACTGCCTATTGGCCGGGCAGCCTAGAAAATCTTTTTTCACCCGAGCTAAGGAACAGAGCAGAACAAGCTGGGGTTCTTCGAATGACAACTACCCCACACTCTGAGTTACTAGACTCTCAATGGTATCCATCTATCACACAGCACCTACAACCACGCGCTGACTTAGAGCATTTTTTTATACTTTCGGTTGATGCTGATACCAAGCTCCAATTTGCAAATTGGATTGTAGATATTTCTGACGCGGAACCAGAAATTTTTGAGCCTTTAAGAGAGCTGTTTGAGCGATTAAATCAAATAATCGTTGCCACAGAAGAATAAAACTATTTAACAAAGGGTGACGGAATTATTTTTAGGCTAGGAGCCTGCTCCAGACACGTCAAAGCGGCAAATAAATCCGCCTTTTTTTATCTATAACATCAAGGATAAAAAGTGCAAAAAGAACACGACCTAATATCACTCTACCTTGAGGCAGAAACTTCAAAAATTCGCGCAGAACTACTGAAGGAAAACCACACCCTCCGCCTGGAACTTGAAGCACTAAAGACAACTAGCACCATACTACTGAACGACGTACAAGGCAAAATAGAAAACGCAGAAGACAAGATAACAGAAAAATCCATAAATAAAACACTAGCTATCATACAACAGATAAAGAATTGGATAGGTATAGCCGCTTTAGTATTTTCGGCCATCTTTGGTATTAGCGCCTGGCTTGGATATAAGAGCCTAACCGAAAGCTTGACGACCTCCTTCAAAGACAAAGTTACTCACTGGATGCGCTTTGATGATGAAGAGAGCGGAGGCAGAAAGGCCTTAGATGAACTGCGCACCGAAGCAATACTCAATGCTTATATGATTCGACTGACGAGAGACTACTCCAGAGCAAACGAATCGTTATTCCCAGTCAATGGCCCCGAAGAAAAGCGTTTACTGGAAGTTCTCCAAACTCCAGATACTACCTATGCTAACTTTTCAGACGCGCTAACTATTATCATAAAAAATCGCGGCCCTTTTCGCGGATCTACTCCTGATGACCTCATAGGAAAGCAGATAGCTTTACTGATGAAAACCAATGGAATTTCCCCACATAAAAGAGGACTTATATTGGAGCGCTTGAAAGGCGACGAGGCTCTACTTCCTTACTCGGCGGAAATTCTGAACAATGTTGATTACAATGTATATACACGCATAATCGCATTCGAAAATATCAAACGATTTGATCCGAAAGCCGCCTTGATATTTGCATCTCAGAAACTAGAAAACGTGGAACCACGAATGAGGGAGGAGCTAATATTTTTTCTTGCGGAACAATCACGCCAATATGATCCGATATTAAGTTACGCCGATGAATTAATAGAGAAAAAACCTGAATACTGGGAATCAAGAACAATAGAATTAGCCTCCCGACTCGGAGAGATAATAACTACGACCGTTAATGCTCAACCAGGAAAAATGGCCGAGCTCTACAGCAAAATAATAGATCAAGGCGCCCGCATCGTTATTAGCGACGACAGATTCGGCCCTAAACATATCGCCATTGAACTCGACGGAGCGATTACCCTATTGAGAAAACCAGCTACACTTCTAAAGAGTAACACTCTGATCAAGGCGACCATAGCCAGCAGACCCATGACTATCGAGTGGCTAGTAAAAGCAATCGACTTTTTCCAAGTTAGCGACGAAGGCAATCCTCTCTCTACGTTGATACTCACGCCCACACCTAATGCATTGATACAAACAAAAAGCCACAAAACTCTATCTCAAAAAAGCATCGTGGGTGATATCTGGTTACGTACCGAAGAGTTGCCAGACGGCAAAGATCTTACGGGAACTTGGCGAGATAGCGAAACTGGTGTTGTACACACTGAACAGATAGTTAGCATAAGCGGCTTAGCCGACTGCGACTACCGCCTATCGTTCGACGCGAATTTGCTAAAGTCCCTTTCATATGAGTATCGCTCTCCGATCGACTCGTTGTAACCCTCAATCCCGAACCACGGCTGGTCGTTTACGGCAATCTAGCTATATTTACATAGGTTGAAAAGCAGCCCCTAGGCTGCTTTAACCATCAGAAGATAGCCGGAGTATTCGCACTAATAATCTCAGCCTCATCCGCCCCAATATTCCGCAACCGATGCGACAACGTCGTCGGAAAGTAATACTCGTCGCCAGCATTCAGCACACCGATCTGCCCATCCACGGTCAGCTCAACCTTCCCACGCGTAACCAGTCCACACGCCTCCCCTTCCGCATGCACAATCGGCTCTTCGCCAGAGCTTGCCCCGGCGAGTATCGCTCGCGCAAAAGCCGCATCTTCCGACTCGGCACAGAATCCCCAATCAGCAACAACCGCAGCCCATGACGGCCGAGATCCAGCTGTTCATTGGCAGAAACACGTATTGGTGCTCGCAAGTCGGTTGATCAAAGGTAAAAAAGTCCACTAGAGACATAGGAATGCCTTTAAGCAATTTCTTGCGGGAACTAACGAAAGGACTGACGCGATTCTGTTCAATCAGGGAGAGCGTCAAATTGGTGCCCCCGCTACGCCGGGTCAGGACGACGACCATCAATCACAGCCAAACGGTCTAAGCTCATCCGATCGGGACCTTATCGTGCCCCAGAAGACTCGCCATTCTGATCGTATCGGCTTGCTACTGAATGGCACATGTCGATTCTGTGCATCACGTTATGCGGTCAACTCTTCCGCCCAAGCGACACGCACATTGACTCAGGGCCCCCTCCACGCCTACGTCTGGAGACACCACCATGATCCGCGCCCTGTTGACCACTTTCATGCTGCTTGCTCTAAGCCTCCCGGCACATGCTCAGGTGACGCCATTTCCTGCCTCCTTTCGTACTCAGAAAATCCCTGTAGAAGGCGTCACACTGCATGTGCGTGTCGGCGGCAAGGGGCCGGCCGTGGTGCTGCTGCATGGCTTTGGCGATACCGGCGATATGTGGGCGCCACTGGCTGCCGATCTGGCCCGGGATCACACGGTCGTGGTGCCGGACCTTCGCGGCATGGGCTTGTCGTCGATCCCGGACAGCGGCTACGACAAGAAGACCCAGGCGGGCGACATCCGTGCGGTGTTGGCCGCGCTGGGTATCGAACACTCGGTGGTCATCGGCCACGACATCGGCACCATGGTCGCCTACGCCTACGCCGCGCGTTATCCGCAGCGTACCGATCGCCTGGTGGTGATGGATGCGCCCGTGCCGGGCATTCCGCCCTGGAACGAGATTGTCCGCTCACCGATGCTTTGGCACTTCGACTTCGGCGGGCCGGATGCTGAACGCCTGGTGGCCGGCCGTGAGCGCATCTACCTGGACCGGTTCTGGAACGAGTTCGCGGGCAATCCCACCAAGGTGGATGAAGCAACCCGTCAGCATTACGCCAAGCTCTACGCCCGCCCCGGCGCCATGCACGCAGCCTTCGCCCAGTTCCGCAGCATTCGTCAGGATGAGGTGGACAACAAAGCGTCGATGGCGACGCGACTGACCATGCCGGTGCTGGCCATTGGGGGTGAAAAATCTTTTGGAAGTAATGAGGCGATCGTGATGCGCAACGCGGCGGACAAGGTCACGGAAGTGGTGGTGCCGGGGGCAGGACATTGGCTGATGGAAGAGGCGCCGACGCAGACTATTCAGGCGGTTCGCGACTTTATTGCGCAGTGACGGGTCGAGGTATCGGAGTTTTTTTGGAGGCCACTGCACTCAGGGCCTGCCCTGAAGTTATTTAAGGGGCTAGACACTGCACGACAACACACTAATAACGATGCTTGCCCTCCCCCGTAAGCAGATATTGCCGACACTGGACTCCGCCCCCTATGTTCCTGATTTCAGCTACGGACGCCCTTGAGCAGAAGCTCCAGTGCCCCGAGCGCTTGCGACAGCCTGTTCGAACCAGGCTCTGCTTCTGCGATCCAAAAGGCTGCTTCGCACAAGCTTCCATAGATCAGCATCGCCAGTGCTTCGGGATCGGACTGCACAACCCCCTCCTGGAGCATCAGTTGCTCAAGCATTTTCTGTAGAGAGGCAACACAATGACGGTGCGCCTCCGGCGGAGAGCTACCCAGTACAGCCCGGGCATCACGCAACACGATGCGTTGGATTTCAGGCTCCTGCGCCATTTCCAGGTAAGCACGGCAGCGGTTTCTGAAGGCCTCCCACGCGTTTTCGGTGCTGTCCGAAATCGCTTGTAACCGCGCATCCATCTCAGCATCAATCTGTGCGACCACAGCGGTGAGCAAGCCTTTCTTGTCTCCAAAATGATGATAAAGCGCGCCCCTGGTCAGGTTAGCCAGTGCTGTCAAATCATCCATGGACGTCTCTGCATAGCCGCGTTCGCTGAAAATCTGGCGTGCAGTCTTGAGCAGTGTGGCGCGGGTTTCTTCCATGTCAGCGCGAGTACGTCGAGCCATGATTTCTCCTGGGTTGATAAGCCGTTTACATTCACCTCGTATGATTATAGGATTTTAATCATACGCGATGAATGTATTTTTTCAGTTCAGCGACGCCCAAGCAAGCTGCGCTAATTCGATAAGGAGAATCGAGCATGGCCAATCCGTACCGAGTACTGTTCCAAGCCCCCGGCACCAAGGGTTTTTCCTTGGCCGGCCTCCTCGCCCGTTTACCGCTACCTATGACGGGTATCGGCATCATTACAATGCTGTCACAGCTGCGGGGCAGCTACGCGCTGGCCGGCGCGGTCTCAGCTACCTTTGTCCTGACGTACGCATTGATGTCGCCGCAAGTTTCGCGCTTGGTGGATCGATACGGTCAGCGCCGGGTACTGCCGGTGTCTACCGGCATCAGCGCTCTGGGCATTCTTCTGCTACTAGCTTGCACCTACTGGCATACACCCGACTGGACTCTGTTCGTGGCAGCCGCGCTGGCGGGTTTCATGCCGAGCATGTCAGCGATGGTCCGCGCCCGCTGGACGGCTATCTACAGGGGCGAGCCGCACCTGCAAACGGCTTATTCACTGGAAACAGTGCTAGACGAAGTTACCTTCATCGCAGGCCCTCCCATTTCCGTTGGCTTGAGCGTGGCCGTCTTCCCACAGGCTGGGCCGTTAGCGGCGGTAGCACTGCTGGTGATCGGCGCACTTGCTTTGGCTGCGCAAGTCGCTACCGCCCCCCCCGTGGAATCCGCTGAAGAAATAAGCACACGCACAGCCTCGGTCTTTCGCCTGTCGGATGTCCGGTTGTTAACATTGTTGATGGTCGCGATGGGCGTCATCGTCGGGACGGTCGATATCGTGAGCGTCGCGTTCGCCGAACAAATGGGCAGTCCTGCGGCGGCCAGTATCGTGCTGTCGTGTTACGCCATCGGTTCGTGCGCAGCCGGCCTGCTGTTTGGTGCGCTCAAACTGAAAACGCCGTTACACAAACTCTTGCTGATGGGTGGTCTGGCCACCGCAGCGACGACACTACCCTTGTTAATGGCTGGCAACATTGCCGGGCTCGCCGGCGCGGTCCTGGTAGCAGGCCTGTTCTTTGCGCCAACAATGATTGTGGCGATGTCACTGGTAGAGAGAATCGTGCCGGAAAGACAATTGACTGAAGGGATGACCTGGTTGCTGGCCGGCTTGAATGTTGGAGTAGCTCTGGGGGCTGCAGCGTCCGGCCAGTTGGTGGATATGGAAGGTGCACGCTATGGATTCAACGTAGCGTTAGCGGCAGGGGCAGCGGTGCTCCTCGTAGCCATTTGGGGATACCGACGTATGCGAGAACACGCGCTGGCGGCAGCGTACTCAGTGTAAGAGGAAGAGCTGGTGCTAAAGCTTTGCTAGACGGCTAAAAGCTGAAGGTCAATAGCGCCAGCTGCTACCGACCAAAAGAGACCACTCAAGCGCGTCTGCGTAACCGTCCGGGCAACTCACCCTTTGATGCCGTCGTCTAAGGTATGCATCTATGAAACACATCTGTCTCTAGAACTTTCACACCGCTTGAAAAAATCATACGAACAAGGCTAGATCGCCTTTAAACGTCAACTCACCATATGCCTCGTCGCCAGAGTCGATCAATGCCGCTGAGCTTTCATAAAATGCACGCCAACGGCGATGACTTCGTTATCGTGGACTCGCGAAACGCGTCCAATCCAATGACAAGTAACATGGCTCGGCGGATGGGGGATCGGAACCAAGGAGTCGGATTCAATCAACTCGCAGTGGTGCTCGATTGCGATGATGCAGATGCGCGCTTGATGTTTTGGAATGCAGATGGCTCCACGCTGGACGTTTGTGGCAGCGCAACGCGGGGTGCTGCGGATATGCTGATGCGCGAATCCAATATTACTTCTGTAGCGCTCCAAACCAACCGTGGTCTCCTGACTTGCGAACGAACCTCAACTGGCGCCATTTCGGTCGACATGGGAGAGCCGCTTTTCGGCTGGTCGGACATTCCTCTGGCTCTGGAAATGGACTCTGCTGTTTTGCCACTTGCTGGTGACCCAGCAGCTTGCAGCATGGGAAATCCGCACTGCACCTATTTTGTGGATGATCTAACGGCTGTTGATATCGCAACAATTGGACCGACAATTGAAACCAACCCCCTATTTCCCCTCAGAACGAACGTACATTTCGTCCAGATCATTAACCGAAAGCACATTCGATTGCGCATTTGGGAGCGCAGGGGAGGTATTCCGCTTGGTTCAGGTTCCTGCTCTTGTGGCGCCGCTGTTAACGGAATTCGTCGTGGTGTGTTAGACAATTCCGTTGAGGTTGAATGTGATGGCGGGACTGTAACGGTTCAATGGGATGGCGTGGGACCTGTCTTTCTGACCGGACCGGTCGAGACGATTTTTTCGGGAATAATCACGGACAGCCTGTTGCAAGTTTTGTAGTTTCTAGAAAACAAAAAGGTGACAGATCTATTTACTCAAATAGATCTGTCACCTTTTCCCTACTCCGCGCCCCTCCCCTAAACCAAACATTAGGCTTTGTATGCATCCAGTAGCGAAAAAATATTCTGAGTTAAATCCAGAGAAACAAAAAAAGGTCCAGATTGATCTTTGCAAAAAGGCTTATAAGCTTTGGCTTAACTACACCAGCAACAACGGAATCACTGAATACCGTGAAACCATTGCAGGAACAGTGCAAAAAATTGACTTTTCTTTACCCTACGATGCAATAGAAGCAGTCATCCACGGCAAAGACGAATTAAATATTAATGAGCGATACTTAGAACCTGCTGCGGCCCTACAAGACGAAGATCTAAAATTTAGCGCCGACATGGAAATGGCATATTATTCAATTTACAATCTTTACCAGTACCACATAACAGGGAAGCTAGGTGATAGCTGGGTTATAGTTAATCAGGCTCTATCGGCACTCGGAGAGTACGATACGATTAAACATTTAGAAGCTGCAATTAACAGTGCAGCCTAACCCTATACAAAGGTGACAGATCCATTTACTCAAATAGATCTGTCACCTTTTTCCCAAGCAGATTTCCGGCCCGCAGATTAACCAAACGCTGGCAGATTTTACGTAGCAACGCAGACTTCAAAACGGCGCATGCGTTTTCACCCAGCCTAGGGCGAAAGTGGACGCTCGCATCACCTGTGCTAACGTACAGCGAAATTTTCAGGCTCGTTCGACCGATATGAATACTTCATACCTCGATCCACTGCGTCAGACTATCGGCCAGCTTCCCATCTCCCCACCACCGTCCCCTTGGGAGATCGCCGCTCAGTTTGCCGTGGGAAGCCTTCTGGAAGTTGGTTTCGACCGCGACTCCGAACTGTTGCTGGTGACCTCCAGCTCAGGACGTAGCGTTATCGATTGCCTGACAGGTCAGAAGATCGCAAGAGACTATACGGAGGATGTCGAAAGTAATCAGTACCTGGAGGCTGAAGGTATCGGTCCACTGACAGGCAAGACTATCCCCATGGCCGGTATCAATGGAGGCAGCCTGCCTGTGGGTGCTTTCGACGGTTGGGTGATCGAGAACGTTCCCTTGAATTGGCCGTGCCATCATTTACTCCTGGTCGAGCCGGGTTCGTGGCTGTATGGCGCCCGGTATAAACAGGCCTGTGCCTTTCACAAACTGGCGATCGAGATCGGGCTGAGAGCTTTCGGGTTCTCCTATACTGGCCAAACCTTAATTATCGCTACATCGAACAGCCTGATCGTTTACAGGCGTGGCACAACACCAAACGCAGCTCTGTGAGTTCAATGTCTGTCTATAGAGAACAAAGGGGCCACAGATTTATTTTTGGGCCAAGATTTGTGCCTGGGAGCGGAACCCGCCAAGGCAGTAAATAAATCCACCCCTTCCTGTTTTTGTATAAAAGGTAGAAATCACTGTGGAGAGATTCTCAATTTATAGCGGAGATGTTTTGGTAGGGCACTCGACACTCGAACAAGGGGATCCACCCATGGGCGTAGTTTATGGTCAGTTCGAACCTGCCGATGGGTATGCTGTAATCCAGAATGAGTGTTGCACAAACCATCACGATCAGTCCGCACTAAATATTTCTGTTCAGACTGAAGCAGGCATGGTTATTCCATGCGCTGGCGTGAGCATCCTGGATTATTCGAAAGAGCTTTCGCCTCCTTGCATTGAGATAAATATACTCGGCGTTCCATATCACTTATATGAGAAATTATTTACTCAACACGTTGCTTCGTACGAATACCAGTTTAGCTAAACGAATGTGAAGGCAGCCCGAATGACGTCAAACGGACTACCTATAAGGGAATTTCTTGCAAGGCCCTGTCTCCAGGGCCTGCCAGACAATAGCGGTTAGTAAACCTGTACCCGCCACAGCTCCCGCGAGGAGGAAGCCGGCGACATCGGCAGTCGGCCGTGCAGTGTCCGATAGTTGTCGATCAGCACCAGATCACCTTCGCTCCATTGATGGGCGATCAGGCAATCCGGGTCATAAACCAGCGCGTTGACCTGTTCAAGCAGCGCCTGCTGGGCCTGCTCATCATGGTCCTGCACAGACTGGCTCAGGGTCTGCAATGTCGAGTCGGTGCCCTCTTGGTAACGCAGGATGAGTTCACCACTACGGGGGTGATGATCCACCAGGCTGTACATGCGCGGCGAACCGCCGAAGTAAGTCATCTTGGTGTAGTAGGTGATGTTCACTGCCTGCCATTGTCGGGCGACGTGCTGCCCGACTTTTCGCAGCACGTTTCGGCTGTCGACGATGGTGGTCTGACCCTCGCCCGGCTGCGGCGCGGTCTTGCAATACAGCATGAATTTGCTGGCGCAGAATTTCGGATTGCGCTGAACCTGTGGGTCGCTGTCGGGCAGCATGTTCAGGTCCCAGTGCAACGGCGTTTTCTCCAGCGAGTGCACAACGCCTTGGGGTTTGTCCGCGGGCTTGACCACATGCACGGCACCGAAGGCCCACTCGTACAGCGTGCCAAAGCGTTCGCAGCTGCGAGCAAAACTGTCCTGGTCGTCGAAGCGACAGCCCTTGAGGCAGACGAAACCAAAGGTTTCCACCAGTGCCTCCAGCAGGCTGGTGGACAGTCGCTCGAACCCCAGCCCCAGCGGGTCTCGCACCACCAGGCCAAACAGCGGCAGCTTTTGCAGTTCGTATTCGAAGCCTTGGGCCTGCGGGTTTTCTGTTTGGTGGTAGAGCCATGGCCGCCCCTGCCAGGTGACCAGCACATGGTGGTCGAGGTCGACCTGGGCCCGTGCGCGAAGACGCTGGCTTCCATCGATGTTGCACACCGGCACGGCATGCCAGGGGCTGTCGACACGGGTCAGCCCTTCAGCCAACCCAACGGTGAATTTGGGTCCGGCATTGTTGTACTGATGGACCGACAATCGAATGTCGTCGCCGAAGAAACGATCCACTGCCGCATTCAAGGCCTGCCCGCGAAACATCATCTGGTAGGCTTTGAAGTTGATTTGCTGCAGGTACTCGTCCTCGCTCTGCCCGTCCTCACGGCACAGGCGCAGGTCGTTGTACAAATGACTGCAGAGGTTGTCATGGGCCTGGCTGAGGGATTCATCGTGCCGGCTCTGCTCGATCAGTTCTCCAAGGTTTTTCCAGGGTAGACGGGCCTGCTTGACCAGGCTGGCGCGGACCGACTCGGCACTTTGGGCCTGCGGGAACAGGTCTTCCATGCTGACCCACTGAATCGTATGGGTGGTGCACAGTTCACGCAAAGCCCGGTTGTAGGCTGCGCGAACGTCATCGGCCACACCAACGATGTCATTGAACGTCGTCCCGTCGCTGAGGATCGACACCACACAGCCCGGTGTGTGCAATGCGGCGATGGCTTGGCCGAGCTGGTCGAGGCGCTCGATAGCCATCACCTCACCATAATCCGGCAGCACGCCGAAGGTCTGGTCACTGGCATTGGGCGACTTGCAGGGAAAACCTGGCAGTACCAGACGTACTGGCAGGTTTTGATCAAAGTACTGCCCCAGGCTGCGCGCCAGATGCGCCCGGCCTTGTGTTTCGAAACAATCATCCGTGCCTTTGAGCAGATAACCAGCCAGCAAATCGCTGACGGCAGCGATCCAGGCGTCTCTATGTTCCATAGAACAACTTCCTTGAGGGTTTGTGTGTATCAATAGGATTTGACGGTATCGCCATGCTCGGTGAGCGCATGCGCTGTCCCGCAGACTTGCTGCAGAATGCGCAACAACCCGGCCGGTTGCTCACAGCAGAAGTCCGGAGCTAGGGCCTGCAACGTCTGAGTCAGGCCGTACCCCCAGGTGACCGCTGCCGAGTACATACCTGCGGCACGGGCAGTTTTCAGGTCGATCTCTGTGTCACCGACGAACAAACAGCGTTGCGGATCAACCGACAACCGCCGGGCGGCTTCCCACGCCACATCCGGCTGAGGTTTGAGTGACCGGCCCGTGCGATGCCCCAGAATCGGCCCGAAAACATTCTGCGGCAGCAATGTTCTGGAAACCTGCAAGGCCATTTCCTCGGCCTTGTTGGTCACGATAGCCAGCGGCAGCTGTAACTGGCGGCAGCCTTCGAGCAATTCCAGTACACCGCTGAATGGCCGGGAAAATTGAACCAGGTTGTGCTGATACAGCGTCACGTAGCGCTGGTGCAGGGCGATCGCATCAGCGATACCAAACTGCGCGGCAACCCGCTCAATCATCGCCGTGGTCCCGCCGCCGATATAGCCCCGCACCGTTTGCGCGGTCAGCGCCGGGCAACCGTGTTCGAGTAACACCTGGTTCAGACACCAGGTGATGTCCGGCAAGGTGTCGACCAAGGTTCCATCCAAATCGAAGAGTACGGCTTCGACCCGCAACCGGGACGCCATCATTGAGCACTGGCGTAGTGACAAGGACGCCCCTTGCGGAACACCAGACGGTGGTAGCGCTCATCGACATTACTGCGTTTTTCGAGGGTGACCACACCCCGTCGCTTGATGGCTACCGAATGCCAGGGAGTGCGCCACAGGTCACTGGTGGGCACCAGCCGGATACCGATCTTCGTCGACACCGCCAATTGCGGGTGAATCGACAGGCGCAGGCAATGCGGGTAGCGCGCCAGTAACAGGGCGCTCCAGGCTTCACTGCGCTGAATCACCCGCTGGGAGGCCGGCTTGGCGACCTTCTTCACCGCATTCAGGCTCATGCCGGCGAATACCTTGAGCCCCGAATAATCCTCGGACAGAAAGCGATGGATACCGCAGTACATCAACATCATGTGCGGTTCATCCTTGAAGCGCTGTTGCAACAGGATCAATGACTGACCGTGCTCGATCATCATCTCCTCACGCATGGCGTCCAGACAATCAAGCTGAGGATAGGCATCCCTGAGGTCGAAATGGGCGAACGTACCGGGATAGTGCTGATCGGCGTAGTCCTGGATAGCGTCGGTGTAAGCCTTGACGTCAGAATCGGGAACATGCACCAGGTCAGAGAACACATAACCATCGGAGCAGATATGAATCAGCGCACCCGGCGCATAGATCTCCTGGATCTCCTCACACAGGCGGTGTAACTCGTCGATTGCATGGTGTTCAGCAAGATCAGGGAGATGGCTCAGGGTTTTCTTGCGGCTGGGCGACTTGCCGGGAAAAGCTGGCAAGACCATTTCGACTTTGCGACCGCTCTCGACCGCCTGCATTACCTTCGCCAGATGGGGTTCCAGCACCTGCAACGAAAGCTCATGATCCTGTTCCGGGGCAAGACTGCGACGCCGAAACAGACATTCGAGAATTTGCTGGGCAATGTTCATGTGGGGGGTGTTCTGATGCGCATGCACCAGCTGACCGTCCGCCGGTTGGGCAACGGTATTTGAACCTTGCATAGACAATCCTTTGTGTGGTGAAAAACGGCTATTTTTTGGCCGTCAGCAGATATGCCTTACCTGCGGGCGGCTAAATTCCTACAAGTCGTAAGAGTTTGTCAATCGTGGCCATCTGGAATATTACGTCTTGCACGAGCCCCCGCCCCTCGGGGGTCTGCCGCCAGTTAAGCAACTAACCCCTGCCTGACCTGCAAAGCCCCTTCACCATAGGAACACAAGCCAACTGAAGCCCGGAGGGCGAATAGTCAATAGTGGATAAGGAGCGCATGATCGGCTTGCAAACTAGCTATATCTGCCCTGAAGCCATCCCTCAAACTTACTCTGAGCAGCGCCTTCCAAACTGGGCGCGTAATAAACCAAGTGCAAGTGCCTGTCGGCGTCAATTATCAGGGTTGCATGCTCAAACGAGATATTTCCGAATGACGGAATTTCAAAATTTCTGAGGCCTTGGCAAGGGCCGTGAATATCCTGCCTGTTCCACCAATACTTGAACTCTGCACTGACTTTCTCGAGGCTGCGCACCAGCTCAGCAACATCGCTTTGCGCCGAAGCATGAACAAAATCCCTGCGAAAGCTAGAGAGCATTTGTATCGCCTGCTCCTCCCAGGGGCACAACAGCGAACGCATTTTCTCATCAGTAAACAGCATCCACAGGAGGTTGCGCTGCTCTGGAGGCTTGTCTGCAAAGTTGAATACTTTATCGCCGGCCGGATTCCATGCGAGAACGTCCCAACGCAAACTCAGGACATAGGCGGGGCGCAGCGGCATGTCTGCCATCAAACGATGGATGATCGTTGGAACGACGCACCAAGTCTGTGCCTGTTCTGCTGGAGCACGTTGGTAGGTCAGCAAGTAAAGGTGCCTGCGTTCCATGGCGTCAAGTTTCAATACTCGACATAGACTGTCGAGGAAAGCCGGTGAAACCCCAATATCGCGGCCTTGCTCAAGCCATGTATACCAAGTCAAGCCGACGCCTGCCAACGCGGCGACCTCCTCACGACGCAGCCCCGGCGTCCTTCTTCGCCCAGTCGTTGGTAATCCTGCTTGCTCGGGTGAAATGCGCTCTCGGCGACTGCGCAAAAATGCCGCCAACTCGTCTCGGGTGCGTTCGAGTGTTCTTCCCATTACACAGTTGCTCCCTGTAACAGCATAAAGTGTAGATATTGTAACAATGATTAGCTTGCTAAAGAATTTGCCGCGCCGGGGATGACGCGTAATTGTTGCGCCGCCCTAATTTCGCAAAGGGAGATTCTTATGTTCAGGACAACACCCTCTTCGGTCTATTGGATTGCTGTCGGCGCCTTCGCGCTGGGCATGGCGTCCTATGTAATGGCAGGCCTCGTGCCTATGATTGAACAGGCCTTTAATGTGCAGGTAGCGGTGGCTGCTCAATTGGTGGCTGTGTTCTCTTTGGCTTATGGCATCGGATCGCCTATTTTCGTGGCCCTCTTACCCCCACAACGACAGAGGCTCGGGTTGTTGTCCGCCTTGGCGATCTTCGTCTTGGCCAATATGGCCAGCGCTGTCGTTGATGATTTCGCTGCGCTGTTAGTGTGTCGTGCAATTGCCGGGCTCGGGGCCGGAGTTTATCTGGCAACCGGAATCACTGCTTGTGTTGCAGTATCTGAACCTAACGGGCGCGGTCGAGCGATCGCCATCATCATGGCTGGAATGGCCAGTGGAACCGTGCTGGGTGTCCCTTTCAGTCTGCTGCTTGCCGAGCTGTCAGGGTGGCAGGCCGCTCTGTGGCTGATTGCTCTGCTTGGTGCTGCCTCATGGCTGGGGTTGGTAGTCAACCTTCCAGCGCTCCCTGCCGGACCGCAGATGACAATCCGTAGCAAACTCTTATTGCTAGAGAACCGGAATGTAGTAAGCACCCTGCTGGTCTCGCTGCTAGCCGCAGTGTCCAGCTTGGGGATGTACACTTTCATCGCCCCGCTCATGACGGATCCCGCCTACGGAGGAATCGATAGCGTGACGCCATATCTCTGGGTTTGGGGCCTTGGTGGGGTAGCAGGAAGTTTCTTGATTACCCCGCTGGTTGAACGTATTGAAGGACCCGTGCTGATATTTATCATAATGCTGGTGTTGACTGCGTCACTATTGGCGCTGCCGCTGGCCGCGGCCATATCGCCTTGGTTAGCCATGATTCCTATCGCTATATGGGGATGCGTGGGGTGGGCCTTACAGGTTCCGCAAAATAACGAGTTGATCTCAGAGCGGGAGCGAAATGGCGATGGTAATTTAGCAGTCGCCTTGAACGAGTCAGCACTTTACCTGGGGAGCGCATTAGGTGCTGGCGCAGGAGGTTTCCTATTGCTGTTGGAAATGCCAAGTTGGACGCTAGCGATCGGTGCCGGTGCAGTGGCGTTTTTTGGCGCCGCATTGCAGCTTCTGAAGCTGCGCACACATCGATCTCGCCCATTCGGTAAAGTATTTCGAGCATCGGTCGCTGACCGCTTTAAATAAACAGCCGACCTCTGTTTCACCGCTCGAACTCGTTGTCGAACACGTTAAGTTTTCTTCAAGTTTCGCCTTTCACGTTCATCGACTTTAGAACGTGAAGGCGTGACCCCGGAAAGCAATTACCCACATTAACTTCATCGACTTTCAGGACGTCTCCAAGATGCCGACCACCGCTCGTTCGATTGAGAAATACATCCTTGCCAAGGACGGAAACCGACCAGACCTCCTGCGGCAATGCTTCACTCCCGACGCAACCCTTGAGATGGTTGTGCGTACAGGCGTCATTTCATTTCCCCCCCATGTCAACGGCCGGGCAGGCATCGCGGACATATTAGTGCGCCGCTTTGGCCAGTGTTATGAGAACGTTTATACTTTCTGCCTCGGCGAGCCACCAAAGACAGAGGCCACCGTACATACCTGCAAATGGTTGGTGGGGATGTCGGTTAAAGAAACTGGCGAACTGCGCATAGGCTGCGGAGAATATCACTGGCGGTTCCTGCAAACATCAGGGCTTGCATCGCATCTACGCATCACGATCGAACACATGCAAGCCTGCACAGCACAGGACTTGGAGTCAGTAATGAATTGGCTGCAGAGCCTCAATTATCCGTGGTGTCTCTCCAGCGATATGATTGATACAGCGCCGCATATCAGCAACATTGATCAAATCGTTGAATACCTTAAAACCTGAATATTGAGACATCCAGCCAGCACAACTAACGTGATTAGATGGAGGCCCGCCGATGCGGCAGCAGCTCAGTGCCTCTGGATGAACACCTCGGTTTTCCAGCGCAGCTTTCAGGCGGCCCGCACGATCCCTCGCCGCATCGTGCGTAGTTGCCTTATCGGCATACCCGACCTCACATCAGGTCGAACGTAACGACTCCGGCCTGTGACGACCGGCAACAGTCAACCCGATATGGCGGTCCACAATGCCTCACCAATTGGGCCGCTGAGAGGCCGCTCTTAATGTGGGTGTACAGTTAAAGACACCCGTTGGTGACGCCTGGTCGGAAACTGTTCTCGGTCAGTGGAGAGACATCGAAACCCGAAGGCTTCCGCACCATTGAGGCGGCCAAACCGATCCACTTAGTGCTGCAGGGCTGGGCCAGCGGCAACCGCACCTGCAAGATCGATTTCGTCAGTGAGTTCATCCCAGGTGCCCGCTATGTGATCAAGGTCGGCATCGCCGACGGCCCTAATGATTTCGGCACCTGCCAAGTCAGCATCTTTGATTTGGATTCCGGGGCCCGACGCCTTCAGGCCAGGCAGTCATCGCCAAAGGCCAACGGCTGTACTCTGGATCAATTGCAGTTGCCGACGCATTGAGTCACGACTAATGGGAACCCCCTTTTGTTCTCTACAAAAGCCCCTTCACCATAGGAACACAAGCTAACTGAAGCCCAGAGGGCGAATAGTAAATAGCAGGTTCGTCACCCACAAAACCGCAGCGCCGGTAAAAATCAGCCGCGTTCAACGTAGCGTCCAGATTGACTTCTTTCAGCCCCAGATCCCGTGCCAAGCATTCCAGGTGGTTCAGGACTTTCATGCCGATGCCTTGCTGCATAAAACCCGGAAGCACAAAGATCGCGCCAATTTCGCCGCTCTCCAGATCAAGCATTCCCGTCGCCACCGGTTCTCCTTGAACACAGCCCAGATAAAAGTGTTTTTCCATCAGGTCGCTGTACCCGTCCTCGGCTGATCCTGCCGTCCAGGCCAGCATTTGCTCCGCGGTATAGGCGCCGATGCACTGGTGCCGTATCGCTTGAAGGCGAATGTCGAAGGCTGTTTGGGAATCGCTTGGCGTAGCGCGTCTGATCTCGAACATTTCATTCTCCGTTAGCCATCGGTGGACGGAGAACTAAAAAGCCCCGTCCATTTCTGGCGGGGCCTTGGGTAATTACGTCAAATCCTACGAACGCATGACCTCACGGCCCGCCAAAGGCGGTCATGGAGGAGCACATCATGTTCATGCGGCGTGTGTAAGTCATGGGTTGATAGTGTTTGGGGTGATCCGGCTTGTCAATCTCGGAGCGGAGTTACGAAACTTCCGCGTCCGGCTCAGGTGGTTTGAAAACGTTCGGGTAAGAAAGCAGCCACTGTCACCTGTCCCTTTAACTTGCTGAAGAACACATGACTAAACAAGTACACCCCCTATGTGCATGTAGGCATCTTCATCTCCAGATTTCTCGTTTTGCTGTACGAAAATTCTGAATCTTCTCAGCCCACCTAGCCACAACAACAAGAACCAAAACTTCCCCGATAGAGCAACTGTTACGCTCGGAACAGAGTGTTCAGCTGACTAAAAGGAGTGACACCTATGGCCAATCACGGTTACATGAGCATTACCGGCAAACGCCAAGGTTTGATTTCCGCCGGGTGTTCCGGTCTAAGCTCCATCGGTAATAAATGTCAAACTGATCATGAAGACGAAATCATGATTTTGGCTTACTCGCACAACATGATTACGGGTAATGACGGTGGAGGTTCAGGCGGTCGCGGCAAGCACCTGCCTATCATGATTACCAAGAACATTGATAAATCATCGCCACTGTTGGCCAGTGCGCTTCATGAGCGAGAAGAGGTGGAGTGCACTATCCATTTTTATCGAACATCACCCGCGGGCGGCCAGGATAAATATTACTCAATACGACTCACGGGGGCGAAAATTGCCCACATCACCCTTCAAGTACCTCACTCCACATATAGGAGCGATGCCCAACCGCAAGAATTAGTATCCATTCGTTATCGCGATATCAGTTGGACGCACATTCAGGCGGGCACGTGTGCTTATAGTACTTGGGGAAACGAGGATGAGTGATGACATCTGTGACATTCACGACGTGACCAAAGCTGCGTCCGATCTTGTTGCGTTCGGGTGTTCTATCGGTGCTACGCAGCTGTACGATAGTTTTTTTCAGCTTCAATTTAGCTCGATTGTTTCTTCTTATGCTGATGAAATTATCCAAGCGGTTGATGAAGGTATCATCAGCGCACGGGAGGGATTACAAGAAATCAGAGAGGAGTATGCCGAGTTATCGTCCAAGGTGCTTTTTTATGCTCAAAACGGCGCGGGGATGGTGGCGGGAGCCATGCAGATGGAGGCTGGCGCCAGCATTTTAGGGAGCACAAGAGGTTTGGCCGTAGTACCCGGAATACCTTTAATCGCGCATGGATTCAATAACATCTATGAAGGCGCAGGCAATATCTACAATGGCCCTGGCGCACCCGGGGTGGTAGGGCCTGTTCGAGAGTTTTATCAGGACCGGCTTGGAAGCATTTACGAGGGTAATATGGCCTACTACTCCATGGACGTGTACTTATCTATAAACGGCTTATCAAAGCTTGTTCGAAAGCCCGGCTCGATGCAGTTATTCAACCACGACCCTATCAACTATGAAATGGCCTACAAACAAATGGGGAGGCTCGCTTTGGCTTTCGAAGCGTTAGTCGACGCCATGACAATCAAAAACAATGATAAACGAGAGCAACGTAACAACTGAAAATAAGCAACCATGAGTGCGAAAAACTCAATCATCGCCTACGCCGCGACCGCCCAGCATAAAAACTCAAGAAGACCAAGGTCAACATAAAAACAAGGAACACAACTGCTGCAACCAGCAAATAAGGCGAACCCTCTAAAAACTCAATTTTTTTCACCTGTGGCATAAAAATCATGGTCCCAGTTATGGCTCCAATGACCATGCCAATCCAAGAACCACGCAAACTAATATACTTCTCATCCATCATCCCGCCAAGCCACACATTACGCAGTCTAGGAATATAAAAACGCAAGCCAAAAAAGCTAATAACTACATATGTAGCAATGTAGGTTCCGCGCAAATAGACACCCTCCAAAGGCACCACTTGCTTTACCCCACCAACAATTATTAGCGTATACAGCCCTGCCGAGCCGAAGATAAGCGAGCCTATCCAAATATAATAGCGAGCTTTGCTAAAATTCATAAATACATGATCCATCACGGCTACAATATTTGAAAACATTATAGCCATGCATCAGATCATTGAAAGCGCTGAATCATCTGCTTAATTAAAAATTCGCCGGCGTATTCGCACTAATGATCTCCGCCTCATCCGCCCCAATATTCCGAAACCGGTGCGGTAGTGTGGTCGGAAAGTAGTACCCATCCCCGGCATTCAACACACTGATCTGCCCATCCACGGTCAGCTCAACCGTGCCACGGGTAACGAGCCCACACTCCTCCCCTTCCACATGCACAATCGGCTCTTCGCCAGAACTGGCACCCGGTGCGTATTGCTCGCGCAACAGACGCATCTGGCGACTCGGCACCGACGCGCCGATCAGCAAAAGACGCAGGCCATCACGGCCCAGGTCGGGCTGCTCGTTGGCGCGGAAGACGTATTTGTGCTCTTGGGGCGGTTGATCGAAGGTGAAGAAGTCCGCCAAAGACATGGGGATGCTTTCGAGGAGCTTTTTCAGGGAGCTGACAGAAGGACTGACTCGATTCTGTTCGATCAGGGAGATGGTGGCATTGGTGACGCCGCTACGCCGGGCCAGCTCGCGCTGGGACAGTTTGTAGCTTTCGCGTACTAATTTGAGTCGAGAACCCGTATCCATGACAGCCTTATGTGAGAACGACTTAAGGGTAATGGGGGTGGGTGACGGGTGGGCGCGGTGGCCGCGTATCACGCCGTTCCCCTGTCCCGGAACCGTGAAAGGCGGCTATTAAATCACGTTTGCTGATGTTGCTCAGCAGGTTCGATAAACGGCTGATAAAAAAGCCGGCGGCCCCATTTTGCGGTGGCCGCCGGCGAGGTGCAACCTAGATACCGAAACGGTCACGCAGTGCGTAGTACGCGGCGCCCATGGCGGTGAGCGGGGCCTGGAAGGTGCGGCCGCCGAACATGGGCATGTGCGGCAGGGAGGCGAACGCGTCGAAGCGTTCGGCGTCGCCGCGGATCATTTCCGAGATCAGTTTGCCAGCCAGGTGCGAGCAGGTGACGCCGTGGCCGCTGTAGCCCTGCATGTAGTAGGCGTTTTTCTCGATGCGACCGAATTGCGGCATGCGTGACATGGTCAGCAGGAAGTTGCCGGTCCAGCGGTAGTCGATCTTCACGTCCTTCAATTGCGGGAAGGTCTTGAGGATTTTCGGGCGGATCAGTTGCTCGATGTCGTCCGGTTCGCGGGCGCCGTAGACCACGCCGCCACCGTACAGCAGACGGTTGTCGGCGGTCAGGCGGTAGTAATCAAGCAGGTAGTTGCAGTCTTCGACGCAGTAGTTGTTGCTGATCAGGCTCTTGGCGACTTTGGCCGACAAGGGCTCGGTGACGACGATTTGCGAACCGCAAGGCATGCTCTTGCGGGTGACGCGGTTGTCGAGGTCCTGAGGCAAGTAGGCGTTACCGGCGATCAGCAGGTATTTGGCCCGCACCACGCCTTTGGCAGTGCGCACTGTGATCGGCTCGCCGTAGGTGATTTCCACCGCTGCTGATTGCTCGTAGATCTTGCCGCCCAGGCCGATGATGGCCGCGGCTTCACCGAGGGCCAGGTTCAGCGGGTGGATGTGGCCGCCCTGCATGTCCAGCAGGCCGCCGACGTAGTTGTCGCAACCGACTTCGCGCTTGATCTCGGCCGCGTCGAGCATCCTCAGGTTCTTGTTGCCGTAGCGCTCCCAGCTGCTTTTCTGCTCGGCCAGGCCTTTGAGCTGCTTCTTGTTCAGCGCTGCGAAAATGCCGCCGGGCTTGTAGTCGCACTTGATGTCGTACTGCTTGATGCGCGAACGGATGATGTCCGCGCCCTCAAAGATCATGCTGCCCAGTACTTCGGCAGTCTTGTCGCCGTAACGCTCTTCGATGACATCGACGTCGCGGCTGTAGGAGTTGACCAGTTGACCGCCGTTGCGACCGCTGGCGCCGTAGCCGACCTTGGCGGCTTCGAGCACGGTGACGCTGTAGCCCGCTTCACTGAGGAACAGGGCCGACGACAAACCAGTGTAGCCCGCGCCGATGACGCAGACATCGCACTCGACCAGCTCTTCGAGCACCGGAAAATCGATGGTCTCGTTGCGGGTTGCGGCGTAGTAGCTGTTTACATGTTTTTGCATGATTGAGTTCCCGAACGGCCGCAGGCACTTGCCTGCGACCGCCGCTGTAGAAGTGTTAGAGCTTGATCCAGGTCGCTTTGAGTTCGGTGTATTTATCGAACGCATGCAGCGATTTGTCCCGACCGTTACCCGACTGCTTGAACCCGCCGAACGGCGCGGTCATGTCGCCGCCGTCGTACTGGTTGACCCAGACGCTGCCGGCGCGCAAGCCGCGAGCGAAGGTGTGCGCCTTGCTCAGGTTGCTGGTCCAGACCCCGGCGGCCAGACCGAAGATGCTGTCGTTGGCAATCGCCAATGCTTCTTCAGCGGTGTCGAAGGTGATCAGCGACAGCACCGGGCCGAAGATCTCTTCCCGGGCGATGGTCATGGCGTTGGTCACGCCGTCGAAAATCGCCGGTTCCACGTACAGGCCGCCGGTGTCTTCAAGGGTGCGCTTGCCGCCCGCGATCAGTTGGGCGCCCTGCTCTTTGCCGATGCTGATGTAGCGCAGCACGTTGTCCAGTTGGCGTTGATCGACGACCGCACCGACGGTGGTTTCCGGATCGAGGGCATGCCCCGGTTTCCAGGCTTGCAGTGCTTCCACCAGCAGCGGGATGAACTGCTCGCGAATCGAACGTTCCACCAGCAAACGCGAACCGGCGGTGCAGACTTCACCCTGGTTGAAGGCAATCGCACTGGCCGCAGCTGTAGCTGCCGCGCGCAGATCCGGGGCGTCGGCAAACACCACGTTCGGGCTTTTGCCGCCGGCTTCCAGCCAGACGCGTTTCATGTTGCTTTGCCCGGCGTATATCAGCAGTTGCTTGGCAATCGCCGTCGAGCCGGTGAAGGCCAGCACGTCGACGTCCATGTGCAGCGCCAGCGCCTTGCCGACGGTGTGACCGAAGCCCGGCAGCACGTTGAACACGCCTTTCGGGATGCCCGCGTCGAGCGCCAGTTGAGCGATGCGGATTGCCGTCAGTGGCGACTTTTCCGAAGGCTTGAGGATGAACGAGTTACCCGCCGCGAGGGCCGGTGCGAACTTCCAGCTGGCCATGATCAACGGGAAGTTCCACGGCACGATGGCCGCGACTACGCCCGACGGTTCACGAGTGACCAAGCCCAACTGATCGTGCGGCGTCGCTGCAACTTCGTCGTAGATCTTGTCGATCGCCTCGGCGCTCCAGCGGATCGCGTTGGCGGTCGCTGGAATGTCGATGGCCATGGAGTCGCTGATCGGCTTGCCCATGTCGAGGGTTTCCAGCAGCGCCAGTTCTTCCTGGTTCGCCAGAATCAGATCGGCGAAACGAATCAGGATGCGCTTGCGTTCTGCCGGGGCCAGCTTGGCCCAGACACCGGAGTCGAACGCCCGGCGTGCGACCTGCACCGCCACATTCGCGTCGGCTTCGTCGGTACTGGCGACGTTCGCCAGGAAGCGGCCGTCCACCGGGCTCACGCATTCAAAGGTGTCGCGACTGAGTGCCGAGCAGTAGTGGCCGTCAATGAATGCCCGACCTTCGATTGTTAAGGACTGGAAGCGTTGCTCCCAGCCGCTGCGAGTAATTGCCATTGAAGTGACTCAACGCGGAGGAATAGGTGATCGTCGGACCGATTGCCTTGTAGGAGCAAAGCTTGCTCGCGATGAGGCCATCACATTCAATATTGATGGCGACTGATCCACCGCTATCGCGAGCAAGCTCAGCTCCTACAGGGGATTCGCGGTGCACACATGTTTTGTGTACACCCCCTCATCCTTAGCCGACGGGTGTTTGGCCGTCAGACCGTGTGCAGATACCAGTTGTACTCAAGGTCCGAGATGGAGTTCTCGAACTCGGCCAGCTCGCTTTCCTTGCACGCCACAAACACGTCGATGTACAGCGGGTCGATGTACCTGGCCATGACTTCGCTGTCGTCCAGTTCGCGAAGTGCATCGCGCAGGTTGTTCGGCAGGCTCTGTTCGTTCTGCTCGTAGCTGTTGCCTTCGACCGGTGGGCCCGGCTCGATTTCGTTGGTCAGGCCATGGTGAATACCGGCCAGCACCGAGGCCATCAGCAGGTACGGGTTGGCGTCAGCGCCGGCCACCCGGTGCTCGATCCGCACGGCGTCTGCAGAACCGGTGGGTACACGGACCGCAACGGTGCGGTTGTCGATGCCCCAGCTTGGCGAGTTCGGCACGTAGAACTGGGCGCCGAAACGACGGTACGAGTTGACGTTCGGGCAGAGAAAGGCCATCTGCGCCGGCAGGGTCTCGAGCACACCGCCGATTGCGTGACGTAGTGCGGCGTTCTGCTCGGGATCCTCGCTGGCAAAGATGTTGTTGCCTTCTTTGTCGAGAATCGAAATGTGCACGTGCAGACCGTTGCCCGCCTGGCCTGGATACGGCTTGGCCATGAAGGTGGTGTCCATTTCATGGTCGTAGGCGATGTTCTTCACCAGACGCTTGAGCAACACCGCGTAATCGCAAGCCTTGATCGGGTCGGAGACGTGGTGCAGGTTCACTTCGAACTGCGCCGGGGCGCTTTCCTTGACGATGGCGTCAGCCGGGATGCCCTGCTCTTTCGCGCCTTCAAGGATGTCTTGCAGGCAGTCGACGTATTCGTCGAGGTCGTCGATCAGGTACACCTGGGTCGACATCGGACGCTTGCCGGAAACCGGTGAGCGTGGCGACTGCGGACGTCCGTTCACGTTGTCCTGGTCGATCAGGTAGAACTCGAGTTCGAACGCGGCGCAGATGGTCAGGCCCATCTCGTCGAACTTGCGCACCACATTGGCCAGCACTTCACGCGGGTCGGCAAAGAACGGCTCGCCTTCGAGTTCGTGCATGGTCATCAACAGTTGCGCGGTGGGGCGCTTCTGCCAAGGCTCGATGCTCAGGGTGCCGGGAATCGGGTAGCAGATTCGGTCGGAGTCGCCGATGTCCAGGCCCAGGCCGGTGCTTTCCACCGTGGAACCATTGATGTCCAGAGCGAACAGTGACGCCGGCAGATTGATGCCTTTTTCGTAAACCTTATGAAGACTGGTGCGCTCGATGCGCTTGCCGCGCACCACACCGTTCATATCCGCAATCAGAAGGTCGACGTACAAAACCTCAGGATATTTCTTAAGGAATGCGTTTGCTTCGTTGAGTTGAACGGCACGCAGAGGGACCGACATGATGCACCTATTAGCTGTTAATTATTATGTTCACCGCACTTTCACGAGCCCAGTCAATCCGAAAGGCAAAGTGAAGTCAATAGCGAACGAAGCGCCTTTAACGTTGAATTTATTGGCCGACTCAGCCACTCATCGGCCTCTTTAGCGCCTAAAACCCGCGCCAGCCCGGATTCCCGACCGTTTTTGCGTTTAGAATTTTTTACATGAGAGTTGTTAATTAAAATCAACGAGGCTAAGCTCCGGAAAAGCTCGTTCAAGTGTGAAACTTCGAGGTGATAAAAATGGCACTCAAGCCATTGATCGGCGTTACTGCGTGCGTCAAACAGATTGGCCTGCACCCCTACCACGTCAGCGGTGACAAGTACTTGCGTGCTGTCAGCGTCGCGGCTCTGGGGCTGCCGGTGGTCATTCCTTCCTTAGGCGAACTAACCGAGATTGATGAGCTGCTCGCGCATCTCGACGGCTTGTTGCTGACCGGTTCGCCGTCGAATGTGGAGCCCTTCCACTATCAAGGCCCCGCCAGCGCACCCGGCACGGATCACGATCCTGCCCGGGACAGCACCACCCTTCCCTTATTGCGCGCAGCGATTGCCGCCGGTGTTCCGGTACTCGGTATTTGTCGCGGCTTTCAGGAAATGAACGTGGCGTTCGGTGGCAGCTTGCATCAGAAGGTCCACGAATTGCCCGGCATGCTTGATCACCGGGAAGCGGATCATCCGGACCTGGCGGTGCAGTACGCACCGGCTCATGCGGTCAGCGTGCAACCGGGCGGTGTGTTCCAAGCGCTGGAATTGCCGCCGGTGTTCCAGGTCAATTCGATTCACAGCCAAGGCATCGACCGACTTGCTCCCGGCCTGCGCGCCGAAGCCATCGCTCCCGATGGCCTGATCGAAGCGATCTCCGTAGAGCACAGCAAGGCCTTCGCCCTCGGCGTGCAATGGCACCCGGAATGGCAGGTCCTGGCCAACCCTCCCTACTTGAGTATTTTCCAGGCGTTTGGCGACGCATGTCGGCAACGGACGGCGCTGCGTAATACGCGCTGACTGAACACTCGATTAATCCATTTACTGCCCACGTGAGTCGGGCGGGCGCGCCCTTGCGCATCCGTGACTCACGAAAACGACACACCGCAATAACAACAAGTACGACCAGGCAGCCAGGACGGCGGCGCCGAATTAGCCCGACCGACACGGGTAACCCTTGTAGGAGCCGAGCTTGCTCGCGATGAGGCCCTGACAGTCGACATCAACGCTGACTGGCAGGCCGCCATCGCGAGCAAGCTCGGCTCCTACAAGGGCCGTACCCGGTGCGGGTTCGCAATCAACTATTAAGTCAGGCCGTATTGGCCCGACGACTGACACCTGTTGGGAGTTTCACATGGCAAACGCCTCCAGCATTTACAGGAAGGCTCTAGAAGGTAATCAGCAACCGAAAAAGGTTCTGGTGAGAGTCGACCGCGTAACCAAGAAATTTGACGAAACCATTGCCGTAGACGATGTGTCCCTGGACATCCACCAAGGCGAAATCTTCGCCATGCTGGGCGGTTCGGGTTCCGGCAAATCGACACTCCTGCGCATGCTGGCAGGCTTTGAGCGACCGACCGAAGGGCGGATCTACCTCGATGGCGTGGACATCACCGATATGCCGCCGTACGAGCGGCCAATCAACATGATGTTCCAGTCCTACGCGCTGTTCCCGCACATGACCGTGGCGCAGAACATTGCCTTCGGTCTGAAGCAGGACCGTCTGCCCGCCAGTGAAATCGAAGCCCGCGTCGAAGAAATGCTCAAGCTGGTGCACATGACCCAGTACGCCAAGCGCAAGCCGCATCAACTCTCCGGTGGTCAGCGTCAACGTGTGGCACTGGCTCGTTCGCTGGCCAAGCGCCCGAAACTGCTACTGCTCGATGAGCCGATGGGCGCGCTGGACAAAAAGCTGCGTTCGCAGATGCAACTCGAACTGGTGGAAATCATCGAACGCGTCGGCGTGACCTGCGTGATGGTGACTCACGACCAGGAAGAGGCCATGACCATGGCCCAACGCATCGCGATCATGCACCTGGGCTGGATCGCGCAGATCGGTAGTCCGGTCGATATCTATGAAGCGCCAGTCAGTCGCATGGTCTGCGAATTCATCGGCAACGTGAACGCCTTCGACGGCACCGTTGTAGAAGATCTGGAAGGTCACGCGATCATTCACAGCCCGGACCTGGAACAGAAGATCTACGTCGGCCACGGCGTGAGTACCTCGGTACAGGACAAGTCGATTACCTACGCCATCCGCCCGGAAAAAATGCTGGTCAGCACCCTCAAACCCGATACCCGTTACAACTGGTCCCAGGGCAAGGTGCATGACATTGCTTACCTCGGCGGACACTCGGTGTTTTACGTCGAGCTGCCTGGCGGCAAGATCGTGCAGTCGTTCATGGCCAACGCCGAACGCCGTGGCACACGCCCGACATGGGACGATCAGGTCTACGTCTGGTGGGAAGACGACAGCGGCGTGGTACTGCGCGCATGAACACTCTCACTCAGCAGTTTCAGCGGTTTTTGCCGAGCGGCCGTAAAGTCGTGATCGGTATTCCATTCCTGTGGCTGTGCCTGTTCTTCATGCTGCCGTTTTTCCTGGTGATGAAGATCAGTTTTTCCGAAGCAGCCCTGGCCATTCCACCCTACTCCGAGATCTACAGCTTCGCCGAACAGAAATTCCAGCTGCTGTTGAACCTCGGCAACTACGCCATGCTGGGCGACGATGAGCTGTACATCTCGGCTTATCTGGGCTCCTTGAAAATGGCCGCCCTCAGCACGGCGATGTGCCTGGTGATCGGTTTCCCGATGGCCTACGCCATTTCCAAGGCCAGCAAGGAAGCGCAGAACGTCTTGCTGCTGCTGATCATGATGCCGACCTGGACCGCCATCCTGATCCGCGTGTATGCGTGGATGGGCATCCTCAGCAACAACGGTTTGCTCAATGCCTTCTTGCTCTGGACCGGGCTGATTTCAGAGCCGATCGAAATCCTCAACACCAACACCGCGGTCTATATCGGCGTGGTGTATGCGTACCTGCCGTTCATGGTGCTGCCGCTGTACGCCAACCTCGTCAAGCATGACGGCAGTCTGCTGGAAGCCGCATCGGACCTGGGTTCAAGCAACTTCAACAACTTCTGGAAAATCACCGTCCCGCTGGCCAGGAACGGCATCATCGCAGGCTGCATGCTGGTGTTCATTCCGGTGGTCGGTGAGTTCGTGATTCCGGAACTGCTCGGCGGCCCGGAAACCCTGATGATTGGTCGCGTGCTGTGGCAGGAGTTCTTCAACAACCGTGACTGGCCGGTGGCGTCCGCGTTGGCGGTGGTGATGCTGGCGATCCTGATTGTGCCGATCATCCTGTTCAACCGTAGCCAAGCCAAAGAGATGGAGGGACGGGCATGAACCGTTTCGGATTTTCAAGAATGATGCTGGTGCTCGGCCTGCTGTTCATCTATATGCCGATGCTGATCCTGGTGATCTACTCGTTCAACGCCTCGAAACTGGTGACCGTCTGGGGCGGCTGGTCGGTGAAGTGGTACGTCGGCCTGCTGGACAACACTCAACTGATGGGCTCGGTGGTTCGTTCGCTGGAAATTGCCTGCTACACCTCGATTGCGGCGGTCGCGCTGGGGACGCTGGCGGCTTTCGTACTGACCCGAGTCACCCGCTTCAAGGGCCGCACGTTGTTCGGCGGCCTGGTCACCGCGCCGCTGGTGATGCCGGAAGTGATCACCGGTCTGTCGTTGTTGCTGCTGTTCGTGGCGATGGCACAGATGATCGGCTGGCCGCAGGAACGCGGCATCGTCACCATCTGGATCGCCCACACCACGTTCTGCGCCGCGTATGTGGCGGTGGTCGTATCGGCGCGCTTGCGTGAGCTGGACCTGTCCATCGAAGAGGCGGCCATGGACCTCGGTGCCCGGCCATTGAAGGTGTTCTTCCTGATCACCATTCCGATGATCGCGCCGTCGCTGGCCGCCGGCGGCATGATGTCGTTTGCCCTGTCGCTGGACGATCTGGTGCTGGCGAGCTTCGTCTCCGGGCCGGGTTCCACGACCTTGCCGATGGAAGTGTTCTCGGCTGTGCGTCTGGGCGTGAAACCCGAGATCAACGCCGTGGCCAGCCTGATTCTGCTGGCGGTATCGATCGTGACCTTCATGGTCTGGTACTTCAGCCGCAAGGCCGAAGCCACTCGCAAGCGTGCGATCCAGGAAGCCATGGATCAGACCGCCAGCGAATCCTGGAAGCAACCGGCTTCACAACGACCTGCTACCCAACAGATCGGTGCGACGGCTTAACGCCGTCGCGTTTCACCGCGACAGCACTGAATAGATAACGGTGCGCCTTCGGGCGTGTCACGCAATTCCGTTCACGCAGCGCCTTACCACCGCCGCAGTTACACGAACGGCCTCACCTGGCTCCTCGGTTAAGGTGATTTTGGGCGCCCTCGGGCGCCCTTTTTGCTTCCAGGCCAGGCCGCCCTCGTGATCTCAGTAGTAACGTCGCGGGTCGGAATCGATCAGGCTGGTCAGCTTGGTCAGGGCGAAGCGCAATTCGTCCTGGCTGGTGGGCGACATCAGCACCACCCGCACGCAGCGGGTAATCCCGGAACGTTCGGCCTGAAATTGCGTGCCACTGAGCACCAGCACTCCGTGAGTCCGAGCCAGCATGGCGAACTCGTCGCTGGTCCATGGCTCAGGCAGCGTCAACCAGACGTGGTAGGAATACGGCTGGGTCTTGAGCTCGAAATTGGCAAATATTTCCTGGGCAATCGCTTGCCGCCCGGCGGCTTCGTTGCGCTGGATGCGGATCAGGTTTTTGTCGAGGCCTTCGGTAATCACATTGCTGGCCAATTGCGCGGTCAGCGGCGACGGCATCCAGACGCTGCTGCGCACCATCGAGGTCAGGCGCGACAGCAATTTGGGCGGGCTATAGAGATAGCCGATGCGTAGCGCCGGCATCACCGATTTCGACAGGCTGGTCAGGTACACCGAACGATCCGGCGCAAACGCCGACAACGGCTTGATCGACGGATCGGTGGCGAGGAAGCCGTAGATGTCATCGTCCAGGATGATGAAGTCGAACTCTTCGGCCAGTGCCGCAATTTGTGCTCGGCGTTTTTGCGACATGATCGCCGCCGTCGGGTTCTGGCAGGTCGCGACGCAAACCAGCATCGCTGGCCTCTCGCGCAGGCACAGTTCGCGCAGCGCTTCGGGAATGATCCCTTCATCGTCCATCGGCACGCCACGCAGGCGGCGCTCAAGACCATGAGCCAGGGAAATGATGCCGGGGTAGCAAAGTTCTTCGCAGAGCACCAGGTCACCGGCGTTGGTCAGGGCGCTCATCGCGACCATCAAGCCATGCTGGGCACCGGCGGTGATCACCACTTGCTGCCATTGCGCATCGGGCAACGAATGGCGCAACCACTGCGCACCCGCTTCGCGATGAGCCGGGTGACCGCCGTCCGGCGCGTAATCCAGGGTACGGGCGAAGTCGGTGCTCTTGGCCATGCCCACCAACGCACCGCGCAACCAGTATTCCAGGGTTTCGCTGCTGGGCTTGATGATCGACAGATCGAGTAATTCGGATTGCCCCAGGTTCAGCGACGCGGCGCTGTTGCCGGCTGGCAGTTCCAGTTGCTTTTGATTGAGCACATACGTGCCCCGCCCCACTTCCCCCTGCACCAGACGACGTCGATGGGCTTCGCTGTAGGCCCGACTGATGGTGCCCGGCGTGACATTCAAGGTGGTGGCCAGCTCCCGCAGGGTCGGCAGACGATCACCTTCGCTCAGCACGCCGCTGCTGATATCGCGCGCCAACGCATCGGCAATCGACAAATACATCGGCTGGCTGAACTCGCTTAGCTGGGGAACCCACATGAATGTTCACTGCCCATCGTAGAAATGATGAATATCCGAGCATATCACATGGAGGTTAGGCAACTAATCAATCGACTCAATCAGTAAATTGAGTCGATTGACTCAACAATTGAATCGGTATGCATCGCAACCTGAAGATATTTTTTAGAGTATTAATATCCTTATAAATCAATCAATTAAATAACATTCGACCAAAAAACAGGCACTGATAGCAAGAAAACATCTCATAACAGTCTCACCACCCATTGAATCAACTCAATTTAATCAAATACACTCATCTATAATCGAATCAATCGACTCAATCCTCCCCACCTGATCACTGCGCGACTCTGCCGCGCCAAATCGAGACATCATGGACACACTCAAAAAGGATCTATCCCTGTCAGCGGTCATTGCGGGCTTCATCGCGGTGATCATTTCCTATGCCGGCCCTTTGATCATCGTGTTTCAGGCAGCCAAGGAAGCCCATCTGCCCAACGACGTGGTGTCTTCGTGGATCTGGGCCATTTCCATCGGCAGCGGCATTACCGGCCTGTTCCTGAGCTGGCGCCTGCGGATTCCGGTAATCACCGCGTGGTCGACGCCGGGTGCGGCATTGCTGGTATCGATGTTGCCCACCGTTACCCTGCCCCAGGCCATCGGTGCCTATGTCGTGGCGTCGGTAATCATCGCCGTGGTCGGTTTGTCCGGTGCGTTCGACAAACTGATGAGTCGCCTGCCCAAAGCCATCGCTGCCGCCATGCTCGCGGGTATTCTGTTTCGCTTCGGCGCAGAGCTGTTCACCTCGATCAAGCTGCAACCGGCGTTGGTGCTGTCGATGATCGCGACCTATCTGATCTTCAAACGCTTTTCGCCGCGCTACGCGATTCTCTCGGTGCTGATTATCGGTTGCGCCGTGGCCGCCTCGTTCGGTGAACTCAACAGCAGCTCGATCACCATCGCCGTGGCCCACCCGGTCTTCATCGCCCCCGAGTGGAGCTGGCACGCAATCATCAACATCGGTCTGCCACTGGCTCTGGTGACCCTGACCGGCCAGCATGTCCCCGGCATGGCGGTGTTGCGCACTTCGGGCTACAACACCCCGGCGCGCTCGATCATTTCGGTCACCGCGATTGGCTCGATTCTGATGGCCCCGTTCGGCTCCCATGGTTTTAACCTGGCAGCGATTACGGCGGCGATCTGCACCGGCCGCGAAGCCCACGAAGACCGTGACAAACGCTACGTCGCCGGGATTGCCTGCGGGGTGTTCTACATTCTGATGGGCACCTTTGGCGCGACCCTGGCCTCGGTGTTTTCCGCCCTGCCTAAAGAGTTGATTGCCTCCCTCGCCGGCCTGGCCTTGTTCGGTGCAATCAGCGCCGGGTTGACCGGCGCCATGGCGGACGAGAAGCAACGTGAAGCGGCGCTGATCACCTTCCTGGTCACCGCCTCGGGCATGAGTTTCCTCGGTTTGGCCGCCGCTTTCTGGGGTTTGATCTTCGGTCTCGCGGCGCACTTCGTACTGACTTACACCCGGGAAAGCAAAGCCGCCGTCATCGCCGAGGGCAGCCGACCATAACCGCTCGCTACGACTTCATTGTGGTCGGTGGTGGCATCGCCAGCGTGATCCTGATCACCGGCAGCGGCCTGAAAGACACCTCCATTTTTCTATCTGACTCGACCAAAGGCCAATCACGGATGCAGCCGCATCACGCGCTGGCACCGCTGGCCGAAGCGCTTACCTAAGGAATCACACCATGAGCCTGCAGAATTTCGACCCCACCATTGCCCGCTTGATCGACCGCGAACGCAACCGCCAGGAAACCCACCTGGAGCTGATCGCCTCAGAAAACTATGTCAGCGAAGAAGTGCTCCAGGCACAGGGTTCGGTGCTCACCAACAAATATGCCGAAGGCTATCCGGGTAAGCGCTACTACGGCGGCTGCAAGGTCGTCGACGAGATTGAAAACCTGGCCATCGAGCGCGCCCGCAAACTGTTCAATTGTGAATACGTCAACGTCCAACCGCATTCCGGGTCCCAAGCCAACCAAGCAGTGTTTCTGGCAGTGCTCGAACCCGGCGACACGATTTTGGGGATGTCCCTGGCTCATGGCGGGCACTTGACCCATGGCGCGTCAGTGAATTTTTCCGGCAAGTTCTACAAGGCATTTTCCTATGGACTGGAGAAGGAAACGGAGACCCTCGACTACGCCGCAATGGAAGCGCTGGCCCGGGAGCACCGGCCGAAGATGATCATTGCCGGGGCCTCGGCGTATTCCCGAACCATTGATTTCCAGCGCTTTCGCAATATCTGCGATGAAATCGGCGCTTACCTGATGGTCGACATGGCGCACTACGCGGGGCTGATTGCGGCGGACGTATACCCGTCACCGGTCGGCATCGCCGACTTCATCACATCCACCACGCACAAAACCTTGCGTGGCCCGCGCGGCGGTCTGATCCTGGCCAAAGCGCAATACGCTGCGCTGCTGGACAAGACGATTTTCCCGGTTTACCAAGGTGGGCCGCTGATGCACGTCATCGCGGCCAAGGCAGTGGCGTTCAACGAAGCCCTTGGCGATGGGTTCAAGCATTACCAGCAACGGGTGATCAACAACGCCCGGACCATGGCCGACATCCTGACCCGTCGTGGTTTGCGCGTGGTGTCCGGTGGCACCGACTGCCACATGTTCCTGCTCGATCTGCGCTCGATGAACATCACCGGCAAAGATGCCGAAGCGCTGCTGGAAAGCGCCCACATCACGCTAAACAAAAACGCGATTCCCGACGACCCGCAGAAACCGGCAATCACCAGCGGCATCCGCATTGGCACGCCAGCACTGACGACCCGGGGCTTTGGCGAGGCTGAGTGCGCTGAAGTGGCGAACCTGATCGCCGACCTGCTGGAACAACCGAACAACGCGGCGCTGCTGGATAACATCCGGCGCAGGGTGATGCACTTGTGTGAGTGTTTTCCGGTGTATCTGCTGAGTTGATTGCTGGAGGAGTAGACCGAATAGGGAGACTCTAAAAACCGAATGGCGAATTTGGCGCTCCAATGAGGGCAATGACGTCCGCTTAGAAATAAGTGGACGTCATTGCCTTTATCGCTATTGGCGTTTGGTGCAGGTAGATGACTTGGCCGGATGCTTACAATAGTTTCACGAGTATCTGAGTACAGAGAGCAAATGTGGGGGCTTTTGAGAGTTCTGTGGGGGAGCGTGACGCTGAACTCGAAGCTGCCGCCCCCGCGTCAGAGCTTGGCGATCGAGACCTCGGTGGATTTGACGAACGCGATGACCTCGCTGCCCACCACCAACTCGAGATCGCGAATCGAACGTGTGGTAATCACCGAAGTGACAATCCCGGAAGCGGTTTGTACATCGACTTCAGAGACCACCGGCCCTTCCAGGATTTCCTTGACGATGCCTTTGAACTGATTGCGGACGTTGATTGCTTTGATGGTCATGGCTAGGCTTCCTGTCGAAATGGCTACATGAGCACGGCTGTGCATGGCCTTAAAATGCACTTGATTGAACAAAGAACAAAGGAATAAATAACTAGATATTTATTCCTTTTAAATATATGCAATGGAAGGCGTCGAGTGTGCGATAGAACCTCTTGGCTTCGCTGCGGCCCAATTTCTATTCATCAAGTCTCGTCTGGAGGTTGTGATGCGTACACTTGAACTGGCTGGGGTGCCCGTCCCTGTCATTGGTCAGGGCACTTGGCGCATGGGTGAAGATCCGCAACAACGAACCCGTGAAATCGCTGCATTGCGCACCGGCATCGAGCTGGGAATGACCTTGATCGACACCGCAGAAATGTATGCCGAGGGCGGCGCAGAGGAAGTGGTTGGCAAAGCCATTACCGGTGTTCGCGATCAGGTGTTTCTGGTCAGCAAGGTCTACCCGCACAACGCCAGCCAACGCGGTATTCCTCTGGCCTGCGAACGCAGCTTGCGCCGTTTGGGAACCGACTACATCGATCTGTATTTGCTGCACTGGCGCGGCCAGTTCCCGCTCGCAGAGACCGTCGATGCGTTCGAACGCCTGCGCGACGACGGCAAGATTGGCCGTTGGGGCGTGTCCAATTTCGATCTGGCGGACTTGCATGAACTGGGCTCGGACGCCTGCGCGACCAATCAGGTGCTCTACAACCTTGAGGAGCGCGGCATCGAATTCGACCTGCTGCCCTGGTGCCAGCAACAGCGCATGCCGTTAATGGCTTATTGTCCGCTTGCCCAGGCCGGGGGGCTTCTGGTCGAGCCAACACTGAAGCAGATCGCTGCACGCCATAACGTCACTGCGGCCCAGGTGTCACTGGCCTGGATTCTGCGTCAGAACGGCATGATTGCCATCCCCAAAGCGGTACACCCAGAACACGTGCGGTTGAACGCTGCCGCCGGCGAACTGAAGCTCGATGATGAAGATCTTCAGGCATTGGATCGAGCGTTTGGCGCGCCCACTCGCAAACATCGGCTGGCGATGGTCTGAGGCTTAGAACAAGCCCAATTGCCCGCCAATCAGCGTGCTGAAATCATCATCGACAAACGGCAGTATCGCGTCGGCCACCGGCTGCAGCTGGCGGCTGACGTAATGGTCGTAGTCAATCGGCGCGCTGCGGGTTTCCAGCGGTTCGGGTCCCGCCACCGTGATCATGTAACTGATCCAGCCGCCGCGCTGATACTGCAGTGGCCGGCCCAGTCGATCGTTGTATTCGTCGGCCAGGCGTGCGGCCCGCACATGGGGCGGTACGTTGCGTTGATAGTCGTCCAATGGCCGGCGCAGACGCTTGCGGTAGATCAGCAAGTCATCATGCTCACCGGCCAGCGTCGCCCGGACAAACTCGCGAACGTAATCCTGATAAGGCCGACGGTGAAAGATCCGCAGGTAGAGTTCCTGCTGAAATTGCCGGGCCAGCGGCGACCAGTCGGTGCGCACGGTTTCCAGGCCTTTGTAGACCATTTCGTCAGTGCCGTCGGCGCGTGTCACCAGCCCGGCATAGCGCTTCTTGCTGCCCTCTTCTGCGCCGCGAATGGTCGGCATCAGAAACCGTCGAAAGTGCGTTTCGAATTGCAATTCGAGCACGCTATGCAAACCGAACTCCTGCAGCAAATGCTCGCGCCACCATTGGTTGACGTATTCGACCAGAGACCGGCCGATCTGCGCCGCCTCTTCCTGACCATGAGCACGCCGCAGCCAGACGAAAGTCGAGTCGGTGTCGCCATAAATCACCACGTGCCCTTGCGCCTCGATCAGCTGACGAGTCCTGAGCATGATCTCGTGCCCGCGCAAGGTGATCGATGACGCCAGGCGCGTATCGAAAAACCGGCAGCCACTGGAGCCGAGCACGCCATAGAAGGCGTTCATGATGATTTTCAGCGCCTGGGAAAGCGGTGCATTGTGCTCGCGCTTGGCAACTTCCCGGCCTTGCGATACACGGGCGACAATCGCTGGCAGGCAGTGCCGCGTCCGCGAGAAACGTGCACCACGGAAACCCGGCACCGACTCGCTGTCGTCGGGGTGGCGCAAGCCCTCCACCAGCCCCACCGGGTCGATCAAAAAGGTCCGGATGATCGACGGGTACAGGCTCTTGTAGTCGAGCACCAACACCGATTCGTACAACCCCGGTTGCGAGTCCATGACAAACCCGCCGGGACTGGCCTGCGGAGGACGCTCGCCGAGGTTCGGCGCGACAAAGCCCTGACGGTGCATCAACGGCATGTAGAGGTGAGTGAACGCGGCAACCGAACCGCCGCTGCGATCGGCCGGTAAACCGGTGACGCTGGCGCGCTCGAGCAAGAAGGTCAGCAGTTCGGTCTTGTGGAAGATCCGCGTGACCAGCTCGCAATCCTTGAGGTTGTAGCGCGCCAGCGCGGGCTTGTCCTCGGCGAACATGCGGTTGATTTCGTCCATGCGCTGGTACGGATTGTCGATCGACTTACCTTCGCCGAGCAGCGTCTGCGCGACGTTCTCCAGACTGAACGAGGGGAAACTCCAGGTCGCCGAGCGCAGTGACTCGATGCCATCGATGATCAGTCGGCCTGCCGCTGCGGCAAAGAAGTGATTGTTGCCCGAACCGTGTTCGCGCCACTGCATCTCCTCGCCACCGCGCCCCAGGCGCAACGGTACGGCCAGCCGCCGGGCATGCTCGTGCAGCACGCGCAGGTCGAATTGCACCAGGTTCCAGCCGATGATTGCATCGGGGTCGTGGAGCGCAAACCACTCGTTGAGTTTTTTCAGCAACAGGGTTCGTGAGTCGCAGTACTCAAGCGCAAAGTCCACCAACGAGTCATCGCCATTTGGCGCCCCGAGCATGTAGACCTGACGCTGACCACAGCCTTCCAGTGCAATCGAATACAGCTCGCCCTGCTCGGTGGTTTCGATGTCCAGCGAAACCAGCTTCAGCCGTGGGCGATAGCCAGGCGCAGGCTTGAGATGAGCGTCGAACAGTGTGCCGGAGTCGTCCGCCGTTCCCGTGAACGATACCGGCGCGGTGATGAAGCGCTCCATCAGGTAGCGTTCCGGCGGACGAATATCCGCCTCAAACACATCGACACCGGCCCTGCGCAACAGCGTATCGAGGTGCATCAACTGGCGGTGCTGCTGGCAATACAGCCCGAACACCGGCCGATGCTGAAAATCCTGCAACCCCAGCGGGCGAAGCTCGACACCCTGCTCGCCGCGCAACAGCAACTCGGCCTGCTCGCGCTGCTGCTCGGGAATGAACGCCACCGACGGCTGAACCGGCAGCCGGACAAGCCTTGGGCCTTGATCGGTCGCCAACCAGAACTCGACTTGCGTGCCGGCCGGGGTATCGCGCCAATGCCGGGTCAAGACGAAGCCCTGCTGTAAATCCACCACTGCAACCTCGAAGACTATTTCACAGGGTGATTCTACGCGTCATCGGTGCTCACGGCTGCCTTTGCGTTTGCCGCGCAAGTGATTGTAGGACAAGGCTCTAGGCCGACCCTGCGGGCGCCATAGCGTTTTATGTAGTGATTTAAAATATTCACTACAAAACCGTTGACGAGTTGTTTTTCCCCTTGCATGATGCGGACGTCTCCCCGATCGGGAGCATTGGCAAAAGTGTTGTGAAAAAGCTCGACTGACCGCCGAGCTGCTCCCGGATGTGTACTGCCCACAAGGCAGATTGATGAAACTGACCCAGCATGAGCGTCCAGTACAAGGACGAGAAACGCTGGCGATCAATCCTCAAGATGCTTGTGGCCGAGCTGAATAATGTCGGTAACAACGTCCAGGTAATCGCTGTTTCTCCCCGCTGTGCCGTACGTGCGTAGCAGTTTCTCGGCAAGACTACATGCATCCTGCTCAAGGCCCTGCCGATATTCGGCAGACACCCACTGTCGCCCTGGTTTCGGTACCAGATATCAACTTACCGATGCAGAGAAGTGAATTAGCGAACCAACTAGACAGATCAAACACTGGTCAAGGGGCTTACAAATGAATCTGAACAATCAACCGACTATTGATGAACTGGCTCGGATGTTCGCAGCACACAAAGACAGCCATGACAGCCATATCCTGTGGATTGCCGAGTCTGGCCAGGTGCATATCGACTGCCTGTCGCCTCACGCCCATGAAGATGAGTTCGAAAAGAACAAGCATGACTTGCGTGCCCGATTGAAGATGTACCGTCGCGGCCAGGGTTATGTTGGCAAGAAAGCTGCCGCCGACAAAGACTTTGTCGCGCGTGTTCTTGAGACGCTGAATCAGGCGTGGAAGAGTGCACAGGGTCAGTCCGGTGTGTGCGTGATCGATCGCTACTGCTAAGCGAGCGCGCCACGACGCTGATAGCCCGTCCGGGCTATCAGCGACTGCCAAGAGCGAAACCGCACTGCTGATAGCGCAAACTCCCTTCGATGACGCTTTTAGAACCCCTGAATGCCGCTTTGCCCTCTTGCTCTGTTGGCCTGCGTCTATGATTCTGTATAAGCGTCAACGCGCTTGGCGACGCCTGATAAATACAACACCGGAGAGGCCCTCATGAAGACCGTCGCGCAACTGCTCAAGTTAAAGGCCGAACAGAACCAGCAGGTTCATACCATCAACTCGCATCAGATGGTGCTCGAAGCCCTGATGGTCATGGCCGCAAAAAACGTCGGCGCATTGCCGGTACTCAAAGACGGTCGAATAGTTGGCGTGATCAGTGAGCGCGACTATGCGCGCAAACTGGTGCTCAAAGGTCGCTCTTCGGTCGGCACGCCCGTCAGCGACATTATGAACTCGCCAGTGATCACGGTGGACTCCCATCAATCCGTGCAAACCTGCATGAATATCATGACCGACAAGCACCTGCGTCATTTGCCGGTGGTGGAAAACGGTCAACTGCTGGGTTTGCTGTCCATCGGCGACCTCGTCAAGGAAGCCATTGCCGAGCAGGCCGAGCTGATCCAGCAACTGGAGCAGTACATCCGCGGCGAATAACTTCTCTCGCCCATCAACCCAAACCACTGACTGCGCGCTCTCGGTCTTCAAGAACTCGCAGTTGTTGGTTGTGACAGCCGCAAGCTACCAGCGCTTGCCACCCCGTCTTGCCTCAGTCTCGTACATTGGATTTGCTCTATCGCGAGGGGCTTCTATATTCATTTAACGGCCTGTAGCTTCCGACTTCCCCTGAGCGCGAACCATGACCAGGACTGATCATTTGATCATCTGTGAACATTGCGATTGCGTGTATGAAAAAGTGGCGCTCGCCAAACATCAAACTGCCCTGTGCACGCGTTGTGGCGGGGTACTTCAGCGCTACAACGGATTGTCAGTGGAGCAACGCCTGGCCTTGAGCCTGACGGCCGCCGTGCTGTGGATTTTTGCCAACTTCTATCCGGTGATGAGCATCAGCCTCAAAGGCCTGAAAAATAGCGCCACTTTATGGGACTCGGTGCTGGCGCTCAGCCAGGGGCCGATCACCTTCATGGCCATGGTCGCGGCCATCGCCATGATCATCGCACCCATCATTCAACTGCTGTTGCTGGTCTGGGTGTTGAGTTTTGCCCTGGCGGCCAGGCGCTCACCGGCATTCAGGCTGTGCATGCGCTGGCTGGAAACGCTAAGGCCCTGGAGCATGCTTGAGGTTTGCCTACTGGGGGCGCTGGTCTCGGTGTTCAAACTTGCAGGTCTGCTTGATGTGCTACCGGGCATCGGCCTGTTTGCCCTCTCGGTGCTGAGCTTACTGCTGATCCGGATTGCCGGCCGCGATGTTCGCGACCTGTGGGACACCCTATGAACACAGCACCTGAAGCCCGCGATCTCAACCTTTGCCTGTGCCACAGCTGCGGCAATGCCTGTGACATGACCGACCACCCACACGAGTGCGAGCGCTGTGGTGCCCCCTTGCATGCCCGCAAAGCCAACTCATTGACCCGAACCTGGGCCTACCTGCTGGCCTCAATGGTGTTTTACATCCCGGCCAATCTGTTGCCGGTGATGAGCACCAGCATGTTGGGCAGCGACTCTGAAAGCACCATCATCGGCGGCGTGCTGGAGTTCTGGGAGCATGGTGCCTGGGACATTGCGCTGATCATTTTCATCGCCAGTATTGCGGTGCCGGGCATCAAGTTCGTGGCCCTCTCGCTGCTGCTGATCACGGTACAACGCGGCAGCCTCTGGGCTCGCAAAGAGCGTTCAAAACTCTACCGTTTTGTCGAGCTGATCGGCTACTGGTCGATGCTCGATGTGATTGTCGTCGCACTGGTAGCGGCGCTGGTGAAGTTCCAGGCGCTGGGCGATATCGAACCCCGCCAGGGGATACTGTTCTTTGGTCTGGTGGTGGTGTTCACCATGCTCTCGGCAATGAGTTTTGACCCGCGCCTGATTTGGGAAAACCGAAAATCCAAGGAGGTCATGGATGGAGTCGCAAGCCGCTGAGGGACAGCCAGTCCCCGGCCATGCCAACATCAAGACCCGTCGCTGGAGTATTTCGCTGGTATGGATCGTGCCGATCGTCGCAGTGCTGGTCGGGGTGTCCCTGGTGGTGCACAACATACTGCAACAAGGTCCAACCATCATTCTCAACTTCAAGACTGGCGAAGGTCTCATCGCCAACAAGACCGAGGTCAAATACCGCAACGTGGTGATCGGCCATGTCTCCGAGGTCGAATTGAGCGATGACCAGAAGAGCGTCAACGCCACGGTGAAACTCGTCAAACAGGCGGAATCCTTCACCCGCGAAGACTCGAAGTTCTGGGTCGTGCGGCCACGCATTGGTGCCGGCGGCGTGTCTGGATTTGACACGTTGCTCTCGGGCGCCTTTGTCGGTGCCGACGCCGGTCGCGCCGATGCCCGCGCCAAAACCTTCATAGGTCTTGAAGCCCCGCTCCCCCTAACCTTTGGTGAACCGGGCAAGCATTTCATGTTGCACACCCAGGATCTCGGTTCACTGGAAATTGGCTCTCCTGTTTACTTCCGCAAGATCCCGGTGGGGCAAGTGGTCGCCTATACCCTGGATTCGGAGGGCAAGGGGGTGGATATCCAGGTCTTCGTCAAGGCGCCGAACGATGTCTACGTCACTGAAAACACTCGTTTCTGGAACGTCAGCGGTATCGCCATCGATGTGGGCGCCAATGGCTTTGCGTTCAAAACCGAGTCACTGTCAGCCTTGCTGGTGGGCGGAATTACCTTTCGTGCTCCAGACTACAGTCCCAACGACCAACCGGCGGCCGAAAACAGGAGCTTCGAGCTGTTCGACAATCAACAGACCGCCCTTGCCCCACCCAACGGCAAGGCGCAATTCCTGTCGCTGCGTTTCAATCAGGCGTTGCGCGGTTTGAAGGTGGATGCCCCCGTGGAATTCCAGGGACTGGATATCGGCAAGGTGGTCGCGATCAATCTGGACTACGATGAGAAGGCCCACAGTTTCCCCATCAACGTGGGCATCGTGATCTATCCGCAACGTCTGGGCCAGGCCCATATCAAGATGCTGAAGGCCCTGAACTACAACCCCGACGACGAACAGGCGGTTAATCGACTCATGGGCAGCTTTGTCGAAAACGGCCTGCGCGCCCAGGCCCGCAGTGGCAATTTGTTGACCGGACAGCTGTACATTGCACTGGATTTCTTCCCTAAAGCCGAAAAAGTTGCCTTCGACCCCAACGCCCGGCCAATGCGGATACCCACTGTTCCTGCGAGCCTCGAGCAGTTGCAAGAGCAGTTTCAGGCAGTGATCGAAAAGATCAACAAACTGCCGATCGAGCGCATCGCCAACAACCTTGATGACAACCTGACAGAACTGCGTAAAAGCCTCAAACAAGTCAACAGCACGACACTGCCAAGTGTACAGAACACCTTGCAGGACTTGAGTAAAACCCTGCAATCGGCCAGCTCGACCCTCGCCGAAGGCTCGCCACAACGTGAGCAATTGAGTGGAACCCTGGACGAACTCGGGCGCGCATCACGCTCGCTGCGTGAATTGTCAGACTACCTGACTCGTCATCCAGAATCCCTGTTGCGCGGGCGCCCCAAAGGTGCCCCTACACAAGACCTGCAGCCGTCTTCGAGCAACTGACCCAGGAGCAAGCCCATGGCTATTTCGCTGAAAGTTTCGTTGCTCAGCCTGGTGGTGTTGCTCGTCGCATGCCGCAGTGATCCGATTCATTACCATACCCTGATCCCGGCCCAGTTGGCCGCAGGCGCGCGTGGCAGCGCAGATATCCAGATTGAGCGGGTCACCGTGCCGCCTCAGGTCGACCGCCCGCAAATCGTCATTCGTCAGGGCAACAGCGGCCTGGCAATTCTGGAAACCGAATGGTGGGGGGCCAGCCTGTCCGACGAGTTGAAAAGTGCCTTGCTCAATCAACTGTCTGGCACGACATCTCAGCGCGATGTCTCGCTGCGGGTCGATGTGCAGCGTTTTGATTCTGTCCCCGGTCAGTACGCACTCGTCGATGTGAAATGGCGCCTGAGGACTTCGGGAGCCGATGCAAACAGCGCACCGCTGACCTGCCGCACAACGTTGCAAACACCGACGGGATCGACCGTTGATGATCTGGTGGTGGCTCATCAAAACAACGTAAAACGACTGGCCGGCCTGATCAGCAAAATGGCCAGCGCGCCCCTCAATGGATGTCCACCTGTTGAGTAGCAGAGGTAGGCTATTCTCCTACTGAAGAGCCTGACCGCCTTGCAGAGGAGACTCCAGCGGTGCAGGTTCGGGCACGAGCGGCAGGTTTTTGGCGAGACTGCCTTCTATCTGCCCCGAAATGTAGTAGACCCCCGCCATTACCCCATTGGCCTCGTTTTCTATCAACCCAAGCCACGCTTTGTCGAACGCGTCGCCCAGGCTTTTGCGTAGCTGCGCTTCCGTCTCCGGCCGATCATGCTCGTTCGAGACAGCACCAACACTCGCCGACACCACAGAAATTACTGCCCCCGCTACTCGGCCAACTGCCGCGGCAACAGCACCGGCGGCACTGCGCGTGGCAATCTCGGCTTCGAGTTTTTCGCCGGCTCGCTTGGCCACCGACGATATACCGGCGTCCGATAACCCGGCTCCCGCGCCGCTGTTAGCGCTGCGAACCCGTTCGATCAAGGCCTGATAGGCTGGCAGTTTGGTAACCGGTTCAGCATGAGCAATTTGATAGAGCGAAGCGTTGCGTGCGGGCGGAGGTGCCAGCGCAATTGCCGGAATGTCGTTGAGTCGACGGTCGAATTGATCTTGAGGTGCGCTGTAGTGCTGCTGGATCTCCACGAGATGCGCGTCGAGGGTCTGTAAATACAGAGCAATTGCGTCAACCATGATCGCGTTGGGATCGGTGACCTTGGCGACGGGGTCCAGCACGCGTTCATGGTATTGCTCCTGTAGATAGACCGTTAGCCGGTTTACCACTGGATCGACCTCTCCTCCGCTGCTCATCTTGTACCAGCCCACCTTCGCAGACAGCCATTGCTGGGTCCAATAGTTGGTAAACCATGGGATGAAGTCTGTTTCAGTACGCTGGTAGACCAGCTCTCTCCAGCGCTCCATGGCGCTGCGTGTGTAACGCTTGACTACGCCTTTGGAGGCCAACGATGCGGTGTCTATGTCTTGATCAATCTGCTGCCAGGTCGCTTCCGAGATTACAACCGGCGCAGTCGGCTCGGAGGCACGATGTACTGTGGCACATCCTGCCAACACCACTAACAAGACAACGTGCAGGAAACGCAGATTCAAGATCGCAGTCCCCTAGAAATGACACGGCAGCGCTAACCTTTACGCTGTCCGAACGGAACGAGCAGCATTTCCAGCCATGGTATTTTGAGTATAGGTGGCGAGAGACAGGACAAAAAATCACCGCGTGAACGTGTGGTTTTGCTGAAGGCGAGCAGCCTTACTTCAACAAAACCGCATATTCGGCGGCTATGGAAAATAATCAGAGGACGGAGTCGTCATGCTTTACCGAATAGCCGCCGACGGGCTGGTACTGTTTCATCTAGTGTTCATTCTGTTCGTGCTTTTCGGAGGCTTGTTGACGCTCAAATGGCGGCACTTGATCTGGTGGCACGTGCCGGCAGCCGTGTGGGGCGTGGTCGTCGAAGTCTTTCAATTGACCTGCCCACTGACCCGTTGGGAAAACCTCTGGCGCCAATCTGCCGGACAGGACGGTTACAGTGACAGTTTCATCGAGCACTATGTGTGGCCGTTGATATACCCGGCCGGACTGACACCGGCGATACAGCTAGGGCTGGGCTGCATGGTGCTTCTCATCAACGTGATTGTCTATGTGCATCTGGCCAGGCAGTGGAAGCTGGCGCGGGCAACCTAGTCAGGTTGTCCGGGCACTTTCTCGCAGGCAAAACAAAACCCCAACTGCTTTCGCAATTGGGGTTTCGGAATTTAATCTTGACGATGACCTACTCTCACATGGGGAAACCCCACACTACCATCGGCGATGCATCGTTTCACTGCTGAGTTCGGGATGGGATCAGGTGGTTCCAATGCTCTATGGTCGTCAAGAAATTCGGGTACTGACTCGTGACCTGTTGGTCTCGCTTCAGCAAATTGGGTATGTGATAGATCTCGGTGTTTGTGAGCAGCTCGAACTTTCGGTTCGTTTCGTCTTCACACACCGCAATCTGGTTCTTCTCTCGAAGCATGCAGATTGCTTGGGTGTTATATGGTCAAGCCTCACGGGCAATTAGTATTGGTTAGCTCAACGCCTCACAGCGCTTACACACCCAACCTATCAACGTCGTAGTCTTCGACGGCCCTTCAGGGGACTCAAGGTCCCAGTGAGATCTCATCTTGAGGCTAGTTTCCCGCTTAGATGCTTTCAGCGGTTATCTATTCCGAACATAGCTACCCGGCAATGCCACTGGCGTGACAACCGGAACACCAGAGGTTCGTCCACTCCGGTCCTCTCGTACTAGGAGCAGCCCCTCTCAAATCTCAAACGTCCACGGCAGATAGGGACCGAACTGTCTCACGACGTTCTAAACCCAGCTCGCGTACCACTTTAAATGGCGAACAGCCATACCCTTGGGACCGGCTTCAGCCCCAGGATGTGATGAGCCGACATCGAGGTGCCAAACACCGCCGTCGATATGAACTCTTGGGCGGTATCAGCCTGTTATCCCCGGAGTACCTTTTATCCGTTGAGCGATGGCCCTTCCATACAGAACCACCGGATCACTAAGACCTACTTTCGTACCTGCTCGACGTGTCTGTCTCGCAGTCAAGCGCGCTTTTGCCTTTATACTCTACGACCGATTTCCGACCGGTCTGAGCGCACCTTCGTACTCCTCCGTTACTCTTTAGGAGGAGACCGCCCCAGTCAAACTACCCACCATACACTGTCCTCGATCCGGATAACGGACCTGAGTTAGAACCTCAAAGTTGCCAGGGTGGTATTTCAAGGTTGGCTCCACGCGAACTGGCGTCCACGCTTCAAAGCCTCCCACCTATCCTACACAAGCAAATTCAAAGTCCAGTGCAAAGCTATAGTAAAGGTTCACGGGGTCTTTCCGTCTAGCCGCGGATACACTGCATCTTCACAGCGATTTCAATTTCACTGAGTCTCGGGTGGAGACAGCGCCGCCATCGTTACGCCATTCGTGCAGGTCGGAACTTACCCGACAAGGAATTTCGCTACCTTAGGACCGTTATAGTTACGGCCGCCGTTTACCGGGGCTTCGATCAAGAGCTTCGCGTTAGCTAACCCCATCAATTAACCTTCCGGCACCGGGCAGGCGTCACACCCTATACGTCCACTTTCGTGTTTGCAGAGTGCTGTGTTTTTAATAAACAGTCGCAGCGGCCTGGTATCTTCGACCGGCATGGGCTTACGGAGCAAGTCCTTCACCCTCACCGGCGCACCTTCTCCCGAAGTTACGGTGCCATTTTGCCTAGTTCCTTCACCCGAGTTCTCTCAAGCGCCTTGGTATTCTCTACCCAACCACCTGTGTCGGTTTGGGGTACGGTTCCTGGTTACCTGAAGCTTAGAAGCTTTTCTTGGAAGCATGGCATCAACCACTTCGTGTTCTAAAAGAACACTCGTCATCAGCTCTCGGCCTTAGAATCCCGGATTTACCTAAGATTCCAGCCTACCACCTTAAACTTGGACAACCAACGCCAAGCTGGCCTAGCCTTCTCCGTCCCTCCATCGCAATAACCAGAAGTACAGGAATATTAACCTGTTTTCCATCGACTACGCTTTTCAGCCTCGCCTTAGGGACCGACTAACCCTGCGTCGATTAACGTTGCGCAGGAAACCTTGGTCTTTCGGCGTGGGTGTTTTTCACACCCATTGTCGTTACTCATGTCAGCATTCGCACTTCTGATACCTCCAGCAAGCTTCTCAACTCACCTTCACAGGCTTACAGAACGCTCCTCTACCGCATCACCTAAGTGATACCCGTAGCTTCGGTGTATGGTTTGAGCCCCGTTACATCTTCCGCGCAGGCCGACTCGACTAGTGAGCTATTACGCTTTCTTTAAAGGGTGGCTGCTTCTAAGCCAACCTCCTAGCTGTCTAAGCCTTCCCACATCGTTTCCCACTTAACCATAACTTTGGGACCTTAGCTGACGGTCTGGGTTGTTTCCCTTTTCACGACGGACGTTAGCACCCGCCGTGTGTCTCCCATGCTCGGCACTTGTAGGTATTCGGAGTTTGCATCGGTTTGGTAAGTCGGGATGACCCCCTAGCCGAAACAGTGCTCTACCCCCTACAGTGATACATGAGGCGCTACCTAAATAGCTTTCGAGGAGAACCAGCTATCTCCGAGCTTGATTAGCCTTTCACTCCGATCCACAGGTCATCCGCTAACTTTTCAACGGTAGTCGGTTCGGTCCTCCAGTTAGTGTTACCCAACCTTCAACCTGCCCATGGATAGATCGCCCGGTTTCGGGTCTATTCCCAGCGACTAGACGCCCTATTAAGACTCGCTTTCGCTACGCCTCCCCTATTCGGTTAAGCTCGCCACTGAAAATAAGTCGCTGACCCATTATACAAAAGGTACGCAGTCACCCAACAAAGTGGGCTCCCACTGCTTGTACGCATACGGTTTCAGGATCTATTTCACTCCCCTCTCCGGGGTTCTTTTCGCCTTTCCCTCACGGTACTAGTTCACTATCGGTCAGTCAGTAGTATTTAGCCTTGGAGGATGGTCCCCCCATATTCAGACAAAGTTTCTCGTGCTCCGTCCTACTCGATTTCATGACTAAGAGATTTTCGCGTACAGGGCTATCACCCACTATGGCCGCACTTTCCAGAGCGTTCCGCTAATCTCAAAGCCACTTAAGGGCTAGTCCCCGTTCGCTCGCCACTACTAAGGGAATCTCGGTTGATTTCTTTTCCTCAGGGTACTTAGATGTTTCAGTTCCCCTGGTTCGCTTCTTAAGCCTATGTATTCAGCTTAAGATACCTAACTTATGTTAGGTGGGTTCCCCCATTCAGACATCTCCGGATCAAAGTCTGTTTGCCGACTCCCCGAAGCTTTTCGCAGGCTACCACGTCTTTCATCGCCTCTGACTGCCAAGGCATCCACCGTATGCGCTTCTTCACTTGACCATATAACCCCAAGCAATCTGGTTATACTGTGAAGACGACATTCGCCGAAAATTCGCAATTACTCACAAATTTTACCTTAGCCTGATCCGTTACCAGTGAAAGTAACGTTCAGTCTATCTTTCTATCACATACCCAAATTTTTAAAGAACGATCTAATCAAAGACTAGAAATCAACATTCACCATCGAACCGATGGAATGCTCATTTCTAAGCTTTCATGCAACAGAAGCAGTAGTGGTGGAGCCAAACGGGATCGAACCGTTGACCTCCTGCGTGCAAGGCAGGCGCTCTCCCAGCTGAGCTATGGCCCCGTATTTCTACAGGCGTTTCCCACACAAGCAAAATTGGTGGGTCTGGGCAGATTCGAACTGCCGACCTCACCCTTATCAGGGGTGCGCTCTAACCAACTGAGCTACAGACCCAATTTCGGGCTGCTTCTAATCGTCTTCTTCAATGAATCAAGCAATTCGTGTGGGAGCTTATGCAGCAGCTGATGTCGTCGATTAAGGAGGTGATCCAGCCGCAGGTTCCCCTACGGCTACCTTGTTACGACTTCACCCCAGTCATGAATCACACCGTGGTAACCGTCCTCCCGAAGGTTAGACTAGCTACTTCTGGTGCAACCCACTCCCATGGTGTGACGGGCGGTGTGTACAAGGCCCGGGAACGTATTCACCGCGACATTCTGATTCGCGATTACTAGCGATTCCGACTTCACGCAGTCGAGTTGCAGACTGCGATCCGGACTACGATCGGTTTTATGGGATTAGCTCCACCTCGCGGCTTGGCAACCCTCTGTACCGACCATTGTAGCACGTGTGTAGCCCAGGCCGTAAGGGCCATGATGACTTGACGTCATCCCCACCTTCCTCCGGTTTGTCACCGGCAGTCTCCTTAGAGTGCCCACCATAACGTGCTGGTAACTAAGGACAAGGGTTGCGCTCGTTACGGGACTTAACCCAACATCTCACGACACGAGCTGACGACAGCCATGCAGCACCTGTCTCAATGTTCCCGAAGGCACCAATCCATCTCTGGAAAGTTCATTGGATGTCAAGGCCTGGTAAGGTTCTTCGCGTTGCTTCGAATTAAACCACATGCTCCACCGCTTGTGCGGGCCCCCGTCAATTCATTTGAGTTTTAACCTTGCGGCCGTACTCCCCAGGCGGTCAACTTAATGCGTTAGCTGCGCCACTAAGAGCTCAAGGCTCCCAACGGCTAGTTGACATCGTTTACGGCGTGGACTACCAGGGTATCTAATCCTGTTTGCTCCCCACGCTTTCGCACCTCAGTGTCAGTATCAGTCCAGGTGGTCGCCTTCGCCACTGGTGTTCCTTCCTATATCTACGCATTTCACCGCTACACAGGAAATTCCACCACCCTCTACCATACTCTAGCTCGACAGTTTTGAATGCAGTTCCCAGGTTGAGCCCGGGGATTTCACATCCAACTTAACGAACCACCTACGCGCGCTTTACGCCCAGTAATTCCGATTAACGCTTGCACCCTCTGTATTACCGCGGCTGCTGGCACAGAGTTAGCCGGTGCTTATTCTGTCGGTAACGTCAAAACCATCACGTATTAGGTAATGGCCCTTCCTCCCAACTTAAAGTGCTTTACAATCCGAAGACCTTCTTCACACACGCGGCATGGCTGGATCAGGCTTTCGCCCATTGTCCAATATTCCCCACTGCTGCCTCCCGTAGGAGTCTGGACCGTGTCTCAGTTCCAGTGTGACTGATCATCCTCTCAGACCAGTTACGGATCGTCGCCTTGGTGAGCCATTACCCCACCAACTAGCTAATCCGACCTAGGCTCATCTGATAGCGCAAGGCCCGAAGGTCCCCTGCTTTCTCCCGTAGGACGTATGCGGTATTAGCGTTCGTTTCCGAACGTTATCCCCCACTACCAGGCAGATTCCTAGGCATTACTCACCCGTCCGCCGCTCTCAAGAGAAGCAAGCTTCTCTCTACCGCTCGACTTGCATGTGTTAGGCCTGCCGCCAGCGTTCAATCTGAGCCATGATCAAACTCTTCAGTTCAAACATCTTTGGGTTTTTAAGAAACCCTAAACTTGGCTCAGCAATCGTTGGTTACATCTTTGATTTCTCGCGGAGTAACTTGTGATGCTGATAATCTTGTTGACTATCAGTCTGACTGCACAAGCACCCACACGAATTGCTTGATTCAGTTATTAAAGAGCGGTTGGTTAAGATCTTTCGTCTCAACCGAGGCGCGCATTCTACAGCAGCCTCCGTTGCTGTCAAGCGGTTATTTTCAGAAGTTTTCAAAGTTTCCTTTGCAACTTCAACCACTTGCGCTTCCGATCTCTCGTTAGCGGGAGGCGAATTCTACAGCGTTACTCGCCGCTGTCAACACCTCTTTTTCTCCGCTTTCGACCGAGAGGATCGAACCGTTAAAAGAGCCAAACAACACCGCTCTTTCAACTCCTTCGAGCTTCGATGAACTGAAGCGTAACCGCTGTCGAAAACTGCGTAACTCTTTGTTTACCAAGGAGTTTTCCGTTTCGACTGCGCCGGAAGTGGGGCGAATTATAGACGTCCAGAATCTGCCGTCAACACTTAATTTAGTTTTTCTATCCTGGCTGGTGAAAGCGGCCGATCAGGCACCGTAATCAGCCTGCCCCACTACGCTTATATAGAGATGATCCAACGAGCACCCCCGCCATGAAGATCTCCCTGAAGCTGGCCGTGTTCAGCATTGCAGCAGTTCTGGTCTATCTCGGGCTCGCCATTCTGGGACTGGGTGGTTTTGCTGCGTTTTTCTCGCATCCAGCCCTGGTGGTCATTGCCCTTGCGACGCTGGTGATGGTGGGAGTTTCGTTGCTCACCGAAGCCAACTTGAACTCCGGGGTGCGTGAAGACCGGGGCAACCGTTGGGTGCTACCGGTATTTGGGGTGATCGGCGTGTTGTCCGCATTTATTCCGGCCTATACCGACCGAATGGACTTCTGGACCTTCGGTGGCGAAGGCATACGCTGGGTTGGCGCAATTCTATTCATTGCGGGCGGCGCGTTGCGGATCTGGCCCGTGTTCGTACTTGGCAAACGCTTCAGCGGCCTGGTCGCCATTCAACCTGGGCATACGCTGGTGACTGACGGTATCTACCGAAGGCTGCGTAATCCGAGTTATCTCGGTTTATTGATCAACGCGCTGGGTTGGGCGCTGGCCTTTCGCTCCAGTGTCGGGATCGTGCTCGTCCTCCTGCTGCTCCCTGCCCTCATTGCTCGCATAAACGCCGAAGAAGACCTGTTGCGCAGTGAGTTTGGTGCCGAGTATGACGCTTACTGTGCCAAGACCTGGCGGCTCATCCCCGGGCTCTACTGAGATCAGCGCCCGGTACTTGCACAGCCAACGCTTACCTCTACTCCGCCAAAGCACGCGCCATGCAGCGCTGATAACGCTCATCGACACGCTTGGCGAACCAGGCCGTGGTGAGATTTCGAGTGATTTTCGGGCTTTGCAACTGGATACCCGGCAGGATTGCCCTGGGCAGCGGCTTGCCTTCAGCCGTTTCCGCCAGTTCGAACACCTTCTTATATAGCTTGCTGTCTTCAAATTCCAGGCGGTTACCCAGCTCCAGCTGGTCCCTGATCGTCGTATTGCGCATGTCCAGCCGTTTACCCAACGCGCGAACCGCCAATTCCGTCGTGCCGGGCATGATCGAGTCGTAGCGGATCAGATCACCATCCAGTGCCAAACTGCTTCCCGAAGCGTGATTGAGCGCACTCTGAAACGCGGCGTTGCGGCTGGCGTACCAACCGGCATTGAAATCGGCGAAGCGGTACAACGCTTGGTGGTAACTCACTGGGTAGCCAAGCAAATGTGTAATGCCGAAGTACATGCCGCCACGGCGACTGAACACCTCATGACGAATCGAGCTGTCTACCGGATAGGGATAGTGCTGTGCGTGCTGCTCGGCAAACGCGACACTGACCTGCATCGGGCCTGCGGTATGCACCGGATTGAAACCACTAAACAGTGTTTTGCCCATCGGCACCCGGCCGATGAAATCGTCGAATATCGCGCTGAGTTCCTTCTCGCTGCGCGCCGCATTCAAGCGCTCGCTGTAACTTTTGCCGTTGGTTGAGCTGACCTGCAAGGCTCCGCGCACCAACAGATCGGGAATGTGTGCCCTGGCAGCACGTCGATCGATTTCATCTCGGGCGATCTTTCCCAGGCCCGGCACTGTCGGGTCTGTTTGAAAGGTCGACTCCTGCTCGGTTACCGCCAGCACCGAACACAGGTTCTGCGTGGTGGGCGGGATCGTTTGTGCCGCAAACGCTGCATAAATGTCGGCGGCCCAACCTTCACGGTCTGCGGTGCTGCTCGGCAACAAACGGGCAATCTGCGCTTTCACCTGTACGGGCGTCGGTTGAGCCGCTTGCCGAGCAGCCTGATTCGCGCAGCCGGCCAATAGCAGCAACGTAACTACACTCATGATCAATCGATGGGATCGCATTTTTTACATGGGTCCTTTTAAGCGCTCTGACCGCCGAGGATATCGCTTCTTGAACCATTGCATCGGAGGATGCAAGCACCTCGGTCAATCGGATCTAAACTGGATACACCCCTGTTCAGCGGGACTCTCGACCGAGGGCAACGACATGAACCGCAGCGATGTACTGATCGTTGGCGCCGGCCCCACAGGACTGGTCCTGGCGCTGTGGCTCAGCAAGCTTGGAGTCCGGGTGCGCATACTCGACAAGACCAGCGCACCCGGCACCACTTCTCGCGCCCTGGCGGTTCAGGCACGGACGCTGGAGTTGTACCGCCAGCTCGACCTCAGCCACGCCGTGGTGCAGAACGGCCACAAAGTACCGGCAGTCAATCTGTGGGTCAAAGGCGAACCGGTGGCGCGGTTACCGTTCGAGGACATCGGTAAGGACCTGACCCCTTACTCGTTTCTGGAAATGTTCCCGCAGGACCAGCACGAGCGACTGTTGATCGAACGCCTGGAGCAGTTCGGCGTGGTGGTCGAGCGCGACACCGAGCTGATCGGTTTCAGCGAACATGGCGGCAGCATTACCGCGCAGTTGCTCCTGCCCGACGGCCAGGAACATACCTGTCAGACCTGCTACCTGGCCGGTTGTGACGGTGCTCGTTCTACCGTGCGCAAGGCACTCGACATCGGCTTTCCCGGCGGCACCTACCAGCAAGTGTTTTATGTCGCCGACGTCGAAGCCTCAGGTCTGGCGCTCAATGGTGAACTGCATGTGGATCTGGATGAAGCCGACTTTCTGGCGGTTTTTCCGCTGGCCGGCGAAGGCCGTGCACGGTTGATCGGAACAGTGCGCGATGAACGCGCGGAACAGGCTGAAACCCTCAAGTTTGAAGACGTCAGTAGCCGGGCCATCGAACACCTGAAAGTTCAGGTCAACAAGGTCAACTGGTTTTCGACCTATCGGGTCCATCACCGGGTAGCGGACACCTTCCGCTTCGGGCGCGCCTTTTTGCTCGGTGACGCTGCCCATGTGCACAGCCCCGCCGGCGGCCAGGGCATGAACACCGGTATTGGCGACGCGATCAACCTCGCCTGGAAACTCGCTGCCGTTCTCAATGGAGCAGCCAACGACAAACTGCTCGACAGTTATGAAGTCGAACGCATGGCCTTTGCCCGGCGACTGGTGGCAACCACCGACAGAGTGTTCAATTTCGTCTCCGCCGAAGGCGCAATGGCCGACGTGATACGCACCCGCATTGCACCGTTCCTGCTACCCAAAATGGTCTCATTTGAATTGGCGCGCGAGTATCTGTTTCGTACGGTGTCGCAAATCACCCTGAATTATCGCGGGATGCCTCTGAGCGAAGGCCACGCCGGCCATGTTTTTGGCGGTGATCGCCTGCCTTGGGCGCATGACAGCGAGACCGATAATTTCGACAGCCTGACAAGCCTCAACTGGCAGGTTCACGTATACGGCGACACCAGCGAAGAAATGCTCGCCTGGTGCGCCGAGCATCACTTGGCACTGCACGTTTTCGACTGGCATCCGACCCACGAAGCCGCCGGGCTGGCGCGCAATGGCTTCTATCTATTAAGGCCCGACAGTTATGTGGCCGTCGCCGACCTGTCCGCCGACCCGAAAGTCATCGAGCGTTACTTCCGGGACCACGGGATCAAACCGTTCCTCTGGTAACAATGGAACGCCCGGCGGCTTAGATGCCGCTCAACGCCAGGTCCATCGCAAAGTAGGTGAAGATCAGGTCCGCGCCCGCCCGCTTGATCGCCCCCAGACTCTCGCGCACCACACGGTCCTCATCGATCGCACCGGCGGCGGCACCGAACTTGATCATCGCGTATTCGCCACTCACCTGATAGGCCGCCAACGGCAAACGCGACGCTTCGCGGATATCACGGATGATGTCCAGATACGCACCAGCTGGCTTGACCATCAGCGCATCGGCGCCTTCCTGCTCATCGAGCAACGATTCGCGCACTGCTTCACGGCGGTTCATCGGGTTCATCTGGTAACTTTTACGATCGCCTTTGAGCGCACTGCCACCGGCTTCGCGGAACGGACCATAGAGCGCCGAGGCAAATTTGGTCGAATAGGCCATGATCGAAGTCTGGCTGAAGCCGGCTTCGTCGAGCGCCCGGCGAATCGCCTGGACCTGCCCGTCCATTGCCGCTGAAGGCGCAATCACGTCGGCCCCAGCCCGTGCAGCGGCGACAGCTTGCTTGCCGAGATTGATCAGGGTCTTGTCGTTATCGACTTCCCCCGCATGCATGACCCCACAGTGACCATGATCGGTGTACTCGCAAAAACAGGTGTCGGACATCACGATCATCTCTGGCACCGCGTCCTTGCAGATCCGTGCCATACGCGACACCAGACCGTTTTCATTCCAGGTGTCGCTGCCGCTGCCATCCAGGTGATGGGAGACCCCGAAAGTCATTACCGACTTGATGCCCGCCCGCGCATAGCGTTCGATTTCGCCTGCCAGTTTCGACTCCGGAATCCGCCGCACGCCGGGCATGCTGGTAATCGGCACGAAATCGTCGATTTCTTCTTCGACAAAGATCGGCAGCACCAGGTCATTGAGGGTGAACTCGGTTTCCTGGAACAGACTGCGCAACTGCGGATTGCGACGCAAACGACGTGGACGAGCTTCGGGGAACTGGCTGGACATGGGTTTTCCTGGCAGGAGGCCAACGGCCTGGACAAGACGAAAGTCATAAAGGAAGGGAGCTTATGCCCCTCTCCCCCGCCGACACAAACGTAAGTTAAGGAACAGTTTATTTCCGATTCGGTAACAGTTTGGCGGCGAGCAACGGTTAAGAAGCTCGCCAGCGTTACAGGTTCAAGCTACCGTCGATACAGGTCACGACCGAGCCGCCGATCCAGATGTCAGCGCCAATCCGCTCGACCTGAATTCTCCCGGCGCGGCCCATGGTCAGGCCCTGGCTGACCACGTAAACCTCCGGCGCCAGCCCCTCGGCCAACAACCATTGGGCAACGCCGGCATTCAAGCTGCCGGTGGCCGGATCTTCGGGCATGCCGTCCCCGGAAATGAACGCGCGCACCTCAAACTGGGCCTCGTCGCCATCACGTTCGGGGTGCCACGGCGCAATGACACCGATCGCCAGCCCGAGCAGCTGTGAATGATCGGGTTGCAGCGCCAGCACTTGCTCACGCTCGGCGAGCATCACGGCCAACCAGCCAGCACCGTTATCAACCCATTGCGCCCGAATAATCGCACCGGCTTCCAGCCCGAGCCCAAGGCGCACCCGCTCCACCAGTGCCACATCCAGCGGGCCGGACTTGAGCAACGGTGGTGCGAGGAACGCCAGGTCGGCGCCACGGCGGCGGATTCGCACCAGGCCAACGCCACACTCCTGAATGATCTCCTCACCCTTGGGAATGCCACCGGCCTCCAGCCAGGCATGACAACTGCCCAGGGTCGGATGACCGGCAAACGGCAACTCCTGCAAGGTGGTGAAGATTCGGACTCGATAATCGGCCCGCGAATCGCCGGGCTCCAGCAAGAAGGTGGTTTCGCTGAGGTTGGTCCAGGTCGCAAACGCCGCCATGCGTTCGTCACTCAGTTCGTCAGCCCCCAAGACCACGGCCAACGGGTTGCCCTTCAGTGCAACACGGCTGAAGACGTCCACCTGTTTGAAGTCGTATCGAGGCATTGCTCTTCCTTAAGCCGGGCTAAATCATGGAGTCGTGACGCTTGCCGTCACTTGGGAATTTCCAGCCCGCGAATCACTGCCGGCCGTGCCAGGAAGCGCTCCAGCACGCGCAATACGTTCGGGAAGTTGTTGATCCCGACCAGATCCCCCGCCTCATAGAAACCGATCAGGTTTCGCACCCACGGGAACGTCGCGATATCGGCAATGGTGTAACGCTCACCCATGATCCAGTCGCGGCCTTCCAGGCGACCGTCGAGCACTTTAAGCAAACGCTTGCTCTCTTCGACGTAGCGGTCACGCGGGCGCTTGTCCTCGTAGTCCTTGCCGGCAAATCTATGGAAAAAGCCCAACTGACCAAACATCGGTCCGATGCCACCCATCTGGAACATCAACCACTGAATCGTCTCGTAACGTGCGGCCGATTCCTGCGCCAGCAGTTGCCCGCTTTTGTCGGCGAGGTAGATCAGAATCGCTCCGGACTCGAACAATGCCAGTGGCTGATCACCCGGCCCGTGGGGGTCCAGGATCGCCGGAATCTTGTTGTTGGGGTTCAGTGACAAGAATGCTGGAGAGAACTGATCATTGGTATCGAAACCCACCCGGTGCGGCTCGTAAGGCAAGCCGGTTTCTTCGAGCATGATCGAGACTTTGACGCCGTTGGGTGTCGGCAAGGAATAGAGCTGTATCCACTCGGGAAACTGCGCAGGCCATTTCTCAGTAATCGGGAATGCAGACAAATCGGTCATGGTGAACATCCAGTGACAGTTGAATGGCGATGATGGGGGCTGGTCGCGGCAGATGCCCGGCCTTCAAGGCGGTTAGATTATAAGCACGACGCTGATGGGGCCAGGTTAATTCAGAAACATTCTGTCGATAACCTTCCGGTCAGCCAACCCGCTCCGCAGATAAAGTAATGCGCGCCGATTCGAATCGAACCAAAGGGCGCACGTGGACTCCAAGGCTGCCCTTGCGTTAGACGAATCGACCCCACGACATGAAAAGCACTTTGAAGCCGCGAGCTCCCGGTGTGATGTTTTGTCAGCCTTAAACGAATGCGCTGAAGAATAATAACTCAATGAAAAAGCACCTGAACTTCGTTAAAACCCTGAAGCCGCGCCCCCTGGTGTTTTGTGCGGCCTTGCTCATGACCTGCGTCCTGTTCCTGGCGCTGGAAGCCAGTGAGACCCGCGCCCAACCGGCTGACGGCACCCAGACCCTGGTGTTCTTGCGCCATGCAGAAAAGCCCGCCGGAGGTCTCGGCCAGCTGAACTGCCAGGGCCTGAACCGCGCGATCAAACTGGCAGAGCTACTGCCAGAAAAGTTCGGCAAAGCCAATTACGTGTTTGCCGCCAATCCGACACGCAACGTCGAGGAAGGCGAGTTCAACAACTCCTACAGCTACCTCCGCCCCCTGCTGACCATCAGCCCCACCGCAATCAAACTCGGGCTGCCGGTGAACATCGAATTTTCGGCCAACGACATCAGCGAACTGGCCGACGAGCTACTTCACGCCAAGTACCGCAACTCGATCATCTACACGGCCTGGTCCCACGGCTATCTGCCGGAGTTGATCAACAAGGTGGCGGAAGAGGCCACCGGTGAAAAACGCGCCCTTCTCGACGACTGGCCATCCAACGATTTCGACTCGCTGTATGTGCTGACTCTGACCTGGCACAACGGCAAGGCCACCTTGCTCAGTCATCGTTACAAGCAAGAGCTGAACAACGGCCCGCAGACGTGTCCCACATAACGGGTCGGCGTGTGCCCACCGTTTCCAGGCCTCTGGACTAAACTGCACTGGAGTATGATGCCCCACTGTCCTAATTGTCCGGAGCCTCTGTATGTCCAACTCCTTAGCGGTCCCCAACCGGGGCCTGGCGCTCTGGTGGAAACCCGCCCTGTTCCTGCTGGTTGCCTGTATCGGCCTCTACTACGTCAAGTGGTCGCCCTACTACCTCAAGGCATTCGTGGCTGCCGACAGCCACAGCATCGGCGCCTCCATCCTCAACGATGAACAAACCTCACCGCTCGCCGCTGCACTGGTGTACGCCAAGGTGTACTTCCTGGCGATCTGGAAAGCGGCCGTACTGGCGGTGATCCTGGGTTCGCTGTTGCAGGTATTGATTCCGCGAGACTGGCTGCTGCGCTTGTTCGGCCGTGCCGGTTTTGCTTCGACCTTGCGCGGTGGCTTGTTCGCCTTGCCAGGCATGATGTGCACCTGCTGCGCCGCGCCCGTGGTGTCCGGCATGCGCCGTCAGAACGTCTCGGTGGGGGCGGCATTGGCATTCTGGATTGCCAACCCGGTACTCAACCCGGCAACGCTGGTGTTCATGGGCTTCGTACTCGGCTGGGGCTTTACCGCACTGCGGCTGGTGGCGGGAATTGTGCTGGTGCTGGGTGTTTCGTTGGTCGCCCAACGCATCTCGCGACCCGATTACATGCCGGAGGCGGCGCTGGAAGCAGTGGCCGAAGCGACCCGCACAACCGACGCACAACCCTTTCTGAGCCGCTGGGCGCGGACCTTGTGGCAATTGTTCTGGACCACTATTCCGATCTACGTGCTGGCAGTCCTGGTTCTGGGCGCTGCCCGGGTCTGGCTGTTCCCGCATGTGGACGGCGCAATGGCCAATAGCTTGCTATGGCTGATACCGCTGGCCATCGTCGGCACGCTGTTCATGATTCCCACCGCCGCGGAAATCCCCATTGTGCAAACCATGATGACCCTGGGTTTGGGCACCGCACCGGCCGTGGCGCTACTCATGACCTTGCCGAGCATCAGCCTGCCGTCGCTGTTGATGCTGCGCAAGGATTTCGATACCCGGGTGCTGGTGACCGTAGCTGTGCTGACCATGCTGGTTGGCGTGATCTGCGGCCTGATCGGCGCGATGGTGCTTTAAACGGGGATTGCAGGCGCTGGTGTTAACCAGCGCTTGCGTCTCGATCTTAACGATTACCGCGCTCACGCAAATACTCAAGCACCGCAGCCTCCTCCCCCACAAACTCGATTCGGTCGCCTTTCTTCTCGCGCTGGAAGGCGTACATCGGGTCGTAATACTCGTTCAGCAAACCTTCGATCCAGCCACGGTGCAAGTCCACTGCACCGCTGCGTGCCTGCTCGGCCAACGCGGCCTCCATCAAATCGAACATGCGCTGATGACGCTCGCCACCCAGGCGTTTGCTGATGTTGTTGAGGCTTGCCAGCATACGTTCGGAGAACTGTGCAAACCCCTCGTCGCCAAACACAGCGACGAATTCGGCGCAGAGATTCACCACGTAATCGCGCAGGATCCGCTCGACCCGGTCTTGCAGGCTGTCTTCGAGCCAGACCATCGGAAAACGTTGCATGCCCTGATACAGCGGCAGCGGTAAGGCACAACTGCCGACCATACGGCTTTCATCTTCGAGCACGAACTGTTCAATGCCACGGGCACGCTTTTTCAGCACGTCCACCGCCAGGCGGTTCTCGAAGTCGATGTTGCCGGGTTGACCGGTCGCGCGCTTGCCGAAGCTGGAACCGCGATGATTGGCGTAACCTTCAAGGTCCAGACCATTGCTCAATTGGGTGAGGACATCGGTTTTGCCGGTGCCGGTCATGCCGCCGAGCAACACGAAATCGCACTGTTCGACGGCCTGATCGACCGTTTCCAGCAGGAAAGTCCGCATCGCCTTGTAGCCGCCACCAACCCGAGGGTAGTCGATGCCCGCCTCGTCCTTGAGCCATTGCTGGACGATCTGCGAACGTAAACCGCCGCGAAAGCAATACAGGTAACCGTCGGGATTGGCCCGGGCAAAATCAGCCCAGGCCTGGATGCGCGCCGCCTTGATCTCACCCGAGACCAACTGATGCCCGAGCACAATGGCGGCCTGCTGACCGTGCTGTTTGTAGCAAGTGCCGACCCGCTGGCGCTCATTGTCCGTCATCAGCGGCAGGTTGATCACCCCAGGGAACGCCCCCTTGGTGAACTCGACTGGCGCGCGGACATCCATCATCGGCCGGTCGTTGAGGAAGATGTCGCGGTAATCAGTGAAATCGATAAGCATCAAATCACCTCTACCGCGTTGCTCTGTCGCTCAACCAGTTCACCGATCGGCGCCAGGTTCAGGCCCAATTCGGCAGCAACGGCAAGAAACTGCTCGTTGCCCTCGGGCGTCACGGCAACCAGCAAACCACCGCTGGTCTGCGGATCGCACAGTACGCGCTTGTGCAACTCCTGTATGCGTCCGACCTTGTTGGCGTAGCTGTCGAAATTACGCAGGGTACCGCCCGGCACGCAGCCTTGATCGAGGTAGTACTCGACACCCGGCAAACGTGGCACGCGGTCGTAATCAATACGCGCGGTCACGCCGCTGCCATCGGCCATCTCCACCAGATGCCCCAGCAACCCGAAACCGGTGACGTCGGTCATGGCGGTCACGCCGTCGAGTTTGCCGAAACGGCTACCGGGTTTGTTCAGTGTGCACATCCAGTCACGGGCCAGGCCGACGTCGCTGGCGCGCAGCTTGCCCTTCTTCTCGGCGGTGGTGAGGATGCCGATGCCCAGCGGTTTGGTGAGGTACAGCAAGCAACCGGCGGTGGCCGTGTCGTTGCGCTTCATGTGGCGCTTTTGCACCAGCCCGGTGACCGCCAGGCCGAAGATCGGCTCCGGCGCATCGATCGAGTGCCCGCCGGCCAATGGGATACCCGCCTCATCGCAGATCGAACGGCCGCCGCGAATCACTTCCCGGGCAATCTCCGGCGCCAGCACGTTGACCGGCCAGCCAAGGATCGCAATCGCCATCAACGGATCGCCGCCCATCGCGTAGATATCGCTGATGGCATTGGTGGCGGCAATGCGGCCGAAATCGAACGGATCATCGACAATCGGCATAAAGAAGTCGGTGGTCGACACCACGCCACGCTCGTCGTCGATGGCATACACCGCCGCATCGTCGCGCGATGCATTACCCACCCAGAGCTTAGGGTCGAGATTCTGCGCGCCGCTGCCGGCCAGAATCACCTCCAGCACCTGAGGTGAAATCTTGCAGCCACAACCTGCGCCGTGGCTGTATTGGGTCAGGCGAATCGGCTCGCTCATGGGGGCACCTCTGGAATTCAAGTTCAACAATTCTAACAGAGCACGGCGCAAGCGCTGGCAGAGCCTGCCCCGCTTTCGAGCAGACACGCTCGCCAAGGGAGCAAATTGCTAACCAAAACGTCAGCTAATTCACAAAATCTCCCTTTATTTCAATCGCCTGTTCCAAGTTGGTCCGCAACATGCAAACGTTTGCGTCAGTCACGTGAACGCCCGATCACTACATGAGCGCTCACGTTCGGCCAACCACTGCACGAACAGGGATTTTCAATGCACGCCACTTCCAGACGCACCGCGTCCTGCCCCACTGTTGCTGTTTCCTTGCTACTAAGCGCCGTTACGGGACTACTCAGCTGCGCTGCCCTGGCTCAAGAAAAAACCGTTGATGAATCCGCCCAAGGCGAGACGCTCAGCGCTGAAGCCAGCCCACCAAAGAAAGGCGCGTACCTGTCGGACTGGTTCAATCAGGATCTGACGCTGATCGGCAGCAAGGACATTAGCTTCGGCCCGCAACCGGCCGACGACGTTTACCTGGAATACGAGTACTTCGGGCGCAAGGGGCCATTCGAACTGTATGGCTATATTGACGCCCCGAAGATCCTCGGCATCGGCAACAGCCACGACAAAGGTGCCTGGGACCACGGTTCGCCGTTGTTCATGGAGCACGAGCCACGTATTTCCATCGACTACCTGGCCGGTCGCAGCCTGGCGGTCGGGCCGTTCAAGGAATGGTATGTCGCGTTCGACTGGATCTACGACCACGGCAGCAGCACCGCCAATCGCGCCAACACGCTTTACAGCGGCCTGGGCACCGACATCGACACCCATTCGCGGGTCAACCTGTCGGCCAACTTCTATGGGCGCTATCAGTGGGAAAACTACGGCGCCAGCAACGAGTACTCGTGGGACGGGTATCGTGCCCAGTTGAAGTACATCGTGCCCATCGACCGCTTCAGCAATGGCGCGTCACTGACTTACATTGGCTTCACCAACTTCGACTTTGGTTCGGACCTGCATAAAGACAATCCGGCACGCACGGCCAACGCCACCGTGGCCACCAACGTATTGCTCTATTCATTCACGCACCTGCGCTTCACCCTGGTCGGGCGTTATTTCCATAACGGCGGTAACTGGGAGGATGGCAGCGAGTTGAATTTCGGTGAAGGCAACTTCCGCGCTCGTTCCGATGGTTGGGGTTACTACGCAGGTGTCGGGTATCAGTTTTGAGTGACAAGCTGCTTCGCTATCAACATCTACCAAGGAGGTTCCATGCACACCGTCACACGCCTTTCTCTGTCCGCCGGCCTGGCCTTCAGCGCCCTGCTCTCTTCCAGTGTCTGGGCAGCCGAGGCCCCGATCACGCCGAAAGTCATGCTGATCAGCATGTTCGCCCCGGAAGCGCAAACCTGGATTGATCGCCTGGAGCTCAAGCAGGAGATCCGCGTACCGGGGCTTTCCGCCGAGTACCCGAACATTCGCTGCAATACACAGCAGGTGTGCCTGATGGTCACCGGCATGGGCCAGACCAACGCCGCGGCATCCACGCTGGCATTGGCCCTGTCGCCGAAATTCGACCTGCGCAAAAGCTATTTCCTGATCGCCGGAATTGCCGGCATCAACCCGCACCACGGCACTATCGGCACTGCAGCGTGGGCGCATTATCTGGTGGAGTTCGGCACGCAATGGGAACTGGATTCGCGGGACGCTCCCAAAGAGTGGCCGACCGGTTACATCGGCATCAACACCAAAGGTCCTAACGAAAAACCGCCGCTGGACTACAAGACCGAAGTCTTCGAACTCAACCCGAAGCTGCAAGCCAAAGCCTTCGCCCTGAGCGCAAACGTTGCACTGAGCGAAAGCAAAGAGTCCGCTGCATGGCGGATGAAATATCCCTACGCGCCGGCCAATCAACCGCCGGTGGTCACTCAATGCGACACCCTGGCCGGCAATACCTGGTTTTCCGGAACACGCTTGAGCGAACGTGCCGAAGTCTGGACCCGCTTGCTGACGGACAACCAAGGCGTTTACTGCACGACTCAGCAGGAAGACAACTCGACGTATGAAGCACTGCTGCGCGCCAGCCGTGAAGGCCTGGTGGATATCCAGCGCCTGGCAGTGGTGCGCGCCGGTTCCGACTTCGACCGTCCGTATCCGGGTTACAGCGAAGTCGACAACCTGCTCAAGTACGCCGATCAGGGTGGTTTTATGCCGGCCCTGGAAAACCTCTTCCGCACCGGCAACCCGCTGGTGCAGGAGATTCTGAAGAACTGGTCGGCGTGGGAGAACGGTGTGCCTGAGGCATAACCTGTGGCGAGGGAGCTTGCTCCCGCTCGACTGCGAAGCAGTCGTAATGCAGACGACGCGTTCCGACATTTGGAACGCGACTATCGTTACTGGGCCGGCTGCGCCGTCCAGCGGGAGCAAGCTCCCTCGCCACCGTCATCACCCGTCGATGGAACACCTCGAACCCGACAGCCATCACGGCAACAAAATCACCTTGTCGCCACCGCCCTGATTCACCTCGGCATAACGCTCAAGCCCCTCGGCAAGTGGCGACTCCAGCAGCCCATCCGGCAACGGCAACAACCCGTCATCGAAAAACCGGCCAAACTGCTCAAGCATCGCCGCGCAGGCTTCGACGCCGTACAGCAACGAGTTGATCCCGACCACCGAACCACCCCGGCGATACAGCGCCAACGCGGGCAGTTGCACCTGCCCGTCGACGGGTGCGGCGATGATTGCGATGCGGCCGAAGGTGGCCAACGCCGCTACCGACGCCGGCAGCCAAAAACCGGTGGTATCGAAAATCACGTCGGCACCACCGGTGAAAATCGCATTGACCTGAGCGCCCAGCGCTTCCGGTGTTTCCAGTTGAATCGTGTTAAAGCCCTGGGCCTGCAAGGCCTTGACCTGCTCGGGACGTCGCGCTGCCGCCAACACCTCGGCACCGCGAATTTTTCCCAGCGCCAGCGCCGCGCTACCCACTGCGCCACCACCGATCACCAGTAAACGGGTTTGCGCGCTCACCAGACTACGTTCCAGCGCATCCCACGCCGTGGTGTAGGGCACGCCAAGGCTGGCAGCCTGGGCAAAGCTCAAATGCGTTGGCTTGAGGGCGACGCCCTTGGCCGGCAGCTTCACGTATTGCGCATGCGAGCCATCGGCGAAAAAACCCAACTCGCGGCCCGTGCCCCAGACTTCCTGACCGATCAGCGCCTGCGGGCCTTCAATCACCACGCCGGCGAAGTCGCGACCGGGAATCCGTGGCAGCGTGGTGTAGGGAAAACGTCCAAGCACGTTCTTCACGTCGCTGGGATTCAGGCCCGCAGCCTTGATCTGCACCAACACCTCGTTGGCGCCCGGAACCGGGGTGGGTACCTCAACGTAACGCAGGGCCGCCAGATCACCGATTTTATCGAATTGCAGTGCTTTCATGGGAATGTCCATCTGACAAATGAAGGGATTTCAGGAGATCCAGCCAGCGACCAGTTGCCGCCCCATCGGCCACAGCTGCTCACCGGCCAACATGCCCAGCAACCCCACCAATGCAATGGCCGGTGGCGCGGGCGAACGAAAATCCAGCGCGCCGTAGAGCAGGCCGACGCCAAGACCAATAGCCACTGAAATGAGGTAGTTCATGCTGAGCTCCGTGTAATCGGGGATACACAGAGTCTAGAGAATGGTCGCCAAAGCGATCGGCCAAGTACTTCAGGATTTCGGCCAAATGCCCTGCTACGGCGCGGAGCTGAAATCGCCTTCGCGGGCGAACTGCGAGGGTGCAACACCCAGCTCGCGGCGAAACATGTCGCTGAAGCTGCTCGGCGAATAGCCCAGTTCACGGGCGATTGTGCTGACCGGCACGCCCTGGATCAGCTCGGCGACTGCAATCGCCAATTGCACCTGACGCCGCCATTCGGCAAAACCCATGCCCAACCCATCCTTGAACAACCGCGCCAGGGTGCGCACGCTGGCGCCGGCATTTTCGGCATGCTGTTCGAAGGGGATATCCAGAGACGGTGCAGCCATGACCGCCTGACAGAGATTGACCAGCCGCCGCTCGGCGTTGTCCGGCATGGGAATCTTCAACAGCGAACGTTTCGCCCGTTTCAGCTCCAGCAACGCCAGCCCCACCAGCGCCTCATAATAGTCCGTCGGCCCACTGTCGCCCTGCTCGACCAACCCGAGAATCAACTCGCGCAGCAAACCGCCGACCTCGATCACCTGAACGCTGCTGTCCAACGTCGCAGCCAACGCGGGGCGCAGGTAGATATTGCGCATCTGCAGGTCCGAGACCACCCGAATCCCGTGCACCACCCCCGGTGGCAACCAGACCGCCCGTTGCGGCGGCACGACCAATGCTTCGTCGGGTGTCTCGACCCACATCACCCCGCTCATCGCATACAACAACTGGCCCCAGACATGTTCGTGCGGCTCGATGTACAGGCCGCGCGGATAGGTGCGCGCCAATGGCTGCACCGGCACATCGGTGTCGCTGAGATCAGGCGGAGCGGCAAGGGCCATGGGCAAGAATCGTGATGTAAGGGAGAAGGCCCCATGGTAACGAGGCGCCACGACTGCCGCCAGTTGACACCCGCTCAACGTGGAGCACAAACGGCTCCACGTTCAGGCGGATGTTTTCAGCCGTGAGCCCCCTTGGCGCATTGGCAACCCGCCGAGGTGCAGGCTTCGCCATGCTCGTGATGCTTGGCGCAACCCTCGCAGCAATAGTGTTTACCGTGGCGGACGATAGAGTGCTCACCCAGTTTACAGTTGCAGTTGGGGCAGGCGCAGGTCGTTGCTTTCATCTAACTGACTCCATGTGTGTGGTGGTCCAGAGGCGGCACCAATGCCGCACCTGAAGCAATGACCGCACATTGAAAACCGGTTCCGATGACGTGACAGGCGGCCTTCGCTCATCTCTTAGGGTAGTCGATGCACTCGCAACCATGACCTGCGATTGCAATCTGCGTACCCAAGCCGGAAATGGCATGACGAAGCCGGGTATGCTGTGACAACAATGACAATTGACCAAGGACTTGGCCGTGCTGCTTTTGAAACTGTCGCTAATCCCCGGATTTCTCTTACTGATATCCCTCGCCGGCAAACGCTGGGGACCGAGCGTAGCCGGTTGGCTGTCCGGATTGCCGGTGGTGGTGGGGCCGATTCTGTTTTTTCTGGCCGTCGAACAAGGCCCGGTCTTTGCGACGCAAGCAGCCACCGCGGCGTTGTCAGCGATGTTTGCGATGATTGCCTTCTGCGTGGTTTACGCCCAGGCGGCGCAAAAATTCAACTGGCCTGCAGCGTTGTCGATCGCCCTGCTGAGCTGGGCCACGGCGGCCGTGGTGTTGTCGCTGATTCCAGCGTCACTGGTGTTTTCGACCCTCGCGGCGATCACTGCGTTGCTCGCGGCACCTTATCTGTTCCCGCATGTTCAGCCCTTGGTTTCAGGCCCTGCGCCGAAATCCGACAAACTCTTGCTGCGCATGCTGGCCGGGGCGCTGTTGACCCTGGCGGTGACCTTGCTCGCCAGCACCGTCGGCGAGCGTTGGAGCGGCTTGCTCGCGGTGTTCCCGGTGCTCGGCAGTGTCATGGCGGTGTTCTCTCAACAAACCCGGGGGCCCGCATTCACCGCCGCGTTACTGCGGGCCACGGCCACCGGCATGTATTCGTTCGCGGCGTTCTGCCTGACGCTGGCTTTGGCACTGCCTCGTTGGGGGTGGAGCGCATTCGTCCTCGGCGTGGCAGTGTCCCTTGGCATGTTGCTGATCACCAAGCGGCTGGCCGCACCATCGCGTGGTAATGCCCGGCGAATGCCTGAAGTGACGATCGAGCCAAGCGACCCGCAACCACGGTAGCCAGCGAACGCCCAGCCGATTGTGCCGAGTAAGGATCCGAACCCACGCCGTGCGCGTCAAATGACCTCACGTCGCCTCTGGCACCTTGATTCAAGATCGCGCTGGAGTGATCAAGGTTGGCCGTGGGATGATCGCCGCCACTGCGCGATTACCCCGGAGAGTTTGCATGTCGTTGAGTAAAAAAGCCGTTGTCCTGTTGCTGACAGCGGTCACCAGCTTCGCTGCCGTGAGCGTTTACGCCGCCAAGCAACCGGCCGCGAAAACCGCACCTGCGCAAAAAATCTCGGCGCTGGGCGGGAAATTCGCTTTCACCTTGCCTCAGGGCTTTATCGCCAACCCACTGCCTGGTGGTGATGCCGCCAAGGGCACCGCTGGTGCAACGGGCACCATGTACACCAATCAGGCGAGCAAAACCGTACTGATCATTGCTGAAAATACCTTGCCCAATAGTCTGAATGTCAAAGACAACGACACTGCTTTTCTGGACGAGTCAGTGTCCGGTTTCGCCACTCAGCAACGCGAAGCCTTGCCTGACTTCAACAAGCAAAGCGAGAAAAGCCTGACCATCAAAGGCCTGGGCCTGCGCCAGATCGACAGCACCGCCACCCAGGGCGGCGGTCTGACGCTCGACACCAGCCTGTTGGCCGGCTCCGGTACCCGCATGATGCTGATCCAGATCATCTCCCGCGCCGACGACAAGGCCGGGCATGCGGCATTGGTCAAACAGATCCTTGGCGATAAATAAGCCTTCGGCTACTGATTGATCCGCAGCAACCAGGCGTTCAAATCCTGCATTTCGGCCGCACTGATGGTGTGGCCGACGCCTGGATAGGCATGAAACTCAGGCGTGAGCGCAATGCCCTGCAACAGGCTGTTGGCCTCGCTGCCATCGCTGTAGGGCAGTTTCAGGTCGGCCGTCCCGTGACCGATGAAAATCGCCAACGGCTCAAGCGCCTTGTCGGCCTTGAGCTGCGACCTCAACACTGGCAAAACCTTGCCGCTCAACGCCGCAATACCGCGTACCGTCTCGGGATGACGCAAGGCAACTTCATACGACATGATCGCGCCCTGGCTGAACCCCACCAAAAACACCTTGTCGGCCTCCGTGTGATACTTCTTCGCCGCCTGCGCCACGAAATCGACAATCAGCGCGCTGCTGCTATTCAGGTCATCGGTATCGCCGTCATAGGCGCCTTCACCCTTCTTGCGAAACCACTGATAACTGTCCGCCTCCACCGCCTGCGGCGCCCGCACCGACAGATATGTGTACTGCGCCGGCAACTCGTCCTTGATGTCGAACAGGTCCTCTTCGTTACTGCCCGAACCGTGGAGAAAAATCACCAACGGCTGATTGCGTGAATCAGGATTGGACTGCTCAAGGTACGGCAACGGCAAATCATCGTTGAGCGCCGCATGGGCAACGGAAGACACCATCAACATCAACACAGCTAGAAAACGGAACATGGACCTTCCTTAAAAATACGGCGAGCTCGCCCCAGAGCCTAACACCACAAGAAGCGCTCCCGAAAACCGCCTCAACCACTCAACAGGCCGAGCGTTAGCTCGCCTGCCGCTGTTGATCTTGATCCACCCGCCCCTTCGGAAGGCCGAGCGCAGGTGTTCATCAGGGGGGTGGGCGCGCAGCGCCGTACGGCGCAGCCGGACACATCGAGAGGAGGTCGTCGCGAAGCAGACCGTAGGCGATGCCCCCTGATGGACACCGGAGTGAGGGTACGCCGAGCCTAGGCGAGGTGCCGTACGCTTGGGGCGAAGACCTTTGCTTCCTTTGGGGCGTCTGCCAAAGGGAGTCGCCGTCAGGGCGAAACCCCAAGTGGCCGTTACCGCAGCAATGGATATGTACACCTGCAAGAGGTTGATCGGCTGTCAGGCCGTCATCGCGAGCAAGCTCAGCTCCCACAGTAGATCTATGTACATCTGCAAGAGATGGGTCGGCTGTCCGGCCGCCATCGCGGGTAAGCCCAGCTCCCACAGTAGATCTATGTACATCTGCGGGAGATTGGCCGGCTGTCAGGCCGCTATCGCGAGCAAGCTCAGCTCCCACAGTAGATCTGTGTACATCTGCGGGAGATGGGCCGGCTGTCAGGCCGTCATCGCGAGCAAGCTCGGCTCCCACAGGAGATGGGGCAGCCAGACCAGACTCAATCGTTGACCAGTTTCCCAACCCGAATCGCTTCCCGCCCCGCCACCTTCGCCTGCCAGATCCCCGGCTGCGTATACCGCCCGCGATCCAGCGCAAACAACACCCCGCTGGTCCCGGCACACACCACCGTCACCCGATCACTCAACGGATCGACCACCTCAAACAACGCATCGCCCTTCTCGACCCACTCCCCCGCCTCACGCAGAAAACTCACCACCCCGTGATGCGGTGCAAACAGATACTCGGTCCCCTCGAACGGCATCCCCTCACAGCACTCATCCGGCGCTTGCGGCCACTGCCCGGCAATAAAACCCTGCTCTGCCAGAAACCCGAGGATCGCCTCGCAATTGGCCTGAGCCTGATCAACCCGCGTGTCACCCATGCTCCCCAATTCCAGCGTCGTCGCCAGGTTGGCCGGTGGAATCGACGCCTCTGGAAACGCCTTGGCCAGCCGCAACCACGGCGACGAACAGGACTCATCGAACGAACTGCCACCGGAGTCTTCGCACAACAACGCCACACCGGCCTTCAACCGCGCCGCCAGAGACTGCCACCGCGGCCAGTGTTGCGGCAGCGCATAAAGATGAATGACCGCCTCGAAATCGCAATGCAGATCCAGGGTGATCTCAGCCTCACAGGCATGCCGCAACAGCAAACGATGCAGGGCTTCCAGCTGTGAAGCCGGAGCCGGTAACCGGTCGAGAACCTGACCCATGGTCTGACGGATCAACGCGATGTTGGCCTCGGCGTCGTTGCCCAACTGCGAACCGATCAACTCCCCCACCGGCCCGCTGAGTTCGTAGAACGCCCGGTTGAAATTCTTCCCGCTGCCCAGCTCGAAACGGCCCATGTGGGCGCTTTGCAGATGCTGGTCCAGGCCAATCGGGTTGGCCACCGGCACCAGTTCGATAACGCCGTTGAGCTGGCCCTGGGCTTCAAGTTCGGTGAGACGCTTCTTCAGCTCCCAGGCCGTGCGCATGCCCGGCAGCTCATCGGCATGCAGGCTGGCCTGAATGTAGACCTTGCGCGGACCCGCGCCAAAACGAAACACACTGAGGCTGCGCTCGGTGCCGAGGTGGCTCCAGGGCAATTGATGGTCGATACGTTGCATGGCGGGCTCCTGTGTTGAACTCTGCCTGGTGACCTTTGCGTTTGCCTTCAGACGTCTGTAACCGGCCTTCAGAAACGCCTCGTTTTCAGTCAAGATGCCACAGGTTCCGACGGAAAAGCCGACCGTACAACCCTTCGCCACCAGAGAGCCGCGCCATGCCCGAGCAATCGACCTCGCTGAACCTGATCCAGCACCACCCCGCCGAAGGTCCGGGCGCTATCGACGACTGGGCCGAGTCCCGAGGGCTGACGCTGAAGGTGTTTCGCGCGGACCTTGGTCAGCTTCCACCCGCAGGCGCTGCGCCAGTGATCATTCTGGGCGGGCCTTATGAGGCCAACGCAGGTCCGCAGTGGCTGGCAGAAGAGCGCAAGTGGCTGGCCGCAAGAATCGCACAGGGCGCGCCAGTGTTCGCCATTTGCCTGGGTGCGCAATTGCTGGCCCTGAGTCTGGGCGGGAATGTGCGGCGAATGACCCGGACCGAAACCGGCTGGACCACGGTTACCTTCGCCGATGGGCGCGCATTGAACGTGCTTGAATGGCATGAGGACGCGATCGATCTGCCACCCGACGCCCGATTGCTGGCCAGCAGCGCCCAGTGTGAGCAGCAGATGTACGCCGTCGGCTCGACCCGCGTGGGATTGCAGTTTCATCCGGAATGGAACGCCGAGTCGGTAGCGCTACTCAATGCCCACTTCGGCAATGAGTCCCCCCTGCCCCGCGATCAGGACGACAGCACCGCTTACCGCCTAGTGTTCGACTGGTTGCAGGCGACGCTGGATGAGTGGCATGCAACCGCGTCCAGGACCTAGCAATGCCCCCTTGTGGCGAGGGAGCTTGCTCCCGCTCGAGCGCGAAGCGGTCGCAATAAAGCTGATGCGTTTATCCTGAGAGAACGCACTGGCAAGTTTACGACTGCTTCGCAGCCGAGCGGGAGCAAGCTCCCTCGCCACAAGAGCTGACTCGACGGCGTGTCGTGATCAGCACTCGCATCCGATTGCCGCACTGGTTGGGCGTTCAACCGGGTGGCTAAGTTCAAAGCCTTCATCCAGCCAGCCGGTCACTCCGCCGATCATTTCCTTGACCGGGTATTCCAGCGCCGCGAGCTTCACCGCAGCCTTGTTCGCGCCGTTGCAGTGCGGACCGGCGCAATACACCACGAACAGCGTGGTTTTCGGGTAAGCCGCCAGTACTTCAGCACTGATCAAGCGTCCAGGAATATTGATCGCACCCGGCACATGTCCGCGCTCGAACGCCAGTGGACCCCGCACATCCACCAGAACGAAGTCCACATCACCGGCCTGCTGGCTGCCAAAGACGTCGGAACAGTCGGTTTCAAAGGTCAGGCGGTTGCTGAAATGCATCAGGGCAACGGCGGATGGGGCGGCAGGAATTTCGCGAACCAGGCTGGTCATGGGTGCTCTCCAAAGCGTGTGTGGGCGTGAGAGGACTGTATCCAACTCGCCGATACCGCTAGAGTGGCGCACAAGACACTCACTGGGAATTTTCCGCCAAATGCACACTGAACCCGGATTAGTCGCGATTCTGGCCTACGACGGTCTCTGCACCTTCGAGTTCGGGATTGCCGTGGAGATCTTCGGGCTGGCACGGCCAGAGTTCGACTTTCCTTGGTACGAACACCGGATCGTCGCTGTCGATCAGGGGCCGATGCGCGCCATGGGCGGCATTCAGGTATTGGCGGACGGCGGCATGGAGCTGCTGGACATCGCGCGGACCATCATCATTCCCGGTTGGCGCAGCCGCACTGAACCAGTGCCTGAAGCCCTACTTTCGGCCCTGCGCCAAGCGCATGCCCGAGGCGCGCGGCTGCTGTCGATCTGCTCCGGGGTGTTTGTACTCGCAGCCACTGGGTTGCTCGACGGGCTGAGCGCAACAACTCACTGGCGTTATACCGAGGAACTGTCCGAACGCTTCCCGAACATTCTGGTCGACCCCGACGTGCTGTATGTCGATGCGGGGCAGTTGATCACGTCCGCCGGCAGCGCCGCCGGCATTGACGCGTGCCTGCACCTGGTGGCACGGGACTTTGGCACCCAGGTCGCCAACTCGGTGGCACGCCGGTTGGTGATGTCGCCGCAACGCACTGGCGGCCAGGCACAGTTCATTCCCGCCCCCGTCAGCCGCACTCCCCGCAGCGATCTGTCGCGCGTCATGCAATGGGCCCGCGAACGCCTGCATGAACCGTTGGGTGTGCGCGAACTGGCGAGTCAGGCAGCGATGAGCGAGCGAACTTTTTTACGACGGTTCAGCGAAGCCACCGGTGCCTCGCCCAAATCCTGGCTGCAACAACAACGGCTGGCACGCGCCCGGGAACTGCTGGAAAGCAGCGCGCACAACACCGAGTCCATCGCGCTGCAATGTGGTTACCGTTCGGTGGAGAGTTTTCGGGTGGCGTTTCGCAGCGTGGTCGGGCTGCCGCCGTCGGTGTATCGGGAGCGGTTTGGCCGCGAAGTGAAAGCGCTGTCGATGTGAGGGGTGATTGCCAATCCACTCACCCGCAAACACAGCAATACTGCGTTTGCGGGTGATGTACAGCGCCGCGGCTTAGTGCCCGCTGCGCAGCATTTCATTCGGCACATATTTGCCGATTTCAAACTTGCCGATCGCTGCGCGGTGCACTTCGTCCGGGCCATCGGCCAGACGCAGCGTACGTTGCATGGCGTACATGTAGGCCAGCGGAAAATCGTTGGAGACACCCGCACCACCGTGGATCTGAATCGCCCGGTCGATCACCTTCAAGGCCACATTCGGCGCCACCACCTTGATCTGGGCGATTTCGCTTTTCGCCACTTTGTTGCCCACGGTGTCCATCATGTAGGCGGCTTTGAGGGTCAGCAGCCGCGCCATGTCGATCTCCATCCGCGAGTCGGCGATCTTGTCGATATTGCCGCCCAAGCGTGCCAGCGGTTTACCGAAGGCGGTGCGGTTGATCGAGCGCTTACACATCAACTCCAGTGCGCGCTCCGCCATGCCGATCGAGCGCATGCAGTGGTGAATCCGGCCTGGGCCAAGGCGCCCCTGGGCGATTTCGAAGCCACGGCCCTCACCCAGCAACACGTTCTCATGAGGCACACGGACGTTCTCGAACAGCACTTCGGCGTGACCGTGAGGTGCGTCGTCGTAACCGAACACCGGCAGCGGACGAACGATCTTCACGCCAGGCGTATCCACCGGCACCAGGATCATCGAATGCTGCTGGTGACGCGGTGCGTCGGGGTTGCTCAGGCCCATGAAAATCAGGATTTTGCAGCGTGGATCGCATGCGCCGGAGGTCCACCACTTCTTGCCGTTGATCACCCATTCGTCACCATCGCGCACTGCACGAGCGGCCATGTTGGTGGCGTCGGAGGACGCCACGTCCGGTTCAGTCATGGCGAACGCCGAGCGGATCTCGCCGCGCAGCAGCGGCTCCAGCCAGCGCTGCTTCTGTTCTTCATTGGCGTAGCGCACCAACACTTCCATGTTGCCGGTATCCGGCGCCGAACAGTTGAACGGCTCAGGCCCGAGCAAGGAGCGGCCCATGATTTCCGCCAATGGCGCGTATTCCAGGTTGGTCAGGCCGGCGCCCAGTTCGGATTCCGGCAAAAACAGGTTCCACAAGCCTTCAGCCTTGGCCTTGTTTTTCAGCTCTTCCATGATCGCCGTCGGCTGCCAGCGATCGCCTTCAGCGACCTGACATTCGAACACCGCTTCGGCTGGATAAACGTAAGCATCCATGAACGCAGTCACGCGTTCACGCAGTTCCTGGACCTTGGGGGAATAGGCGAAATCCATGGGCAGCTACCTTTTTTGACGAGGTGTTGAAGACGTTGTTGAGGTCATGAATCGATGCTAGATCAGCGTTGATAATTTACCTAGCCTATTCTCGGCGTGTATTAACATTCATCACCGATATATGATCGACTGATCGAGCCCCCTGCTCCAATAACAAAAGCCAAGAGCGAAACGCCATGAACCTAAGCAAGGTTGACCTCAATCTTTTCATCGTCTTTGACGCGATCTACACCGAAGCCAACCTGACCCGCGCCGGGCAAATTGTCGGCATTACCCAGCCTGCGGTGTCGAACGCTCTGGCCCGCCTGCGCGAGACCTTCAACGACCCATTGTTCGTGCGTACCGCCCAGGGCATGGTGCCCACGCCCATGGCGCAAAACATCATCGGTCCGGTGCGCAACGCGCTGTCGCTGCTGCGGGTATCGGTGCAGGAAAGCCGGATTTTCAACCCGTTGCAGGCGGTCAAGACCTATCGCATCAGCATGACCGACCTCACCGAGGCGGTGATCCTGCCGCCGCTGTTCCAGCGCCTGCGACGCCTGGCGCCGACGGTGATCATCGAGAGTTTTCTGTCGAAACGCCGCGAGACCACCAAGGAACTCGCCGCTGGCCGCCTGGACTTTGCCGTCGATGCACCGCTCAACACCGATCCGCAAGTGCGTCACGTCAAGTTGATGGAAGATCGCTACGTGTGTGCCATGCGCAAGGGCCATCCGATGGCGAGCAAGGAAAAGTTCAGCCTCGACGACTACCTGTCACTGACCCATGTGCACATTTCCAGCCGCCGCAGTGGTCTCGGTTATGTCGACCTGGCCTTGGGCAAAATGGGCATCCAGCGCAAGATCGCCCTGCGCTCGCAGCACTACCTGATGGCCTCCCAGGTGTTGCAGCAAACCGACATGGTAATGACCGTGCCCGAGCGTTTTGCCCGGCGTCATGACCTGCATGCCTTCTATCTGCCGGTCAATGATGTGCCGCCGGTGGAGACCCACCTCTACTGGCACGAAAGCACCGACCAGGACCCGGCCAACCGCTGGATGCGTGAGCAGATGATCGAGTTGTGCCAGCAAGTGACGGCGCATGAGAAGAAGCTCGACAAAATGTAGGAGCGGGGGGACGCCTAGTTCTTGCCTGCGATGGGGTCGCTGCGGTGCACCTGATCGCCCGTGTAATCGTTCATCGCGGGCAAGAACTAGGCGTCCCCCCGCTCCTACAGGTGCTCGATCTGCTTGACGTTTACGTCAAGCTGGAATTAGCTTAGCGCCATGACCTCTTTTTCGAGCGCGCCCATGAGCAGCCAGACCTATAGTATTTCCGACCTCGCCCGCGAGCTCGACATCACCACTCGCGCCATTCGCTTTTACGAAGAGCAAGGCCTGCTGAGCCCCGAGCGTCGCGGCCAGGAACGTATCTACTCGCCACGTGACAAGGTCAGCCTGAAGCTGATCCTGCGTGGCAAGCGCATCGGTTTTTCCCTGGCCGAGTGCCGCGAACTGATCGAGCTTTACGATCCCTCCAGCGGCAATCAGAAACAGCTGCACAGCATGCTGGCGAAAATCACCGAACGCCGTGAACAGCTTGAACAGCAATTGCTGGACATCGAGCAGATGAAACTGGAACTCGACACCGCCGAAGAACGCTGTGTCCAGGCGCTGGAACAGACGATCAAGAGCCAGCAGGCTATCTGATCGTTCCCACGCTCTCAAAACAACAGGTGAATTCCTTATGCCCCTCCCCACCCATGTACGCCTGATCGAAGTCGGTCCACGCGATGGTCTGCAGAACGAAGCCCAGCCCATCAGCGTTGCAGACAAGGTGCAGTTGGTCGATGCACTCAGCGCCGCTGGCCTTGGCTATATAGAAGTCGGTAGTTTCGTTTCGCCGAAATGGGTACCGCAAATGGCCGGCTCGGCCGAGGTTTTCGCGCAGATCCAGCGCAAGCCCGGGGTGACCTACGGTGCACTGGCGCCGAACCTGCGCGGGTTCGAAGACGCGGTGGCTGCCGGGGTTAAGGAAGTCGCGGTATTCGCCGCCGCGTCCGAATCCTTCTCGCAACGCAACATCAATTGCTCGATCAGCGAAAGCCTGGCGCGCTTCGTGCCGATCATGGAGGCCGCCCGGCAACACGGGGTCAGTGTGCGCGGTTACGTGTCCTGTGTGCTCGGCTGCCCTTACGAGGGTGACGTGGCGCCCGAGCAAGTTGCCCTGGTTGCACGCGAGCTGTATGCGATGGGCTGCTACGAGGTCTCTCTTGGCGACACCATCGGTACCGGCACCGCCGGCGCAACGCGCAAGATGTTCGAGGTGGTTTCAGCCGACGTGCCACGGGACAAACTGGCCGGGCATTTCCACGACACCTACGGTCAGGCCATGGCCAACATCTATGCCAGCCTGCTGGAAGGGATTGCGGTATTCGACAGTTCTATCGCCGGCCTCGGCGGCTGCCCGTATGCCAAAGGCGCCAGCGGTAACGTTGCCACCGAAGACGTGCTGTACCTGCTCAACGGCCTGGGTATCGAGACCGGCGTCGACATGGACAAACTGATTCTGGCCGGCCAGCAGATCTGCAACGTCCTGGGCCGTCCTACCGGTTCACGCGTGGCCAAGGCCCGTAGCGCCCAGTGATGTGTCGGGGGTGTTACCGCACCCGCAACAAAACGAGTAACACGGAAACAACCTGACCGAATTTTTATGAACGATTTGTCCTACAAAATGTTAATTGCTTGATTTTAAAGGACTTTAAAAAGTTGGCATGGCTTCTGCTATCTCTATGGCATAACAAGAATAAAAAGCAGCAAACCTAATAAAAATAAGACGTAACGACTCTGACATAACAAAAACAACACGGCAGAGACGCAGCTAACAGATTTTTTTGGAGAAGGTGTGCTTTTCAGGGTGCTGCTTGCAGTAACCCGCAACCGGGCAGAGAACAATAAAACTACCTTCAGGTAGCTCCCGAACTGGTTGGATCGCTTGGCGAAAAAGCAGATCAGCGCTCAAAAAAATACGTTTGCTCTTGACCCCGGATGGGGGTCGCCCGAAACAGCGGTAAAGGGTCACGGTTGCCAAAAACAACAACAGACCGCCCCTTAATAATAAAAAAAGAGCAGGCAACGACAAATTAAAGGGGAGCTTCGGCTCCCCTTTGTGCTGTCTGGCGTTCAGGTTTTGGCCGCGTATCCTGTGGGAGCAAGCTCGCTCCCACAGGATTGTCGTTAGCCTTTATTGGCTTTCAGCTCTTCGATACTGATCTCGCGCATCCGGAACTTCTGGATCTTGCCGGTCACGGTCATCGGAAACTCCTCGACGAACTTGAAGTAGCGCGGCGTCTTGAAGTGCGCGATGCGCTCCTTGCACCAGGTTTGCAGCTCTTGCTCAGTGGCGCTGTGGCCCGGGTGAAACTTGATCCAGGCAACGATCTCCTCGCCGTACTTCTCGCATGGAATACCGACGATCTGCACATCCGCCACCGCTGGATGGGTGAAGAAGAACTCTTCCAGCTCCCGCGGGTAAATATTCTCGCCACCACGAATGATCATGTCCTTGTTACGTCCGGCGATGCAGACGTAACCCTCTTCGTTCATGGTCGCCAGATCGCCAGTGTGCATCCAGCCAGCCTGATCGATCGCCTCGGCCGTGCCTTGCGGGTTGTTCCAATAACCGAGCATCACACTGTAACCGCGAGTGCACAGTTCACCGATGGTTCCACGGGGCACCAGATTGCCCGCCTCATCAATGATTTTGCTTTCCAACTGCGGCTGGGTGCGGCCGACCGTGGTGACGCGCAGTTCCAAATCGTCTGACGGACCGGTCTGTAACGACACCGGACTGGTTTCCGTCATGCCGTAGGCAATCTGCACTTCGCTCATGTGCATCTCGCTGATAACCCGACGCATGACTTCAATCGGGCACGTTGCCCCGGCCATGATCCCGGTACGCAACGTCGACAGGTCAAACTCTGCACGGCGCGGTTGATCGAGCATGGCGATGAACATGGTCGGCACACCGTACAACGCGGTGGCTTTCTCTTGCGCAACAGTGGTCAACGTCAGCAACGGGTCGAAGGCGTCGTTGGGGTAAATCATGGTGCTGCCATGGGTGATGCAACCCAAGTTGCCCATGACCATGCCGAAGCAGTGATACAGCGGCACCGGGATCACCAGGCGATCATCGGCGGTCAGCCCGAGGCTTTCGCCAACCATGTAACCGTTGTTGAGGATGTTGTAGTGACTGAGGGTCGCGCCCTTGGGAAATCCGGTGGTGCCGGAGGTGTATTGAATGTTCACCGCCTGGTCGAAATGCAGGCTGTTTTGCCGTGCCTTGAGCTGTTCAACCGGCACCCCGGCACCGAGATCCGCCAATTGCGACCACGGCAAAAAGCCTGATGGCGGCTGCGCGTCGAGGCTGATCACGCCGCGTAAATCCGGCAAACGCTCAGAGTGCAGGTGGCCAATGGATTGCTCGGCCAGTTCCGGTGCCAGGCCTTGCAGCATGGCGTGGTAATCGGACGTCTTGAACGAGCCGGCACACACCAGCCATTGGCAACCGGACTGCTTCAGCACGTACTCGAGTTCGGAACTGCGATAAGCCGGATTGATGTTGACCAGAATCACCCCGATCTTCGCGCTGGCAAACTGGCTGATGCACCACTGCGCGCAGTTTGGCGCCCAGATGCCGAGACGGTCCCCCGCCTGCAAACCCAGCGCCAATAGCGCTCTGGCATGCAAATCGACCGCTTCGGCCAATTGCGCCCAGTTGTAGCGAAGTTGCTGATGACGCACCACCAATGCATCACCGTGAGGATACTTCGCGACGGTGTTATCGAACGCTTGGCCAATGGTCATCGCCAGCAAGGCTTTGTCCTGTGAACCACGGCTGTAGCTGTGCTGTGGGGGAGCACTGTGTTGATCCATGACGACCCCTATTGTCTTTATTTTAGGAGCGAGGCTTGCCTGTAACAGGGCTGCCCCGGCGTTACTGAAAGTCCGCGCTATCGTTCATCGCGAGCAAGCTCGGCGCCTACAGAGTCGCTCAAGTTGACGTTAACGTAAAGGGTGATTGACAGCCATTCGTCACAGGCTTACGTTAACGTAAAGGTGACAGTCGATTCGGCGCGCTATGCAGGCCGATTCTCCATTTATAAAAACAAGTTTGAAGGTGCCCCATGAGCTATCCGACCCTGAACTTTGCCCTCGGCGAAACCATCGACATGCTGCGTGACCAGGTCCGCGCCTTCGTCAGCAAAGAGATCGCCCCGCGCGCAGCACAGATCGATATCGATAACCTGTTCCCGGCTGACTTGTGGCGTAAATTCGGTGACATGGGGTTGCTGGGGATTACCGTTCCAGAAGAATACGGCGGCGCCGGCCTAGGCTATCTGGCGCACGTGGTGGCCATGGAAGAAATCAGCCGTGGCTCGGCCTCGGTCGCCCTGTCCTACGGCGCGCATTCCAACCTCTGCGTCAATCAGATCAACCGCAACGGCACCCACGAACAGAAAGCCAAATACCTGCCGAAGCTCATCAGCGGCGAGCACATCGGCGCCCTCGCCATGAGCGAGCCGAACGCCGGCTCCGACGTGGTTTCGATGAAACTGCGCGCCGACAAACGTGGCGACCACTATGTGCTCAACGGCAGCAAGACCTGGATCACCAACGGCCCGGACGCCAACACTTACGTGATCTACGCCAAGACCGACCTGGAAAAGGGCCCGCACGGGATCACAGCATTTATCGTCGAACGCGACTGGAAAGGTTTCAGCCGCAGCAACAAATTCGACAAGCTCGGCATGCGCGGCTCGAACACCTGCGAGCTGTTCTTCGATGATGTTGAAGTCCCGGAAGAAAACATCCTGGGCGTGCTCAACGGTGGCGTGAAAGTGCTGATGAGCGGCCTCGATTATGAGCGCGTGGTGCTCTCCGGCGGGCCAACCGGGATCATGCAGGCCTGCATGGACCTCATCGTTCCGTACATCCACGACCGCAAACAGTTCGGCCAAAGCATCGGCGAATTCCAGCTGATCCAGGGCAAGGTCGCCGACATGTACACCCAGCTCAACGCCAGCCGCGCCTACCTGTACGCAGTGGCTCAAGCCTGCGAGCGTGGCGAAACCACCCGCAAGGACGCTGCCGGCGTAATCCTTTACAGCGCTGAACGCGCCACGCAAATGGCCCTCGATGCGATCCAGATTCTGGGTGGCAACGGCTACATCAACGAATTCCCAGCCGGCCGTCTGCTGCGTGACGCCAAGCTGTATGAAATCGGTGCGGGCACCAGTGAGATCCGTCGCATGCTGATCGGTCGTGAACTCTTCAACGAAACCCGCTAACGGAGCTGTCCATGGCAATCCTGCACACCCAGCTCAACCCCCGTTCGGCGGAGTTCGCGGCCAACAGCGCGGCGATGCTTGCCCAGGTCGACGCCTTGCACACCCTGCTCGCTCAGGTCCGGCAAGGCGGCGGCGCCAAGGCCCAGGAACGGCATACCTCACGCGGCAAACTGCTGCCTCGTGAGCGGATCAATCGCCTGCTCGACCCCGGTTCGCCCTTTCTGGAAATCAGCCAACTGGCCGCTTACGAGGTCTACGGCGAAGATGTCCCCGCCGCCGGAGTGATCGCCGGCATCGGCCGGGTCGAAGGCGTCGAATGCATGATCGTCGCCAACGACGCGACCGTGAAAGGCGGTTCGTACTACCCGCTGACGGTAAAAAAACACCTGCGCGCCCAGACCATCGCCCAACAGAATCGCCTGCCGTGCATCTACCTGGTCGACTCCGGCGGCGCCAACCTGCCACGTCAGGATGAAGTGTTCCCGGACCGTGAGCACTTCGGGCGGATCTTCTTCAACCAGGCCAACATGAGCGCCATGGGCATCCCGCAGATCGCTGTGGTCATGGGCTCCTGCACTGCCGGTGGCGCCTATGTGCCGGCCATGGCCGATGAAGCGATCATGGTCCGTCAGCAGGCGACGATTTTCCTTGCCGGCCCGCCACTGGTGAAAGCCGCGACCGGTGAAGTGGTCAGCGCCGAAGACCTGGGCGGTGCCGATGTGCACTGCAAGATTTCCGGTGTAGCCGACCACTATGCCGACAGCGACGAACACGCGTTGGCCCTGGCTCGGCGCAGCGTTGCCAACCTCAACTGGCGCAAACTCGGTGAACTGCAACAACTTACGCCAATCGCACCGCTCTACAGCAGCGACGAGTTGTACGGCGTGGTGTCGGCCGATGCCAAGCAACCGTTCGACGTGCGTGAAGTGATTGCGCGACTGGTGGACGGCTCAGTGTTCGACGAATTCAAGGCGCTGTTCGGTACGACGCTGGTCTGTGGTTTCGCACACCTGCACGGCTACCCGATCGCGATTCTCGCCAACAACGGCATCCTCTTCGCCGAAGCTGCGCAGAAAGGTGCGCACTTCATCGAACTGGCCTGCCAGCGCGGGATTCCATTGCTGTTCCTGCAGAACATCACCGGCTTCATGGTCGGCCAGAAGTATGAAGCTGGCGGCATTGCCAAGCACGGCGCAAAACTGGTCACCGCCGTGGCCTGCGCCAAGGTGCCGAAATTCACTGTGATCATCGGCGGCAGCTTCGGCGCCGGTAACTACGGCATGTGTGGACGGGCCTACGATCCGCGGTTCCTGTGGATGTGGCCGAACGCGCGAATCGGCGTGATGGGCGCCGAGCAAGCCGCGGGCGTGCTGGTTCAGGTCAAGCGCGAACAGGCTGAACGCAGCGGTCATCCGTTCTCCGACGCCCAGGAAGCCGAGATCAAGCAACCGATCCTCGATCAGTACGAAGAACAGGGCCACCCCTACTATTCCAGCGCCCGGTTGTGGGACGACGGCGTCATTGACCCGGCGCAAACCCGCGACGTGCTGGCCCTGGCCTTGTCTGCATCGCTGAATGCACCTATCGAACCGAGCCGCTTCGGCGTGTTCCGGATGTGATCTGGAGAAAACCATGAGCGACTTCAATACCCTCGAACTGCTGACCGACCAGCGTGGTTTCGCCACGCTGTGGTTGAGTCGCGAGGCGAAAAACAACGCCTTCAACGCCGAAATGATCCGCGAACTGATCCTCGCGCTGGACAAGGTCCAGAGCAACCCGAGCCTGCGTTTTCTGCTGGTGCGCGGACGTGGCAAGCATTTCAGCGCTGGCGCTGACCTGGCCTGGATGCAGCAATCGGCCGAACTCGATTACCACACCAACCTTGACGACGCTCGCGAGCTGGCTGAGTTGATGTACAACCTGGCCAAGCTGAAAATCCCGACGCTGGCGGTTGTCCAGGGCGCGGCCTATGGCGGCGCTTTGGGCTTGATCAGTTGCTGCGACATGGCGATTGGTGCCGATGACGCGCAATTCTGCCTGTCGGAAGTGCGCATCGGCCTGGCGCCGGCGGTGATCAGCCCTTTCGTTGTGCAAGCCATCGGCGAACGGGCCGCGCGCCGTTATGCACTGACAGCTGAACGCTTCAGTGGCCAACGTGCTCAGGAAATCGGCCTGCTCAGCGAAAGCTATCCGGCCAGCGAACTGGAGTCGCAGGTCGAACAGTGGATCAACAATCTGTTGCTCAATAGCCCACACGCCATGCGCTCAAGCAAGGAGCTGCTGCGTGAAGTCGGCAACGGTTCCTTGAACCCGGCGTTGCGCCGCTACTGTGAAAACGCAATCGCCCGAATTCGTGTCAGCCCTGAAGGTCAGGAAGGCTTGCGGGCGTTCCTGCAAAAACGTCCGCCAAGCTGGCAGTCCGAATCCACCACCAAGGAGCTGCGTTGATGAGCGCGCCTGTTCTCACCACCTTGCTGGTGGCCAACCGTGGTGAAATTGCCTGCCGAGTGATGCGCACCGCCAAGGCGCTGGGCCTGACCACCGTGGCCGTGCACAGCGCTACCGATCGCGATGCGCGGCACAGTCGCGAGGCAGACATCCGCGTCGACCTGGGTGGCAGCAAAGCCGCTGACAGCTACCTGCAAATCGACAAACTGCTCGCTGCCGCCAAGGCCAGCGGCGCTCAGGCGATTCACCCGGGTTATGGTTTTCTCTCGGAGAACGCCGGATTTGCGCGCGCCATTGAAGCCGCCGGTTTGATTTTCCTCGGCCCACCCGCTTCGGCCATTGACGCCATGGGCAGCAAATCCGCCGCCAAAGCCTTGATGGAAACTGCGGGTGTGCCGCTGGTACCGGGTTATCACGGCGAAGCTCAGGACCTGGAAACCTTCCGCGATGCCGCCGAGCGCATCGGCTATCCGGTGCTGCTCAAGGCGACTGCCGGTGGCGGTGGAAAAGGCATGAAAGTGGTCGAGGATATCAGCCAATTGGCTGAAGCACTGGCCTCGGCGCAGCGTGAAGCGCAATCTTCGTTCGGCGATTCGCGGATGCTGGTGGAAAAGTACCTGCTCAAACCACGGCATGTGGAAATCCAGGTCTTCGCTGATCAGCACGGTAACTGCCTGTACCTCAACGAACGTGATTGCTCGATTCAACGTCGTCACCAGAAAGTCGTCGAAGAGGCGCCGGCCCCCGGCCTGAGCGCGCAACTGCGCAAAGCCATGGGTGAAGCGGCAGTCCGCGCGGCGCAAGCGATCGGTTATGTCGGCGCAGGCACCGTGGAATTTCTGCTGGATTCGCGCGGTGAGTTCTTCTTCATGGAGATGAACACGCGCCTGCAGGTCGAACACCCGGTCACCGAAGCCATCACCGGTCTCGACCTGGTGGCGTGGCAGATTCGCGTCGCCCAAGGCGAGCCGCTGCCCATGACTCAGGCGCAGGTGCCATTGCTCGGCCATGCGATTGAAGTGCGTTTGTACGCCGAAGACCCGAGCAATGACTTCTTGCCGGCCACCGGACACCTGGCGCTGTACCGCGAGTCGGCCGCGGGCCCGGGTCGGCGCGTCGATAGCGGTGTCGAGGAAGGCGACAGCATTTCGCCCTTCTACGATCCGATGCTTGGCAAGCTCATCGCCTGGGGCGAGGACCGCGAACAGGCACGTTTGCGGCTGCTGAGCATGCTGGATGAGTTCGCCATTGGCGGGCTGAAGACCAACATCAACTTCCTGCGCCGAATCATCGGACACCCGGCCTTCGCTGCGGCTGAGCTGGATACAGGATTCATCCCACGTTATCAGGACCAATTGCTGCCAGCGCCAAACGAACTCAGCGATGCGTTCTGGCAAGCCGCTGCCCAAGCCTTTGCGCAAAGCCAGGCACACCACGTACGCGCCGATGACCCGGGTTCACCATGGGCCGTTGGCAGCGGTTTCCGTGCCGGGTTGCCGGCAGAAACCACGCTGCACTTAAGCTGCGAAGACCAGGACCGGGCCATCACCCTGGCACCGGCCGACACTCGTAACGCCGAGCTCAACGGTGAGCAATTGCTGGTCGAGCATCACGGCTTGCGCCGTCAGCATCGCGCCATCCGTCAGGCTGAAACCCTGTACCTGCAATGGGAGGGTGAGCTGCGCTGCATCAAGCTTTACGACCCTATCGCCGCGGTCGAAGCCAGCCATAGTCATCAGGGCGGTCTGACCGCGCCAATGAATGGCAGCATCGTCCGTGTATTGGTAACGCCAGGGCAAACGGTCGAAACCGGTGCGCAACTGGTGGTACTGGAAGCCATGAAAATGGAGCACAGCATTCGTGCGCCCCATGCAGGCGTGGTCAAAGCCTTGTATTGCCAGGAGGGCGAGATGGTCAACGAAGGCACTGCGCTGGTGGAGCTGGAATAATCGCGGCCTGATGACAGGTCCTACGCCGTAGGACCTGCCTGACTAGAACTTGGCAGTTGCCTGCACCACGACTCCGATAATTCGGCACTCGTCGGTAAACAGGGCTTTCGGGTAAGTCGGATTCAGCGGCACGAGATACCGTTGACCGCCCTCTTCGATCAATTTGCGGAACGTCGCTTCGGCGCTGTCTGGCCACTGCGCGATCACCAGTTTACCGGGCACGGCTTCAACCGCCGGGTCGACCAGAATCAACATGTCTTGCGCAATACTGATACCGCTCGGTGCGGTCATTGCATCGCCGACCACGACCAGCCAGAACGCCGGGCCTTGGGCGTGATAATCCGATAACTCGTGACGCCCCTTGGCATAAGCAGCCGGCGCAGCCTCGCGCACCTCACTGATACCCTGCCAGTCACTGACCGGGTAACGGAAGTACGGGTTGTACTTTTGCGCCAGCGACACCTCGTAATCGCCCTCTTGCGGCTCGTCACTCGCAAGCTCGGGTTCCCTGATCACCAGGGCGACTTCGAGAAACCCCAGCCCCAACTCCCGAAGCACCCGGTTCATATCCTCGAGGCTGGGCTGGCGACGCTTGTTCAGCCAATGGCCGATGCCGCCCTGAGACATTGCGAGACGCTCTGCGAGCTTTTCCTGAGTGATTTTGAGCTCACTCATCTTGGCCTTGACCAACTCAATCCATTTATCCATGGGCGGAACAATACTTCGCGTAGTCGGACCCTCAACACACACATTGTAGTATTTAATTTTTCGTCATGAATACAGTTTGTACTAGGATTCGAATTACCCAATCGCCCCACCCACGGAGCATTACCCACCATGGACATCACCCGCAAAGACACGGCCGAACAAGAAATCGACGCGAACTTCACCTCGCTCAAGGGCTGTGCAGCAGCCCAACGCGCCCTGGACTATTACTTGAAACCAACTGTTTCAGAATTCGAAGTCGCGGAGCGATTCTTCGATGTAAACCGTAACATCAGCAGCGAAGAAGCTCTGGTCCATGCATCGGATTTGCTGCGCTGTGCGGCCGCGACTGCTTATGAGTCGGCAGACAACCTGCATGGCGCAAGCCGCGATCTGGCATTTTCAGTCGTACACATGATCGACATGGCCAAGGCCATGGTGGACAGGTCCCTGGACGGTGACCAGAAAGGATGAACAGGAAAACACGATTAGAAAACGCTGCGATCTGACTCACGCCACAGACGTTTTGGGCAGCCACAGGAAAAATTCTTCCTATAAGGCAGGTGAAAACATTTGACTTGCAAATGATAATGATTATTATTGCATGCAGCTGGTCGCGAGATCAGTCGATAGACCAAGAGACCTTAGGTCGGACTCCTGGAATATCTCCTCATCAGGCTAATCACGGTTTTTGACCCGGCTTTTTGCCGGGTCTTTTTTTTTGCCAGTTATTCTGGCTATGGCTTCAGGCTAATGAAGTCGGGTGCTGCTGAATTCGATGGCGCGGATGATATCAAAAGAGCATCTTTTTGCAACAGACCGCTCAAGCACGGGCTTTAGGGCGCCAAAAATAGCACTTGAGAATCAATCGCATAAACACTAAGCTGCGGCTGCGTCAAGGACGACGCCCCCATTTTATCCCCGCGCAAATTGCCCTCGGCTTTCCCACCCTTGCGTGTAAAGTAACAGCCATAAAAATCATACTCAGGAATAGATTATGACCGTGGCCCACCGCTCCTTTGAGATCACCGCCAACTTCGACAGCGGCAACATCGAGGTGCTGGACATCAGCAATCCGCTACAGGCCTTGCTGGCCATCAAACCCGATACCCGCAGTCAGCATTTCCAGTGGTTTCACTTCAAGGCCAGTGGTCTGCACGTCGGCCAGGAACATTGGTTTCGACTGAACAACGCCAGTAAATCCTCCTATCACAAGGCATGGGACGGTTACCAGGCGGTGGCCTCGTATGACCACGTCAACTGGTTCCGTGTGCCGACGATCTTTGAAGGCGACTGCCTGCGCTTCAGCCTCGAAGCCACCGAGACTCACGCCTGGTTCGCCTACTTTGAACCCTACAGCCGCGGACGCCACGATTGGCTGATCGACCAGGCGTTGAGCAAGGCTGGCACCGAACTGCTGGCCACCGGCAAAAGCGTCGAAGGTCGGGATATTCAATTGTTGCGCAAAGGCAGCGGCGCCGAGGGCCAGCGCAAGATCTGGATCATTGCCCAGCAGCATCCTGGCGAACACATGGCCGAGTGGTTCATGGAAGGTGTCATCGAACGTCTGCAACAGCACAATGATCCTGAGTTGAACAAACTGCTGGCCAGTGCCGATTTGTATCTGGTACCAAACATGAACCCGGACGGCGCTTTCCATGGTCACCTGCGGACCAACGCCATGGGCAAGGACCTCAACCGCGCATGGCAGAGCGCGAGCCAGGACGCCAGCCCGGAAGTACTCTTCGTTCAACAGCAGATGGAGAAGTACGGTGTCGACCTGTTCCTCGATATCCACGGTGATGAAGAAATCCCCTACGTGTTCACTGCTGGCTGCGAAGGCAACCCAGGCTACACGCCGCGCATTGCAAAACTCGAAGAGCACTTTCGCAGTCATTTGAAACACCTGACCCGCGACTTCCAGACCACTCATGGCTACACCCGCGACCTCCCGGGCAAAGCCAATATGACCCTGGCCTGCAACAGCGTCGGTGAGAAGTTCGATTGCCTGTCGTTGACGCTGGAGATGCCATTCAAGGACAACAACGACGCACCGAATGCCCGCACCGGCTGGTCGGGCAAGCGTTCGATGCAGTTGGGCAAGGATGTGTTGTCGACGATTGCGGAGATGGTCGGCACCCTGCGTTGATGCCTCTCAATGGCTGCCTGCCGGTACGGCGTGCAGCCATTTTTTCACTCGGCGGCGGCGCTGTTGGGCGCGGGGATCAACGCTGTGGCGCTGGTCTATTGGCTGCTGACGCTGAAAAGCGGCGCACCTGAGCGATGCGCCGTGCCAGCCAATCAGTGATCCTTGCTGTGCAACATGCTTTGCAACACCCCGTCACGACGCACCCAGCCATGGAACAACGCCGCTGCCAGGTGCGACAGAACGGTCAGAAACAGCAGGTACGCCAGATAACCGTGGGCCCTGCGTAGAAAGGCAAACAGCAACGCATTCGCCGGCACAATCGCGGGCAATTGCCACGAACTGCCGAGCATCACCGGGTCCCCTGCCGCCGAGATCATCGCCCAACCCAGCAACGGCAAAATCAGCATCAACGCGTAAAGCAGCCCATGCGATGCCTTGGCTGCCAGTACTTGCCAGCCCGGCAAGTCTGCCGGCAACGGCGGCTGGCGAGTCGAGAAGCGTACAAACAGACGCACGATCACCAGCAACAAAATGGCGATACCCAATGGTTTGTGCAGGTGGATCAGCCATTCATGGCGTTCGGAGACTGACGCGACCATGCCGGCACCGATAAACAGCATGGCGATGATCATCACCGCCATCAGCCAATGCAGCAGCCGCGCCAGCGGAGTGAAATGATGAGGGTGCGCGCTCATTGTGGCGACTCCTGTTTGGCGGTGGGTAACTGGTCGACTTGAGCGGTTCGACGCAGGTAAGAACGGGCATAAGCTGCCGAACGTGCGGCCAGCAACGGGTCATCGGAACCCTCGATACCGCTCGGCAAGACCAGCGGGTCGTAATTGATGTCGCGGCATTCGCCATCGTTTTGCGCCTGGGCGCTTTCCAGCACCAGCGTCCCGGCGTTCAGGATCTTGCGCTCACCCAGCCAGGCCTTGCTGGCGTCGTTGGTCGGGTCGGCAGCCGTGGCCAGCGTCATATTCAGCTGCCAACGCAACGGCCCGCTCTTCAAGCGCTGGAGCAAATCCTTTTCAAGAAAGTCCGCACCTTCAGGGGCACTGGCGCCGACCGCATCACGCGCCACGGGAACCACGCTCCAGCGCACTGCCTGACGCTGACCCGCGGCGTTGACCAGATAGAAAGCGTTGATGCCGTTGTAGGTCTCGGTCACGTAACTGGCCGACGGCTTGGCGCTCTTGACCCATTGCAGGAAAGGCGCGGTTTCCGGGTGTGTGGCAAAAAACGCCGGGACGCTCGCAGGATTGGGTTTGCCGGTGGCCGGATCGGGTGTCTGGGCCTGTTGTAGCTGATAGAAGGCTTCAGGCGTGCCCACCGGGAACACCGGCATGCTGTTCATTCCCGTGCGCCATTGTTGACCATTGGCCTGCTTGAAGCGCAACGCCAGGCTGCGGATCGGTACGCTGCTGTCCGGTGCATAAGGATTGCCGCTGGGCAACGCAAAACGCCCGACAACCGGCGTTCGCGCCGCGCTGAAGACCTGGGCGGTTGAATACGGGCGCGCCTCGCTGGTGCTTTCAAAATACCCGGCCACGCACACGCCCTTGGCGTGATTGCGCCGAAAGCCCGGGTGTACACCATTGTTTTTCTCCAGCACGTCGACCAGCGCTTTTGGTGTCAGACGCTGTGGGTCAAACGTGCCATTGACGTAGGCAAAAGCCCCGGCCAGGGCAGCGACTACTGCGCCGATACCGGCCAGGCGCAAAGCCAGGCTCATGCGGCTCAAGGGGATTTTGTCTGGCCGTGGCGGCGGTGAACGATCAACCATGTGAACATCTCCAGGGCCGTGGGCCACCGGTGGAAAGGATCAATCAGACGAAGCCCGCAGAGGTTTATTCCCTGACCCGGTGTTTATTTTTCCACTGCTGGAATAACCTCCACTGCCGGACGTCTTCCTGATCCAAAGCGTAATGACTAGCCAGCATTCCATGAACGATCTCGACGAACCGTTACGTGAACTCATCCCCAGGCTGCGGCGTTTTGCCGTGTCGCTGACGCGCAACCCCAGCAACGCTGACGATCTGGTGCAGTCGTGCCTGGAGCGGGCGCTGTCGGGATGGGGCGACAAACGCCCGGACGGCGATTTGCGCGCCTGGCTGTTTTCGATTCTGTATCGACAGTTTCTCGACGCCCATCGACGCTCAAGGCGCTACGCGCGAATGCTTGAGTTCTTCACCGGTCGCGACGATGCCCAGCCCTCGGTCGAGCGCACGGTGTTGGCGCAATCGACGCTGCAAGCCTTCGACAAACTGGCCACCGAGCAACGCGCGCTGTTGCTCTGGGTCTCGGTGGAAGGCTTGAGTTACAAGGAGGTCGCCGAGATTCTCGACGTTCCTACCGGCACGGTGATGTCTCGTCTGTCCCGCGCTCGCCAGGCCTTGCGCCAACTCAGCGATGGCGAAATCACCAGCCCCTCTTTGCGGATACTCAAATGATCAGCATGCCCCCAAGCGTCAATGACCTGCACGCCTACGTCGACCATCAACTCGACGACGCGGACCGGCGACTGGTGGAAACGTACCTGGCGGCCAATCCGCACGTTGCCGAGCAGGTTCAGGCTTGGCAACAGGACGCCCAGCAACTGCGCGCTGCCTTGAGTGGCGCCTTGCAGCAACCGCCCAACCCGAACCTCAACCCCAGCGTGATTCGCCAGCGTCTGAAACGACAGTCCCGCCGCCACTTGGCCAGCGCCGCCGTGTTGCTGATCGTGGTCAGCGTCGGTGGCCTGGGCGGCTGGCAAGCACGGGAAATGACCATGGTTGGCGCAGCACTGCCGATGACCGATGCGATGCAGGCGTACCGGATGTTCGCCCAGCAAGGCATCCTGCCGGCTGATTACACCGTCACCGATGACGGTGATATGCAGGGCTGGCTCGACCGTTATTTTTCCCGGGCCGATCGCCTGCCGAACCTCGCCAACTCGGGGTTCAAACCGGTCAGCGGACGGTTGCTGAGCACCGAGCAAGGTCCCGCAGCGATGGTGATGTACGAGGACCAGAGCGGCCGCAAGATCAGTTTCTACGTCCGTCCGCCAGGCCCGAAAAACTACCTGCTGCCACGCGGCAGTCGCAGCGACGGCGAGTTGCAGGCCGAGTACTGGTCTGGGCCCGGGTACAACTACGCGATGGTCAGCGAGGCCCGGGATCCGGCGACGCAGATGCTCAAGCAAGAGCTGAAGTTCTAATGCTCACATCGAATCAGGCCGACTGCACAGTGATTTCCAAAGGCAAAAAGCGGTACCAGCCGCCTGTTTTTGTCGAACCACTCTGACTTTCATCGACACAGCTGGAAGGAAAACTTACCGCCTGGTTAAAATCGCATCGCCGTCGCTCAAGGGAAGCAGGCATAAAGACCACGGGGGACAACACTTGGCTATCCCGCCAAACCGCTCACGACTCAAACCACATTGGCCGGCCCTGCGCAGGTTTCTTGGCAAGTCCCCCATCGCTCCTGAAAACAATGGCGAAAGCGCTCAAATCATCCACGACTACTTTCGCCACAAGGCTCATGCTCAGGGCTACACCCTCAGCCACAGCCAGCAACGGGTTATCGACTGCATGGCGCAACTGGCGAGCGCACTGCCCGGCAGTCGCGCGCCTGTGCAGGCACCTCGAAGCCTTTATCTGCATGGCGCGGTCGGCCGTGGCAAGAGCTGGCTGCTCGATGGTTTTTTCCAGGCCTTGCCGGTGGCCGAAAAACAACGCCTGCACTTCCATGACTTTTTTGTGCAATTGCATCAGGGCATGTTTCGCCATCGAGCACACACCGATGCGCTGGCAAGCACCATGGATGAACTGCTCAAGGACTGTCGGGTGCTGTGTTTCGACGAGTTTCATGTACATGACATCGGCGACGCGATGCTCATCGCACGCTTGTTCAAAGCGCTATTCCAGCGCGGTGTCCTGCTATTGGTCACGTCCAACTACCCGCCTCAGGGCTTGTTACCAAATCCGCTCTACCATGCACGCTTCAAACCGGTCATCGACTTGATCCATGCGCATATGCAGGTCATGGAAGTCGGCGGCCCTCATGATTATCGCAGTCAGGTACAACCTCATTCGCAGCAGGTATTCACCCAAGGTGAATACCTGTGGCCAACCACGACCTTGCAACGTCAGGCCTTGAAGCTGCCGCAACCGGACACTTCGGCCATCATCCTGCCGGTCGGTACTCGCCAGCTACAGGCTCTGCATTGCGAGGGTCGAACCATTGCCTTCACCTTCAACGACCTGTGCGAACAACCCACGGCCGTGATGGATTACCTGGAACTGTGCCGACGCTTCGACACCTGGATCATCGAGGCACTGCCCGATCTGGCGGACTGCTCGATTGCGACCCAACAGCGCTTCATCAACCTGATCGACGTGCTCTACGACCAGGACAAGCGCCTGATCCTGCTCGGCGAACGGCCGCTGCGTGAGCACTTGGGCGGTGACGCCATCGACCTGGCGCGCACCCGCAGTCGCCTGGGGCAGTTGGTGGACGTCGGGCCAGCGCTATAAAGCGTCCAGTGCAGCGGATTTTGCCGTTATCATGGCGGCGTTTTTTGTGGGCGACTTGCCGTTCTCTTCTCATTGGTTGGATGTGTTCATGCATACCCTTGCACAACTGCGGGCCGGCGCGCTTGCAGGGCTCAAACGTCTGGATCTGTCGTGCGGCCTGACCGACTTCCCCCGGGAAATCTTCGACCTGGCAGACACCCTGGAGGTGCTCAACCTCAGCGGTAATGCCTTGAGCAGCTTGCCGGATGACCTGCATCGCCTGACGCATCTGCGCGTGCTGTTCTGCTCGGACAATCAGTTCCGCGAGTTGCCGACCTGCCTCGGTCAATGCGCGCAACTGACGATGATCGGTTTCAAGACCAATCGCCTTGAGCGAGTCCCGGCCGCCGCGCTGCCACCGCTGCTGCGCTGGTTGATCCTGACCGACAACTGCATCAGCGAATTGCCAAGCGAATTGGGCGAACGGTCGCACCTGCAAAAATTGATGCTGGCCGGCAACCATCTGCAAAGCCTGCCTGCAAGCTTGAGCCAGTGCCATCAGCTGGAGCTGATCCGCATCGCCGCCAACCGCATGACCGAACTGCCGCAGTGGTTGCTGACATTGCCCGGGCTGGCTTGGTTGGCGTACGCCGGCAACCCGCTGGAAACCGAGGCCGATGCCGCCGCGCTCGAAGCCACGCCGAACATTCCCTGGTCGCAACTGAACCTGCAGCAACAATTGGGCGAAGGCGCTTCCGGGGTGATTCACCAGGCCGTGTGGGAGCAACCGTCGCAGCCAGCGCGCAAGGTCGCAGTGAAACTCTACAAGGGGCACATGACCAGCGACGGCTCACCGCTGCATGAAATGAATGCCTGCATCACCGCAGGTATTCATCCCAACCTGATCAAGGTCGAGGGGCGGATCGTCGGGCATCCGCAGGCTCAGGCCGGGTTGGTCATGCACTTGATCGAGCCGAGCTATCGTAACCTGGCGGCGTTACCGAGCCTGGCCTCCTGCAGCCGTGATGTGTACGCAGAGGACACCCGTTTCAGTGCAGCGGTGGCGCTGCGGATCGCCAGCGGCATTGCCTCGGCGGCTGCGCACCTGCACCAGCAGGGCATCACTCACGGCGACCTGTACGGCCACAATACGTTGTGGAATGAGCACGGCGATTGCCTGTTGGGCGACTTCGGCGCGGCGTCCTTCCATGCCACGTCTGACACCCTTGAAACGCGCGCGCTGCAACGCATCGAAGTGCGGGCCTTCGGGATTCTGTTGGGTGAGTTGCTGGAGCGGATCGACTCAGGCTTGAGCATTGAACGCCGTGAGCGCTTGATGGATTTGCAGAGCCGCTGCTGTCAGCCAGACGTGCTGGCGCGCCCGGGATTCAGCGAGATCGTGCAGGAGTTGGCTGCCTGTAACTCAAATCACTAACGGCACATACAAAACCCGTGGCGAGGGAGCTTGCTCCCGCTCGGCGGCGTAGCAGCCGTCGTTGTTGGGACGGCTTTGCCGTCCAGCGGGAGCAAGCTCCCTCGCCACAGGTCAGGTCAAAATCGACAGTGCGGTTTAACCCGCCAACCCGACAAACATGTCCTGCACGTCGTCATGGTTATCGAGGCCTTCGAGGAAAGCTTCGACTTCTTCCATTTGTGCGTCGGTCAGGCCGCTGACCGGGTTCTTCGGCTTGTAGCCGAGCTTCGCCGACAGCACCGTGAAACCCTGCTCAGGCAAGGCTTTCTGAACGGAGTCCAGGTCGGTGGCTTCGGTGATGAACAGGGTCGCGCCGTCTTCGCCCGGCTCGAAATCCTGTGCACCGGCCTCGATAGCGGCCATTTCCGGATCGGCATCCGGGGTGTCCGGGGACGCCTCGATCATGCCCACGTGGTCAAAGTCCCAGGCCACGGAACCGGAAGCACCCAGTTGGCCTTTACGGAACGCCACGCGGATTTCTGCCACGGTACGGTTGATGTTGTCAGTCACGCATTCAACGATCAGCGGCACCTGATGCGGGGCGAAGCCTTCGTAGGTCACGCGGTGGTACTGCACGGTTTCGCCGAGCTGGCCCGAGCCTTTCTTGATTGCACGCTCCAGGGTTTCACGCGGCATCGAGGCTTTTTTCGCCTGTTCGACCACCAGGCGCAGGTGCGCGTTGGTGCTGACATCAGCGCCGTTACGTGCAGCAATGGTGATTTCCTTCACCAGTTTGCCGAAGATCTTGCCCTTGGCGTTGGCTGCCGCTTCTTTGTGTTTAACCTTCCACTGTGCGCCCATTACTCACTCTCTTGATCTGTGGCGCCGAGACATCTATTGGCCGACGCTTTGTGCAAGTTTATACGGCAAAAAGTTGGCAATCGACCAAAAAGTGTTGTGAGTGATCGACATCTTCACAACCTGTTGTAGGGCTTTTCTGAAAAGCAGGTTTACGGTGACTATTGAGCGCCAGTGTTTCGTAACCTCTGTGCCCCGTACTTCATGGCAGAAGAGTGTTTGATGCACAACGACATGGAAAGTCCCTTCATCCTCACGCTCACCGAGCTCGCCTTGAGTTTTCAGGTCCGACAGTTCAGCGGCCGCGAAGCCCTCAACCAGGTCTATCGATTCGACATCGAAATGCGCGGCCCGCAGCCCGCAATGAATCTGGACCTACTGCTGCATCAACCGGCATTCCTCAGCCTGAGCCCCACCACCGGCATCCACGGCGTCATCCACAGTGCCGGTTTGCAGTACTGCGGCGCGCAGCAGATCGGCTACAGCCTGAACCTCGCACCCCGTCTGCTTACACTTGAGCAAAAGCACCGTCGAAGGGTATTCCAGCACCTGAGCGTGCCAGAAATCTTGCGCCAGTTGCTGGCCGAGCATCGACTGCCACCCGACAGCTACCGTTTCGAGTTACCAAACGGTGAATACCCGCCGCGCCCGTTTTGCATCCAGTACGACGAAACCGACCTGAACCTGCTGCAACGATTGTGTGAAGAGGAAGGCATCCACTATCACTTCGAACATCAACACGACCGGCACGTGTTGGTGTTCGCCGATGACAGCGACAGCTTTGCGCAGCGACCGGTCGAGAGTGCTTTTCACCCCACAGCACGGGATGCCGGACACCCGCGGATCAGCCGGCTCTTCCAATGCCATAGCCGGCCGACCACAGGGCCGCAAACCACCTTTGCGCAGCACGCCAACGCTGCCCCCGCATCCACCGCACCTGACGCCTGCGCCAACCAGACCTACCTCGCCAGCCTGCACCCAACGGGTCGAATCGACCCGGTGCAAACCCGTCGCAACCAGCTCGGTCGTCGCGAACTCGAACGTCTGCGCAGCCTGCATCGTCTGGTTCAGGGCCACAGTACACTGCCCGAACTGCTCAGCGGGCGGCTGCTGCAAGTCACCGGGCATCCGGTCCCGGCGTTCAACGATCAATGGTTATTAAGCGAAGTGCTGCACCAAGGCGAAACGCCTGGCGTGGACAAGGTGTTGTCCGAGGCAACGGGTTATCGCAATCAATTCAAGGCAATTCCCTGGTCAACCGCGTTCCGCCCGGCCCTCAAACATTCCCGCCCGAGTATCTGCGGTTACCAGACCGCTGAGGTCATCGGCCCGGCAGGAAAGCCGCCGCACCTCGACGAACACGGGCTTATCAACATCTGCCTGTGGCCTGACGCGCAATCCGACAGCCAAGGTTCCTCAGGCATCTGGTTGCCAATTGCCCATACGGGGACGGGACGTCCAACCTTGCCACTGGCCGGCAGCGAGGTACTCGTGAGTTTCCTCGACGGTGATCCTGATCGACCAGTGCTTTGCACGGGTTTCGCTGATGCACAAGCACGCGAACCGCAGCCGGTGGTGGCGGCTGAACCGAAGGCGCCGCCGACAGGCTGGAGCGGCGAGATCTACTTGTTCGAGCGCCCCCCCGCCACCACCGAACGACTGACCGACACCACGTGGTACATCGTGCGCATGCCGCGTCCCGGGCTCAAGGATCTGGGGAGCCTCAACCGTGACGATGTGCTGATGACCGGTAAAAGCCAGGCACTGGGCAACCTGTCGCTGACGGTAGAACAGAAACAGCGTCTGGCCAGCGAGTTCGCCCGTACTCCCGAACAACTCTGCCTGCTGTATCCGGGGCAATGCGTGGCGCTGGCCGATTATTTCCAGCAATACTGGAACAGCGAACAACGCCTGGGCTTCATCGAAAGCGCCAACCCCGCCAGCGCTCAGCGCCAACCGCGAGAAGCGCGTCTGCTGTTCAACTGGCTGGTGAACGGCCCGGACGCTACGCCCTAGATCGCCGCCCCTGAGATGTTCACCCCCGCGTAGCAGCTGCCGAAGGCTGCGTTCGGCTGCGCAGCAGTCGTAAATCCTGTAACCGCAGTTGGCCTGAAGCACCGCGCTGTCCGATTTTACGACTGCTGCGCAGCCGAACGCAGGCTACGCCAGCTGCTACGAGGTACCCCGTGCCAAGCCGAAAAACGCCTGTATCAAGCGCAAATCCCGCCGCCGCTCCATGCAACCGATCATGTGCCGGTTGACCAGTCCCTCGCCAATTATCGGCACCGCCCGCACGCGCGGGTCGGGGCTGACTTCCACCGAAGACACAACGCCCACTCCCAGCTCGGCCGCCACCGCCTCGGTGACAGCTTCACGGCTGTCCAGCTCCAGCAGCACCCGAGGATTGACCCTGGCCTGAGCGCAAGCTTCATCGAACGTACGACGGGTGATCGAGCTTGGCTCACGCAACACCATGATCACCTGATCCAGTTGCTTGAGCGCGACACCTTCGCGCAGCGTCGACCATGGGTGCCCCTCCGGCACCAGCGCGCAGATCCGCGACTCGCTCAAGGCTTGCAGGTGCAAACCTTTGCGCGGCTCGACCTCGGTCAGCACCGCCACGTCGGCGTGCTCGGACAACAACGCCGCGAGGGTTTCCTGGGCATTGCCCAGCCGCAAATTCACGGTGATCCCCGGATACCGCGCTCGCAGGCTGGCGAGCATCGGCATGACCAGGTGCGGACCGTCCGCCGCCACTTCCAAACGACCGGTCAACAGTTGCCGGTTGGCCTCAAGCATCACTTGCGCCTCTTCGGCCAGGCCGAACATCGCCCGGGTAATCGCCGCCAGCCGGGTGCCCTCCTCCGTCAATTCGACCCGCCGCGCGGTGCGCCGCAACAGGGTGACCTGATAGTGCTCCTCCAGCGCCTTGATATGCCCGGTGACCGCCGGCTGGCTGATGAACAAACGGGCAGCAGCCCGGGTAAAGCTGCCTTCGCGGGCCACGGCATCAAATGCGCGGAGTTGGAACAGGTTCATAGCTATCGGCCTGACTGATGACTGGCATAACAACAAACAATTTGATTGATGGAGCGGCAAATTGCAATTTATCTCCCGCAGCTTCATCCCACCGATTGCGAGAACACCCGAATGAGTACTGCCGAACCCATCCTGCTCACTCCCGGCCCATTGACCACCTCGCAGCGTACCCGTCAGGCGATGATGGTGGACTGGGGTTCATGGGATGACCGCTTCAACCAATTGACCGCCAGCCTCTGCGAACAACTGCTGGCGATCATCAACGGTGCCGACAGCCACCACTGCGTGCCGTTGCAGGGCAGCGGCACCTTCGCAGTCGAAGCGGCCATCGGCACTCTGGTACCCCGCGACGGCAAGGTGCTGGTGTTGATCAACGGCGCTTACGGCAAACGCCTGGCGAAAATCTGCGAAGTGCTCGGTCGTTCCTTCAGTACGTTCGAAACCGCTGAAGACGAACCGACCACCGCCGTCGATGTCGACCGCCTGCTGCTAGCCGACAGCAGCATCACCCACGTGGCGCTGATCCACTGTGAAACCAGCACCGGGATTCTTAACCCGTTGCCGGAAATTGCCCAGGTCATCGCCCGGCACGACAAACGCCTGATCATTGATGCCATGAGTTCTTTCGGCGCACTGCCGATTGACGCCCGGCAAGTACCGTTCGAAGCGCTGATCGCCGCCTCGGGTAAATGCCTGGAAGGCGTACCGGGGATGGGGTTTGTCTTTGCCAGCAAAGCCGCCCTGGCAAATGCTGTCGACAATTCCCACTCGCTGGCGATGGACCTGTTCGACCAATACACCTACATGGCCAAGACCGGCCAATGGCGCTTCACCCCGCCGACCCACGTGGTCGCGGCGCTGCACGAAGCGTTGCTGCAATACAACGAAGAAGGCGGCCTACCGGCGCGGCATCAGCGTTATGCGAACAACTGTCAGGTGCTGCTCGATGAAATGGCCAAACTCGGCTTGCGCAGCTTCCTGCCCGCCGCGATCCAGGCGCCGATCATCGTCACCTTCCATGCGCCGAAAGATCCGCATTACCAATTCAGAGCCTTCTACGAACGCGTGAAGGCCAAGGGTTTCATCCTCTACCCGGGCAAGTTGACCCAGGTCGAAACCTTCCGCGTCGGCTGCATTGGCCACGTTAATCAGGCCGAGATGCGTGCGGCAGTGGCGGCGATCGGCGAGGTGCTGCGCGAAATGGAAGTCCTCGATACCTGACTTTTCACCGCCCGTAGCTGCCGAGCCCGCGAGGCTGCGCTGCCGAACGCAGCCTCGCGGGCTCGGCAGCTACGGGCGAGTCATGGCTTTGCTTGCCACTCCCCCAATTACAGGATTTGAGACATGAACTACAACAACCCGACTCAGCTGCAAGCCGCCATCCTCGACTGGGCGGGCACCGTGGTCGACTTCGGCTCTTTCGCGCCGACCCGGATCTTCGTCGAAGCCTTTGCCGAATTCGACGTCCAGGTATCCATCGAAGAAGCCCGCGGGCCGATGGGCATGGGCAAGTGGGACCACATTCGCACGCTCTGCGATCAGCCCGAAGTGGCCGAGCGCTATCGCCAGGCCTTCGGTCGCACGCCGACCGACGATGACGTAACCGCCATCTACAAACGCTTCATGCCGCTGCAAATCGAAAAAATCGCCGAGCACTCGGCACTGATCCCGGGCGCCCTGGAGGCCATCGCCAACCTGCGCCAGCAAGGGATCAAAATCGGCTCGTGCTCCGGTTATCCGAAGCAAGTCATGGACAAAGTTGTCGAACTGGCCGCCTCCAACGGCTATGTCGCCGACCACGTGGTCGCCACCGACGAAGTGCCGAATGGCCGCCCATGGCCGGCTCAGGCCCTAGCCAACGTGATCGCCCTGGGTATTGACGACGTCGCCGCCTGCGTAAAGATCGACGACACCGTGCCGGGTATTCTCGAAGGTCGCCGTGCCGGCATGTGGACTGTCGCGCTGATTTGCTCGGGTAACGCGCTAGGCCTGACCTACGACGGCTATCGCGCGCTGAGCAGCGACAAACTGGCCAGCGAACGCAAGCGTATTCATGCCCTGTTCGAAAGTTCGCGTCCGCACTACATGATCGACACCATCACCGACCTGCCGGAAGTGATCGCCGACATCAATCAGCGCCTGGCCAACGGTGAGATGCCGCAAAGCAGCTGATTACCGCCTCAAGTGCCAAAAAAAGCGTCAGTCCCTGAACCGGGACTGGCGCTTTTTTCTAGCCAATAGGCTGTCGCAGAGCGCTCGATAAGGTACGAAGCCTGATCTGACTCAGGCAAATCCTCGCAAACAGGATTACAGTTAACCCACTCCGTCATACAAGAACGGGGGCTTCAGACCTGATAAGCGAGGAAAAACCGTATGCCCTGGAAGAATTCCGAATCACGCTACAGCACCGTATCAATCATGCTGCACTGGTTGATGCTGGTACTGTTGGCGCTGGTTTACGCCAGTATCGAACTGCGGGGGATGTTTCCCAGGGGCAGTGGCGGCCGAGCCCTGATCACGGAAACGCACTACATGCTCGGCCTGACCGTGTTCACACTGGTCTGGTTACGGCTGTTCGCCCGCAGCCTGGGACGCGCTCCGCAAATCTTCCCGGCATCGCCCCAGTGGCAAACCGTGCTTGCCCGGCTGATGCACTGGGCGTTGTATATATTCATGATCGCCACACCGATTCTCGGTTGGCTGGTCACCAGCGCCAACGGTCATCAGGTGATGTTCTACGGCATCGACCTGCCGTTGCTGATCAGCGAGGACAAACCGCTGGCCAAGCAGATCAAGGGCTGGCACGAACTGGCCGGCACCCTCGGCTATTGGCTGATCGGCCTGCATGCCGTGGCCGGGCTGTATCACCATTACGTGGTTCGCGATAACACCCTGCTGCGGATGATGCCCAAGCGCGTCAGCCCTGACTGAGTGACGCAAAACCCCGACGCCCCTGCAAGCCGCCGGTGTGCACGAAGATCAAGCGTGTGCCGGCGGCAAAAAATCCGGCATCAACCTGTTGCTTGAGTGCCCATAGCGCTTTACCGGTGTACAGCGGCTCCAACGGGATACCGCTGGCCCGCTCACAGTGTTCGATAAACGCCAGCAACGGCGGGGCGACTTTGGCAAAACCGCCGCAACTGCCGTCGAACAGCTCATATCCCCCGTCCGGCAAGCCGCATTCGCCGAGAATCGCCTCGACCTGCTGCGCCACGCCATGATCATCGGGCACCGCCAGCACGCCATACACCGGATGCCTCCCCGCCTCGGCCTGCACCAACCCGGCCAGCGTGGTGCCGGTTCCGCAGGCCAGCCACCAGCCGTCATGGTCATTCCAGCCCAACTGGTTCAACTGATTGCCGACCTGAGTCAGTAACTGCCCGCAACCACGCGCACCGAGCAGACCGCCCCCGCCTTCGGGGACCGGATGCAGGTGCGGGTATTGCGCTTGCCATGGCTGCCAGAAACCCGGCTCGTGGCGCGCACGATAACCACCGTAACCCAACCAGTGCAGTTGCATGCCAAAGGCCTGTAAATCCTCCACGGTCGGGGTGTCTTGCGGATGCCCGCGCAGCAGGCCGACGGTAGGAAAACCAAAGCGTTTACCGGCTGCCGCCAACGCATGCAGATGATTGGACCAGGCACCGCCCAGGCTGATCACACCTTCGGCACCGGCCTCGCGGGCCACCCTTAGATGCTCAATGAGCTTGAACCACTTGTTGCCGGAGATCAGCGGGTCGATCCGGTCCAGGCGCAGGATCGCCACCTCGATCCCGGCGCTGGTGAGCCAGTCGAGATGAAGACGTTCAAGCGGGGCATGGGGCAGCCAGTCGCTGGGAGGAGAAAGCATTGATGCCGGCTCTTTGGGAAAGAGCCGGCATCTTAGCAGCAGACAGAACGCCATCGCAGGCAAGCCTTGCTCCTACGGGTCATGTGTCGACACATAATCCGTAGGAGCAAGGCTTGCCCGCGATAGCCATTGGCACGCTTGACCTGCGTAGCTGATTACAACTCAGCCGCCAGTCGCGACCCCTGGTTGATCGCACGCTTGGCATCCAGCTCGGCCGCTACATCCGCGCCACCGATCAAATGCACGTTCTGCCCGGCAGCTACCAGGCCGTCGTGCAATTCGCGCAACGGGTCCTGCCCGGCGCAGATCACGATGTTGTCCACCGGCAGTACTTGCGGCTCACCGGTTTCACCGATGCGGATGTGCAGGCCTTCGTCATCGATCTTCAGGTATTCGACGCTGTTGAGCATCTGTACGTGCTTGTTCTTCAGCCCGGTGCGGTGAATCCAGCCGGTGGTCTTGCCCAAACCGTCGCCGACCTTGGATTTCTTGCGCTGCAACAGGAACACCTGGCGTGCTGGCGCGTGAGGCTCGGCCTTGATCCCGGCGACACCGCCACGGGCCTCAAGGTGAGTATCGATGCCCCACTCTTTCCAGAACGCTTCACGGTCCTGGCTGGTGGCGACGCCTTGATGCACGAGGAATTCCGAGACGTCAAAACCGATACCGCCGGCGCCAATCACCGCGACGTTCTTGCCGACCGGTTTGCGCTCGAGGATCACGTCCAGATAGCTCAAGACCTTGGCATGCTCGACGCCCGGAATCGCCGGCACACGCGGCGCAATACCGGTGGCCAGAATCACCTCGTCATAACCGCCCTCCACCAGTTGCGCGACATCGACCCGCGTGTTCAGGCAGACCTCGACATTCGTGGTCTGCAACTTGCGCTTGAAATAGCGCAGGGTTTCGAAGAACTCTTCCTTGCCCGGCACACGCTTGGCGACGTTGAACTGGCCGCCAATTTCGCTGGCGGAATCGAACAGCGTCACTTGATGACCACGCTCGGCGGCCACGGTGGCCGCGGACAATCCCGCAGGGCCAGCACCGACCACGGCAATTTTCTTGATCTGCTGCACCGGCAAGTAATTGAGCTCGGTTTCATGGCACGCCCGCGGGTTGACCAGGCACGAGGTCAATTTGCCGCCGAAGGTGTGGTCCAGGCAGGCCTGGTTGCAACCGATGCAGGTATTGATTTCATCACTGCGACCGGCGGCGGCCTTGTTGACGAACTCCGGGTCGGCGAGGAACGGCCGAGCCATCGACACCATGTCGGCATCGCCTTCGGCGAGTATCTGCTCGGCGACTTCCGGGGTGTTGATGCGGTTGGTGGTAATCAGCGGAATGCCTACCTCCCCACGCAACTTGGCCGTGACTTTGCTGAAGGCTGCACGTGGAACCTTGGTGGCGATGGTCGGAATCCGCGCTTCGTGCCAGCCGATCCCGGTGTTGATAATGGTCGCACCTGCTTGCTCGATGGCCTTGGCCAACTGAACGATTTCTTCCCAGGTGCTGCCGCCTTCCACCAGGTCGAGCATCGATAGTCGGAAGATGATGATGAAATTCGGGCCTACCGCCTCGCGAACGCGACGAACGATTTCCACCGGCAGGCGCATACGGTTTTCATAGCTGCCGCCCCAGCGATCGGTGCGGTGGTTGGTATGGGCTGCGAGGAACTGGTTAATGAAATAACCTTCCGAGCCCATGATCTCGACACCGTCGTACTCGGCTTTTTGCGCCAGGGTCGAACAGGTGACGAAGTCGCTGATCTGCTTCTCGATGCCTTCCTCGTCCAGCTCTTTGGGCTTGAACGGGTTGATCGGTGCCTGGATCGCACTCGGCGCGACCTGTTTCGGGCTGTAGGCATAACGCCCGGCGTGCAGAATCTGCATGCAAATCTTGCCACCCGCCTCGTGCACGGCACGGGTGACGACCTGGTGCTTGAGCGCCTCATCGAGAGTGGTCAGCTTGGCAGCGCCGGAGTACACCCCTCCCTCATCGTTCGGACCAATACCGCCGGTGACCATCAGGCCAACACCACCGCGAGCACGTTCGGCGAAGTACGCCGCCATGCGCTCGAACCCGCCAGGCTTCTCCTCAAGGCCGGTGTGCATCGAGCCCATCAGGGTGCGGTTGCGCAGCGTGGTAAAACCCAGGTCCAGCGGGGCCAGCAGGTGCGGGTAATGAGCGGCGGTCATCGGTAGCTCCACAACGAACAATCACGAAAATAGTGCGGGTGCTCTTTGGCACCCATCGGTTATGTGCCACAGACTAAGAGTAGGCCTGTCATCGCTCAATGACCGTAACTGACAACTTATTGATCCAAACGCGCAGCACCTCTTGGCATTCCTCGGCATGGGGCCTACCCTAGTCGGCGAATCCTGCACAAGGCCGCTGACTGTTTCCCCATGCGCAAACTTCTTTATCTGACCGTCACCATGGCATTTGTCGCCCTCATCGCCGCGTACGCAATGTGGACCGCCGATCGCCCGGTTGGCCATTACCTCTCGGACCTGCGCATCAACCTCGCCGTTAACCAGGGCGTTCCTGCCGATCGCGGCAACTTGCTGGGCATCCAGCCCGAATTGTTCCCCACCGATTATCAAAGCCCCGAACACCTGCACCGCAAGCTCGCGGCCTATCTGCAGCGGGCTCGCGAACAAGGCCTGCTGAACGAAAAGACCATCGTTGTGCTGCCGGAACACATCGGTACCTGGCTGATGGTCAGCGGCGAGAAAGACGAGCTGTATCAAGCCAGCACGCTGGACGAAGCCATGAATTGGCTGGCGGTGAGCAATCCCCTGAGCTTTTTGCGCGCGTTGATCAGCGCCAAGGGCGACAACCGCCTGGATGACGCGCACCTGCGCATGAAAGCCAAAAGCATGGCCAGGCAGTACCAGGCGCTGTTCGGTGGGCTGGCCAACGAGTTCGGCATCACCCTGGTGGCCGGCAGCATCGTGTTGCCCGAGCCCAGTGTCAGCGACGGCACACTGAAAATCGGCCGTGGTGCGTTGTACAACAGCAGCCTGGTGTTCGGTCGCGATGGCTTGCCGATCGGCCAACCGCAGCGCCAGCTGAACCCGACCTTCGATCAACGGGGCTATATCCAGCCGAGCACCGATCAAGTGATCAATGTCATCGACACCCCGGCCGGACGTCTTGGCGTATTGATCGGCAACGACAGCTGGTACCCGGACAACTATCGCAAACTCAACGATCAGGGCGCTCAGTTGATCGCCGTGCCGGCCTTTGTCATCGGCCGAAATGCCTGGGACAAACCCTGGCGCGGTGACAAAGGGCCATCGACCCCGAGCAAAATCGGCCTCGAACCCGGCGCGCTCAGCGAGGGCGAGGCCTGGCATCGCCTGACGTTGACCAGTCAGCACCCGGCCAGTCAGGCCAGCGCTGGTGTCAGCGCGTTCCTGCGTGGACAATTCTGGGATCAGGGCAGCGCCGGCCAGAGCTTTCTCAGCAGCAACGGCCAACACTTCGCCGACCGCGAGGCCCGCGGCGCACGTTTGCTCAATATCTGGTTGTAAGTGATGAAACCACAGCCGATGCGCCTCGGGGATCTGTCGGTCGGCTTCGTCCATAGCCTGGCTGACGCAGTGTCCAGCCACGGTCTGGACCCGCAGCCGCTGCTGGAACAATACGGGCTCGACTCGGCGCGGTTAGCCGAAGCCGGTGCGCGGCTGTCGATCCCGCGCTACATGCGCCTGGGCCACGCGGCCATTCAACTGACTGGCGACCCGGCGCTGGGTCTGCGTATGGGCCAACTGAGCCGCCTCAGCCAGGTCGGGCTGGCCGGCGTGACTGCCGCTCAGGCGCCAACCGTGCGCGAAGCGGCGCGTTGCCTGATTCGCTTCGAGGCCTTGTACGGCTCCAATTACCGCGGCCAGTCGAGTTTTCATGAAGATGCCCAGGGCGCATGGCTACGGTTCTATTCCATCAGCCCGTACAACGCCTATAACCGCTTTGTGGTGGATTCGATCATCGCCAGCTGGTTGCAGCAGTTATCCAGCGTGAGCCGCCAGCCGCTGCACGCCGAACGCATCGACATCGAGTTCGCCGAGCCGGATTACCGCGAGCGCTACGCACTGCTGGGTGATTGTCCGATCCAGTTTGGTGCCGAGCACAACCAACTAAGGCTGAGTCAGGCCAGCTTGGCACTGCGCAACCCCGAGCACTGCCCGAGTACCTGGCGTCTACTGCTCAAGCTGTGTGAACGGGAACTGGAGCAATTGACCCGCACCCGCAGCCTGCGTGAACGCATCACTCAGTTGCTGGGGCCGTTGCTCAATGGAGGTCGCGAACCCGACCTGGAAGAAGTGGCGGCACGCCTGAAGCTGCCGACCTGGACCTTGCGTCGCAAGCTCGCCGAAGAGGGTACGCAGTTTCGCGCGATTCTCAACGACACTCGCCGCGATCTGGCCATGACCTACATCCGCGACACGGAACTGGCCTTTGGCGAAATCGCCTACCTGCTGGGGTTTGCCTCGGCCGAAGCCTTTCAGCGCGCCTTCAAACGCTGGAACAACCAGACACCTGGCGAGTTCCGTCGCAGTCACAGGCAATCAGCCTGACGGCTAGCCTGCAGCTGCTTTTTTACAACTCGGTAGCGTCTTCGGCGGGCTCCAGAGGGTCCAGTTCAAACGCCTGGTATTCAAGCAGCTCTTCTTGATAATCGTCCATAGGGATGTCCTTTTGAGTCGAGTTAAACCGTTATACCAATGACCTTCGCCCTCAGCATAAAGTGCCCGTATGAAAGAAAAATGACGCGGGCACAGCGGTACGTTCCTGCTAGTAAAACGTAGCAGGCACTCAAGAATTTATCACGGTGGACTTTGAATAAAAGCTGAAGAAAATCAGCCTCTGGTGGTGCAGATGACTCTGAACAAACGCTACGGGGGTTGCCCCCGTAGCGCTCGCCTTCAGATTACTTGCCGGACGATGGCAGTGCCGGAATTGGCTCGGTCGGTGCCGGCAACGAACTCGGATTCGCCGGTGGCGTGATGACTTCAGACACCGGTGTCGGCTCGGTATTGCTCGCAGGTGCAACCGACGCCGCTGCAGGTGCCGATACGGCGGATATAGGCTCTATCGGCGCACTCACTGCTGGCGCTGGCGCAGTCGTCGCCGGCTCAGCAGGCGCTGGAGTTGGCGCTGGCGTCACTGCGGGCGTGGATGTTGGCGCTGCAGGGGCTGCCGTGGGTTCAGGCACACCCAGATCGGCCTTTGGCTTCTCGACGATATGCGCCTCTTTCTTCACCTCAGGCGGCAGGAACAGCTCGACCAGGGTGAAAAACCGCTCGTAGAACTTCCCGGAGGACACGGTTTCACTGGCGACCTTGACCATCGAATCATCGGAAGAACCAATCGGCATCGACACCGAGCCCAACACACCGACGCCGAGGCTGGCGGAGTTGTTGGTTTTCTTCAGCGCGTAACGGTCCTGCAAGGCATTGGCGAACATCGTCGCGTGATGCTTGCTGTCTTCGGCGCAGACCACGTTGAAGCTGATCTCCATATGCGTGTCGCCGGTCTGCTGAAAGCTCTTGTGACCGCTGACCAGTTTCGGATCAGTGCTGGTGATTATGTAGCCCTGGCTCAACAACGCCCGACGAGCGGCCTCGCAGGAAGCAACATCGGTAACCGGGTATTTGCGCGAAAACGTCCCGGAATCATCGAAATTTTCATGCTCATAGATGGCCTGGTCCTTGGTACAACCGGCTGCTGCAGCCAGTACCAACGCCAGCCCGGCGGCACGCACATGGAATGATTTGAACATTGAACATCCTGAAGAAAACGATCCGGGGCCTATTGTGCAACAGATCACCCCGTAACGGCGCATGGATTAGTGTCTTGTAAACGATACAAGTTTACTGACCTTCGTTTACCGGAAAAAGTCGCTGGCACAAATGATCGATGAACACCCGTAATTTGGCCGCGGCATGGCGACTGGATGGCCAAAGCATCCAGAACGTGCCGCTGAACTCAAGGTATTCATCCAGCACTCGCTGCAAACGCCCCTGCTCCACTGCCTCACGGACCATAAAATCCGGCAGGCAGGCAATTCCCAGTCCTTGTAGTAGTACATGGTGCACAGCTTCGATGGAGGTCGTGACAAACCGCGTCGGTAACAGCGGTTCGCTACCATCCGCCAGCCGCTGCAACGGCCAGGGCTCCAGCTTGCCGGTGGCGTGGAGGGTATGGCGCAGGCAGGCATGCCCTGCGAGATCCTCCAGGGTGCGCGGCACACCCTGCGCGGCGAAGTAGCCAGGTGTCGCCACCAACACCAACCGAAAGCGCCCCAATTGTCGTGCCATCAAGCGCGAGTCCTTCGGGTTTCCTGTGCGCACCACTGCATCAAACCCCTCTTCGACCACATCCACCATGCGATCCGACAAGTCGACGTCCAGTTCGATGTCTGGATAAAGTCGCATGAACTCGGTGAGTACCGGCATCACCAACCCGTGAACCTGCGGCACACTGATGCGCAGTTTCCCCCGAGGCGCGCTGGCCGCACTGCACAACTCGAACTCGGCGGCTTCGACTTCGGCGAGAATCCTGCGGCAGCGTTCAAGATACAGCGCACCTTCAGCGGTCAGGGTGATGCTACGCGTACTGCGATGGAACAGACGCACCGCCAACCGCTCTTCTAGTCGCGCAACACTTTTGCCGACCGCCGACGAAGAAACGCCCAGCAAACGCCCGGCCTCGGTAAAACTGCGGGTGTCCGCGACCTGCACAAACACCGAAATACTGCCCAGGCTATCCATCGCATACTCCCGAAATTGCGGACATTCTCGTCCTGTAAGTTCGGAACCTTAGCCTGTTTTTCCGCAAGGTGCAGCGCCCTACCCTTGGCTCCGTAGTCATAACCTCTGATACGGACCTGAGCAAATGAATGAATCTGAACTGACCGCATCGCTATCGGCGGCTGACCGGCATCGCGCCGAACGACTTCCAATCGGCGGACTCCTGGCACTGGCCTCTGCCGGTTTCATCACTATCATGACCGAAGCCTTACCCGCCGGCCTGCTGCCGCAAATGAGCGAAAGCCTGGGCGTCTCGCAAGCACTGATCGGTCAACTGGTCACGTTGTATGCAATCGGCTCGCTGCTGGCGGCAATTCCCCTGACCATCGCCACCCGGAGCTGGCGTCGACGCCCCTTGCTACTGATTGCAATGGGTGGCTTCGCCCTCGTCAACAGCGTCACCGCGCTGTCCGACAACTATTGGCTGACATTGCTGGCACGTTTGTTTGCCGGGATCTTCGCCGGATTGCTCTGGGCGCTGCTGGCCGGCTATGCCAGCCGAATGGTTGCGCCACACCTGCAGGGCCGAGCGATCGCCGTGGCGATGCTTGGAGCGCCGCTGGCGCTATCCCTGGGCGTTCCCGCCGGGACTTTTCTAGGATCGGTCGCGGGTTGGCGAGCAAGCTTTGCCGTCATGACCGGACTGACGGTGTTGCTGGTCGCCTGGGTTCGCTGGCAAATCCCGGACTTTGCCGGCCAAAGTGCCGAAAAACGCTTACCGGTGCGGCAGGTCATCACCTTGCCAGGTTTAAAAGCCGTATTGCTGGTGACGTTCGCCTATGTGTTGGCCCATAACATTCTCTACACCTACATTGCGCCTTTCCTGCAACCTGCTGGCCTCACCGGACAAACCGATCAGGTGCTGCTGGTGTTTGGTCTGGCTGCTCTGTTGAGTATCTGGATCGTCGGCTTGCTGATTGATCGCTGGTTACGCGAACTGGTGCTGATCAGTTGCGGGCTATTTACCTTGTCTGCGCTGATCCTGGCCTTTCGCAGCGGCTCACCTGCGGTGATCTACGTATCGATCGCGATCTGGGGGCTGGCCTTTGGCGGACTGGCGACATTGCTGCAAACCGCCCTGGCGAAAACCGCAGGCGACTCGTCGGACACCGCGCAGTCGATGCTGGTGACGATGTGGAATCTGGGAATTGCCGGCGGTGGCCTGGCGGGCGGCATGCTGCTGGAAAATCTCGGGGTGATGTCATTTCCATGGGTCATCGGCAGCTTACTGATACTAAGCCTGCTGGTAGCATTGAACGCCCGGCGCCATGGTTTCCCAGCCACGCTTTGAACCGCACAAAACAAAAGACCCCGGCCTTTCGGCCAGGGTCTTTGTTTACCACTAACGGGTCAGTCAGGCATCAGTAACGCTTGATGTCCGCCTGGCTCTCCAGTTGCTTGCGATAGGCCGCGAAGTCTTGCTGGCCAACGCGCGACGCGAGGAAGCGACGATACTGAGCCTTCTCTTCTTCAGAAGGCGCTGCGGCTTCGCTCACACCGTTCAGACGCACGATCACCAGACTACCGTCAGTCAGGGTCACGCTGCTGAAAGTCGGCTTGTCCTTGGCTGCAGGCTTCGGCATGCGGAACAACGCTTGCAGCACGGTTGGATCAACACCTTCCTGAGCACGAGTTGCCGCATTGGTGACTTTCCAGCCCTGGCTGGCGAGCGGCGTCTTGCCATCACGCAGACTGGCGATCAGCTCATCAGCCTTGGTCTTGGCAGCAGCACTGGCGTGCTCCTTGGTCAATTGCACGCGGATGCTCGCAGCGACGCTTTCCAGTGGCAGCTGTTCAGGCTTGCGATGCTCTTTGGCACGCAGCACCACTACCGTTTCCGGATCCAGCTCGATGCCGGTGCTGTTGGCACCTTCATCCAGTACTTCCGGGCTGAACGCAGCAGTGACCACGGCACGGTTGGCCGCGATACCTTCGCCACCTTCACGGCCAAACGGTGCGGACGTGTGGACGGTCAGTTTCAGGTCCGCAGCTGGTTGAGCCAGGTCGGAAGCTTCGAACGCGGCATCTTCCAACTGTTTGGTCGCATCCACAAAACGCTGCTCGACCTGTTGGGTTTTCAGTTCCTTGGTCAGCTTGTCTTTCAGGCTGGCGAAGCTTGGCACTTGCGGTGCTTCAACGCCCAACAGCTTGATCAAGTGGAAACCGAATTCAGTGCGCACCGGCGCCGACACCTGGTCTTTGCCCAGCGCATACAGCGCTTTCTCAAAGGTTGGGTCGTAAACGCCCGGGCCAGCGTAACCGAGGTCACCGCCGTTGGCAGCCGAACCTGGATCCTGCGAGAACTCCTTGGCCAGGGCCTCGAAGCTTTCACCTTTGGCCAGACGCGCCTGAATCTCTTCGATCTTCGCCTTGGCTTGCGCCTCGTTCACCTTGTCATTCACTTCGATCAGAATGTGCGCAGCCCGGCGCTGTTCGGCCAGGTTCGCGGTTTCTTTCTGATACAGCGCTTGCAGGTCTTCGTCCTTGACGGCGACCTGATCAAAGAAAGAAGCCTTCTTCAACTCGAGGTAATCGATGACCACCTGATCAGGCGTCATGAACTCTTTGGCGTGTTCGTCGTAGTAAGCCTTGACCTCTTCATCAGTCAGCTTCACCGCGGCTGGATCTGCCTTGACGTTCAGGGTCGCGAAATCGCGGGTCTGTTTTTCCAGACGAGCGAAAGCCTGCACCTGTGCATCGGTGACGAAACCACTACCTGCCAGACCGGCGCGCAACTGGCCGATCAGCATTTCCTGAGCCAGCATCTGGCGGAACTGCATACGGCTGTAGCCCAGCTGACGGATCACCTGGTCGAAACGCTCAGGACTGAACTTGCCGTCGACCTGGAATTCAGGTGTTTGCAGGATCACTTGGTCCAGTGCAGCTTCGGAGAAAGCGAATTTCGATTTTTCTGCGCCTTGCAGCAACAGTTTGCGGTCGATCAGCCCTTTCAAAGCAGCATCGCGCAGCATTTTTTCATCAAGCAAGGATGCATCGAAATCCTTGCCCAGCTGTTGCATGAGTTGACGGCGTTGCATATCAACCGCCTGACTCAGCTCGTTCTGGCTGATTTCTTCACCATTCACCTTGGCCGCATCATTACGGTGGGTAGTGGCCTTGAAGATGGCGTCGAAACCGGTCAAAGCCATCAGTGCAACGATGACCCCGATAATGGTCTTGGCAATCCAGCCTTGTGAATTGTCCCTGATATTCTGCAGCATGCGTCCCCCAGAAACGGTTGAACTTCAAATTAGGCAACCGTGGAGCGTGGGTAGAATCCGGATAGAAGAAAGGCGCATCCGAGGATGCGCCTTCTCGTAACTGGCGGAGCGGACGGGACTCGAACCCGCGACCCCCGGCGTGACAGGCCGGTATTCTAACCGACTGAACTACCGCTCCGCTGCCAAGTCAGGGATGACCCCGACCCGGATAGGCAAAAAACCGAGTGAGGCTTAGTTAACAGCTTCTTTCAGTGCTTTACCGGCTTTGAAACCTGGTTTTTTGGCTGCTGCGATTTCCAGCGTCTTACCGGTCTGTGGGTTACGACCAATGCGAGCTGGACGATCAGTCACGGAGAAAGTACCGAAACCAACCAGAACAACAGAGTCGCCAGCCTTGAGAGCGCCAGTGACGGATTCGATTACAGCGTCCAGCGCGCGGCCAGCAGCAGCTTTCGGGATATCAGCGGATGCAGCGATAGCATCAATCAGTTCCGACTTGTTCACTCTAAGTCCCCTTATATCTATTTGAGATGATTCTAAGTTTTTTGGTGAAAGCAAAAACGAGTGCTGAATGGCCTACAGACACTTAAGAGCCGCTTTATAACAAGGGCTCTAAAAAGCTGTCAAGAAAGCCCCCCAGGCTAATACGTACTAGTGCGTGCTAATTCTTTCCTTAGAGTCAGACTCGCGTTTCTCATCCTTTGCAACTATCTCGGGAGCCACATCCGGCAAGGGCTCCGGCGCGTATTGCAGCGCAATTTGCAGGACCTCGTCAATCCATTTAACCGGTTTGATCTGAAGATCTTGCTTGATATTGTCAGGAATTTCCTTCAAATCGCGAACATTCTCTTCAGGAATGATCACTGTCTTGATCCCGCCACGGTGTGCCGCCAGCAGTTTTTCCTTAAGTCCACCGATCGCCAGAACCTGGCCGCGCAAGGTAATTTCGCCGGTCATGGCAACATCAGCGCGTACAGGAATCCCGGTCAATGCCGACACCAGTGCCGTACACATGCCTACACCCGCACTAGGACCGTCTTTGGGCGTCGCCCCTTCCGGCATGTGGATATGGGTGTCGCGCTTCTCATGGAAGTCCAGCGGGATCCCCAGGCTTTTCGCGCGGCTGCGAACGACCGTCAACGCAGCAGTGATCGATTCGACCATCACATCGCCCAGCGAACCGGTCTTGATCAGTTGCCCTTTACCCGGCACCACTGCAGCTTCGATGGTCAGCAACTCGCCGCCCACCTGAGTCCAGGCCAGGCCAGTCACCTGCCCCACCTGATCCTGCTGCTCGGCCAGGCCGTAGCGGAATTTGCGCACGCCAAGGAAGTGCTCCAGCATCTCGGCCGTGACTTTCACCGAGAAGCGTTTTTCCATTGCATGCTCTTTGACCGTCTTGCGGCAAACCTTGGCAATCTGGCGCTCGAGCCCACGCACACCGGCTTCACGGGTGTAGTAACGAATGATGTCGCGGATCGCCTCGGTGTCGAATTCCAGCTCGCCTTTTTTCAGGCCATTAGCCTGAATTTGCTTGGGCGAAAGGTATTTGACAGCGATGTTGATCTTCTCGTCTTCGGTGTAGCCCGGCAGACGAATCACTTCCATCCGGTCGAGCAGCGCCGGCGGAATGTTCATCGAGTTCGAGGTGCAAAGGAACATCACATCGGACAGGTCGTAGTCGACTTCCAGATAGTGATCGTTGAAATTGTGGTTTTGCTCGGGATCGAGCACTTCCAGCAAAGCCGATGCCGGATCGCCACGCATGTCGCTGCCCATCTTGTCGATTTCATCGAGCAGGAATAGCGGGTTGCGCACGCCCACCTTTGTCATCTTTTGTATCAATCTTCCTGGCATCGAACCGATATAAGTCCGGCGATGACCACGAATTTCCGCCTCATCGCGCACGCCGCCGAGGGCCATGCGTACAAATTTGCGGTTTGTCGCGTGAGCAATCGACTCCGCCAGAGAGGTTTTACCCACCCCAGGAGGACCGACCAGGCACAACACCGGACCGCGGATTTTCTTCACGCGTTTTTGTACGGCGAGGTATTCGAGAATCCGCTCTTTGACTTCTTCCAGACCATAATGGTCGGCATCAAGAATGTCTTCTGCGCGCGCAAGATCCAGACGAACTTTGCTTTGTGCCTTCCACGGCACCTGAACCAGCCAGTCAAGGTAGGAGCGCACCACGGTCGCTTCAGCAGACATCGGTGACATTTGCTTGAGCTTGTTCAGCTCAGCCTGGGCCTTGATCAGCGCGTCTTTTGGCAAGCCTGCGGCATCGATGCGCTTTTTCAGCTCTTCGACTTCGTTATGACCTTCTTCGCTATCGCCGAGTTCTTTCTGAATGGCCTTCATCTGCTCATTCAGGTAGTACTCGCGCTGGCTGCGCTCCATTTGCTTTTTGACGCGGCCACGAATGCGTTTTTCGACTTGCAGCAAATCGATCTCGGCGTCCAGCAATGCCAGAACGTGCTCGACCCGGGCCGACAAATCGATAATCTCGAGGATTTCCTGCTTCTGCTCGATCTTCAGCGCCATGTGCGCGGCCATGGTATCGACCAGGCGGCTTGGCTCATCGATGCTATTGAGCGATGACAGGACTTCAGCCGGAACCTTCTTGCCCAGTTGAACGTACTGTTCAAATTGAGACAGCAAGCTGCGAACAAACACTTCCGATTCACGCTCGGGAGCGTCGACTTCGTCAATCAGCGAAACCTCGGCACGGCAATGGCCGTCGACTTCGCTGAAACGCTCGACCGCGCCACGCTGCTCGCCCTCAACCAGCACTTTGACCGTGCCGTCAGGCAGCTTGAGCAGCTGCAGAACCGTTGCGATCGTACCGACACGATAAAGTGCGTCTTCACCGGGATCGTCGTCGGCAGGGTTTCTCTGGGCCAGCAGAAGGATCTGCTTGTCGCCCGTCATCGCCGCCTCGAGGGCTTCGATAGATTTCTCGCGCCCCACAAACAGCGGGATAACCATGTGCGGATAAACCACAACATCACGCAATGGCAGGAGAGGCAATTCGATGGTTGTCTTCATGATTTCGCCTCTACGGCGGCCATAAGGCCGGAAACAGATGGAAGTAAGCTTGAAACCAAGATGGGGGCTGCTTTCGAAAAAAACAAGCTGATTAAAAGACCGCGGTAAAGATCGTCCAAACGCGGCCCAAACCTTCGGCAGCTCCTGCAAAAGCAAAGGGGCCCGAAGGCCCCTTCTTTTAATCCGGCAGTGCGACGCTTACGCGTCTGGCGCTGCCTTGGCAGCCGGCTCACTGTTTTCGTAGATATACAGTGGCTTGGACTTGCCTTCTATAACGCTTTCATCGATCACTACTTTACTCACCTCGGATTGCGAGGGGATTTCATACATAGTGTCGAGCAGCACACCTTCGAGAATCGAACGCAATCCACGAGCACCGGTTTTGCGTTCCAGTGCGCGCCTGGCGACCGATTTCAGTGCATCGGCCCGGAACTCCAGGTCTACGCCTTCCATCTCGAACAGCTTGGCATACTGTTTGGTCAGAGCATTTTTCGGCTCGGTGAGGATCTGCATCAGCGCAGCCTCGTCGAGCTCGTCCAGCGTTGCAAGAACCGGCAGACGACCGACGAATTCCGGGATCAGACCGAACTTGACCAGATCGTCAGGTTCGACTTCACGCAGGGACTCACCCACCTTCTTGCCTTCTTCCTTGCTGCGAACTTCTGCATTGAAACCAATGCCGCCACGGGTGGAACGGTTTTGAATAACCTTTTCCAGACCGGAGAACGCACCGCCGCAGATGAACAGGATGTTACGGGTGTCGACCTGAAGGAATTCCTGCTGCGGGTGCTTGCGACCACCTTGAGGCGGAACGGAAGCGACCGTACCTTCGATCAGCTTGAGCAGGGCCTGCTGCACGCCTTCACCGGAAACGTCCCGGGTGATGGACGGGTTGTCGGACTTGCGCGAAATCTTGTCGATTTCATCGATGTAGACAATGCCCATTTGAGCTTTTTCTACGTCGTAATCGCACTTCTGCAACAGTTTCTGAATGATGTTTTCAACGTCTTCACCCACGTAACCCGCCTCGGTGAGGGTGGTTGCGTCAGCGATAGTGAAAGGCACATTCAGCAAACGGGCCAGTGTTTCAGCAAGCAGGGTTTTACCCGAGCCTGTAGGGCCGATCAGCAAGATGTTGCTTTTGCCGAGTTCGACATCGTCATTCTTTTTGTCACGCTGGTTGAGGCGTTTGTAGTGGTTGTACACCGCTACAGCCAAAACCTTTTTCGCACGTTCCTGACCAATCACGTACTGATCAAGGATGCCGCTGATTTCTTTAGGCGAAGGCAATTTATGCGCGCTGCTTTCGGCCTGTGCTTCCTGCACCTCCTCGCGGATGATGTCGTTGCACAGGTCGACGCACTCGTCGCAGATAAAGACCGAGGGGCCGGCAATCAATTTGCGCACTTCATGCTGGCTTTTGCCACAGAAGGAGCAATAGAGCAGCTTGCCGTTGTCCTCGCCGTTGCGGGTGTCAGTCATTCGATCGATCCAAATCCGATAGGCTTGCAACACAAGATGAAGGCAATTGCGGGCTTTTTCAAGCCCGCTGGTGGCCAGTTAAACCAACCACCTGCATTTGAGCTGCTTAGGCGGGCATTTTACGCTTGTCGATCACCGAGTCGATCAGGCCGTATTCAGCCGCACGCTCTGCGCTCATGAAATTGTCACGCTCGGTGTCGCGCTCAATGGTTTCGAGGCTTTGACCGGTGTGATAAGCCAACAACGAGTTCAGACGCGAACGGATATGGAGGATTTCCTTGGCATGGATGTCGATGTCCGACGCCTGACCCTGGAAACCGCCCAATGGCTGGTGAATCATCATGCGCGAGTTCGGCAGGCAGTAACGCTTGCCCGCAGCACCACCGGCAAGCAGGAAAGCACCCATGCTGCAGGCCTGACCGATACAGGTAGTGGAAACGTCAGGCTTGATGAACTGCATGGTGTCGTAGATCGACATGCCCGCAGTCACCGAACCGCCTGGTGAGTTGATGTAAAGATGGATGTCCTTGTCCGGGTTTTCCGCTTCAAGGAACAGCAGTTGCGCGGCGACCAGGTTGGCCATGTAGTCTTCTACCGGGCCGACCAGGAAGATCACTCGTTCCTTGAGGAGGCGCGAGTAGATGTCATAGGCACGTTCGCCACGGGCGGACTGCTCGATAACCATCGGGACCAGACCACCTGCGGCCTGGATGTCAGAGCTCTGCTGATAATAAGAATTGCGGGACATGTCTCGCAGTCACTCCCAAATAGTTATGTCTTGAATACGCATAAGCCAGCTCGAAAGCTGGCTTATGGTGTGTGCTTCTAACGCAAAAACAATCAGTCGGCTTGTGGAGCTTCTACCGGCTTGACCGCTTCTTCGTAAGAGACCGATTTGTCGGTCACGCTAGCTTTCTGAAGAACAGTATCCACAACTTGCTCTTCCAGCACAACCGAACGGACTTCGTTCAGTTGCTGGTCGTTCTTGTAGTACCAGGACACGACTTGCTCAGGCTCCTGATAAGCCGAAGCCATTTCCTGAATCAGCTCGCGAACGCGGGTTTCGTCAGGCTTGAGGTCGTATTGCTTGACCACTTCAGCCACCACCAGACCCAGCACAACGCGACGCTTGGCTTGCTCTTCGAACAGCTCGGCTGGCAGTTGGTCAGGCTTGATGTTGCCACCGAACTGCTGAACCGCCTGAACGCGCAGACGATCAACTTCGTTGGACAGCAGGGCCTTTGGCACCTCGATCGGGTTGGCGGCCAGCAGACCGTCCATTACCTGATTCTTGACCTTGGATTTGATCGCCTGACGCAGCTCGCGCTCCATGTTCTTACGAACTTCAGTGCGGAAACCGTCGATACCAGACTCTTTGATACCGAACTGAGCGAAGAATTCTTCGGTCAATTCAGGCAGTTTCGGCTCGGAAACAGTGTTCACGGTGACGGTGAACTCGGCTGACTTGTTAGCCAGGTCGAGGTTCTGATAGTTCTCAGGGAAGGTCAGGTTCAGAACGCGCTCTTCGCCCGCTTTAGCGCCAACCAGGCCTTCTTCGAAGCCAGGGATCATGCGGCCGGAACCCAGAACCAGCTGAGTACCCTTGGCGGAACCACCGGCGAACACTTCACCATCAACCTTGCCAACGAAATCGATGTTCAGTTGGTCTTCGTTCTGAGCTGCACGATCGGCAATTTCAAAACGAACGTTCTGCTTGCGCAGGATTTCCAGCATTTTGTCCAGATCGGCGTCCGCCACGTCAGCGCTCAGGCGCTCGACAGCGATGGATTCGAAACCGGCAACGGTGAACTCGGGGAACACTTCGAACGTTGCAACGAATTCCAGATCCTTGCCCTTCTCCAGGACTTTAGGCTCTACCGAAGGAGCGCCGGCCGGGTTCAGCTTTTGCTCGACAATCGCTTCGTAGAAAGAAGCCTGGATCACGTCGCCTACAGCTTCCTGACGCGCATCAGCTTCATAACGCTGACGAATCACGCTCATTGGCACTTTGCCAGGACGGAAGCCTGCAATCTTGGCCTTTTGGGCAGTCTGTTGCAGACGCTTGTTGACTTGAGTCTCAATGCGCTCAGCTGGCACGGTGATGCTCATGCGGCGCTCTAGAGCAGAAGTATTTTCAACAGAAACTTGCATGGATATTCCTCGTTGCACAGACGTTAGCCGGCCGTTTCCGACCACAGAATCAAGGGCATGCATTCTAGTGGGTCAAACTCAAGAAGTCACCCTACTGAAAACGGGTAAAAACGCAGCAGGCAATTTATCGGTGTGGATGCACGAATACACCTCACCCCGGAGGCAAATACAGTCAATCACGCCAGGTCTCTGCGCCAACCCTCCTATATATAGAAGGAGAGCCAATCAGCTCCCTGGCAGCCGACCTTGCGAGCAAGCCCGGCGGGCAATGCGGCATCATCGAGCAACATGAATACGACGAAACGCCCTGCCCTTGCGACCCGGAACCTGCAGTCGCTGAACATACAAATACTGAAACAAAAAAGGCGCCAGACTGTTAAATCTGGCGCCTTTCAAAATATGGGGTGGACGATGGGGATCGAACCCACGACAACGGGAGTCACAATCCCGTGCTCTACCAACTGAGCTACGCCCACCATATTGCGTAACAAAGAAGCCAAAAAACTTCTTCGCTGAGCTCCAACCCGGCCAACGGCCTGACTGAAGCTTTAATTGGTGCGGATGAAGAGACTCGAACTCTTACGCCTCGCGGCGCTGGAACCTAAATCCAGTGTGTCTACCAATTCCACCACATCCGCGGTTCACAACTGTTAAAGCAAAGGCGCCAGACGGTTAAATCTGGCGCCTTTCGAAATATGGGGTGGACGATGGGGATCGAACCCACGACAACGGGAGTCACAATCCCGTGCTCTACCAACTGAGCTACGCCCACCATATCGCGCTACTTGTGCCAAAGCTGCCTAATGGCGCACCCGGCAGGACTCGAACCTGCGACCATCCGCTTAGAAGGCGGATGCTCTATCCAGCTGAGCTACGGGCGCCTTATTAGCTGTACCCTTGAAGGACTACAAACTAAGTGCTTTTCAGCCTTGCAGAACCGTAATTCCGCCTGACCTTCTTAACCAGTGCTAGGCTGTGCCCGACAAGTGCGACGAATAGTATAGGCACCCCTGGAGACCGTCAAATCCTTTTTGAAAAAAATTCATTTAATTAAAGGGCTTAGGGGAATTTGCAGACCAAGCGCCTTTGCCCTCACGTTCTGACATGCGAGAATGCGTTCTCTTTTCTTCCCCCTCTCGATGGTTAATCACGCGCAATGACTGCACAACTAATCGACGGCAAATCGATCGCCGCCAGCCTGCGCCAGCAGATCGCCAAACGTGTTGCCGAGCGTCGCCAGCAAGGTCTGCGCACGCCCGGCCTCGCGGTGATCCTGGTCGGCAGCGATCCCGCCTCTCAGGTTTATGTCTCGCACAAGCGTAAAGACTGTGAAGAGGTCGGCTTCCTCTCCCAAGCCTATGACCTGCCCTCCGACACCACCCAGCAGGCCCTGACCGAACTGATCGACCGTCTTAATGACGACCCGAACATTGACGGCGTGCTGCTGCAACTGCCTCTGCCAGAACACCTGGACGCCTCCAAACTGCTGGAACGCATTCGTCCGGACAAAGACGTGGATGGTTTCCATCCTTATAACGTCGGCCGCCTGGCACAACGCATCCCTCTGCTGCGCCCCTGCACCCCTAAAGGCATCATGACCTTGCTGGAAAGCACAGGTGCAAATCTTTACGGGATGGATGCAGTAATTGTCGGCGCTTCCAATATCGTCGGTCGCCCAATGGCGATGGAATTGCTGCTGGCCGGTTGCACCGTAACCGTGACCCACCGTTTCACCAAGGATCTGGCCGGCCACGTCGGTCGCGCCGACCTGGTTGTAGTCGCCGCCGGCAAACCTGGCCTGGTCAAAGGTGAGTGGATCAAGGAAGGCGCCATCGTCATCGACGTTGGCATCAACCGCCAGGAAGACGGCAAGCTGGTAGGCGATGTGGTTTATGAAACCGCCCTGCCCCGCGCTGGCTGGATCACACCAGTACCCGGCGGGGTCGGACCGATGACTCGCGCCTGCCTGCTGGAAAACACGCTGTACGCAGCGGAAACCCTGCACGGCTGATTCAAGGCTCGCCCTGACGCACAAACAAGGAACCCCGCCAATTGGCGGGGTTCCTTGTTTTATATCACCCTGAAATAAAGAAGTTGACACTAACAACTTCATCTAGATCAAAGCACCTCTTCACACACTACTGAATTTTCAGGAACGGATCAAAGGTCATCTGCTTCCCATCCATTGAAAGCACTACCGAATACTGCACGTTCCCTTTATAACCCTGCGCCTCGACCTGCCCCTTCCAGTAATTACCTGATGGATCGGGCACTGACTTAGGAAGGCAAATCCTATCATTAACCATCTGACCAGTAAAACCAACTATCTGCACATCATTGGAAGGAGAGAGAGGCGCTACAGCCCAATTAATGTATTGCCCTTCAACACATGCCGTATAGAGCTCTGCCTGACCCTCACTACTTGAACCGCAGTGTTTGTTACTGTCTATCAGGTACACATTACCCTGGAGATCACCTGATGCCAGCGCGTTCTCAACATCGACAACAATCAAAACATTTACTGATTTCATCACACTATTCCTTTTGTGTAAGTTGTCTTTAGCGTTGTCAAGTCACTTGAACCATCAGCACCTGGGCGTGCTCGCTTAGGGGAAGCATGAGGTGTCCGGACAGCGTACATTCACGCCCTTCCATAGGCTTTGGCACGAGGCATTCAATGCCCGATTACAACTGTCCCAGCCATACAACTGGATCAAAAAACCAACTCGCAACATTTCACCGAGTCGACAGCATTAGTGACAATCAGCCGCATATCGTCTTTCCGTGAGCGGGCCTGATGACGCTGTATAACTTGTCGCTCAATGCGAAGGTGAGATTAGCACCACTCATTTAAAAGTAAAGGCGCAAGCTTCTATCTCTACAAATAAAAAACCACATAACCGCCATATTTTTGGCGAGCGTTTTTTCCTAACAACAACAAACACCTTACATTCAGGACTCAACAGTCACCCTATTACGTGACAACATTTTGAACCGCCTCCCACCACTCACCACTCGCCGTGACCACTGACTACTAGTGTTAACCCCTAAACTTAAACCCACCCACAACCACTTTAAGGGTTACCACTGTTTAATAGAGCGTTTCTCTATATCAATTTTAACGTTAAATTCGCTATTAACAGATCTGAAACCACAACCGTTCGAAATAACCTGCCCGCATGACCAGTCCCACCCTACCTGACCACACGAAGCCTTTTATTGTCTTACACCAAAGCAATCACATCCTGTGCTTCCCGAGCATCGACGACGCCTGTGAATCAGACCGTTACAGAGCCGATACAGCCTAAAATATTTTTCATCTGAAGCACCTCTGCAGCAGGCGTATAGCGCTTTCCTAGCACATACTCATAAAATGTTACGTTTTTCCCAGAAAGCCCGTTGCAGAACGGCATATTCATTTCTTACCGAGTCCGCCCGCGTGAAAATCCGTCTATCCATCCTGAGCCTATTTTTTGTACTTACAGGCCCTCTTGTCACCTCAAACGTCTACGCACGTGACACCACCGCGGCACCTCGAGACACCTCACAACTGCGCATCGCCTCCGGCAGTGCGATGGTGATCGATCTGCAAACCGACAAAGTCATCTACGCCAGCAACCCGGACGTGATCGTGCCGATCGCCTCGGTGACCAAATTGATGACCGGGCTGATCGTGCTGGACGCCAAGCAGAACATGGACGAATACATTTCCGTTACGATCAGCGAAACCCCGGAAATGAAAGGTGTGTTCTCCAGGGTCAAACTCAATAGCGAGCTGTCGCGCAGGGAAATGCTGCAGATTGCACTCATGTCCTCGGAAAATCGCGCGGCCGCGAGCCTGGCCCATCACTACCCTGGCGGTTACGCTGCTTTTATCGCCGCAATGAACGCCAAAGCCAGGGCGCTGGGCATGACCAGCACCCATTACGTCGAACCGACCGGCCTGTCAGAGCACAACGTTTCCACGGCCCGCGACCTGAGCAAACTGCTCCAGGCTGCACGCAAATACCCGATGCTGAGTGAACTGAGCACGACCAAGGAAAAAACCGTGACGTTCCGCAGACCCAGCTACTCCTTGGGTTTTCACAACACCGACCACCTGATCAACAAGGCCGACTGGGACATCAAGCTGACCAAGACCGGCTTTACCAATCAGGCCGGCCACTGCCTGGTGTTGGTGACGAACATGGGTAATCGCCCTGTTTCGCTGGTGATTCTCGATGCCTTCGGCAAGTACACCCACTTTGCGGATGCCGGACGGATTCGTCAGTGGGTTGAAACCGGCAGGAGCACCTCTGTGCCGAGTGTTGCCCTGCAATACAAAGCCGAGAAAAATCTGCAACATCGTCAAGGTAGCGGCATGGCGCAGACCGGCAAATAAGCGCACGAAAAAAGGCCCGCGACGCGAGTCGGGGCCTTTATCGATAACGGCGCCTCAAGGCGCCGTTTTTATTCGGTTCGATTAATGGGCAGCCAGTGCTTTGGTCGCCTTGGTTGCTGCCTGCTCCTGTCCAGTCCGAGCCAGATCGTCAGCGGCCTTGAGCCAGCGCTGCGAGTCAACCTTGGCCGGAATCTGGGTCGGCCCCTGAATCAACACTGCCCAACCGCCAGCATTTTCGAACGCGGACTCGAACGACGTGAAGCTCATCAGCAACCGGCGGTCCATTCCTGAACGCAGCAGCACCGTCTGCTTGTGACGGTTGTAGCCGGCGAGAATCGCGTACCTCGGCTCTTTCCAGAATGCCGAACCTTCGCTGAAGCGCAGCAACACCGGGTAACCCGCCGCGACCTGGGCCAACAGCGCCGGCAGATTGCTGTCCAGCGGATACACGACCATCCCGTATTCACGCGCCAGGTTCTGCATGTTCTGCTGCAACTGCGCCTCGGCGCCCGGCAAATGCAGCGGCTTGTCGAGCAGCCCCGGGGTAATCACGATGCCTTGCTGGGAAAGCATGCTGGCCAGTGATTGCGGCCCGCTTTGATAGGCTTCGCCACGGTAAAACGGCATGCCACTGAGCTCGACGCGCTCAGGCAGACGCTGGATTTCAGGTTGCACACTCCCGGCACAACCGGCCAGGCTCAAGACGCAGGCCGCGGCCAGCAGGGCGCAGCGGAATCGGGAAAGTACCGGCAACATCATCACTCACTTGTTCAGGCGCCAGGCAAACGGTCTCCCGGCTTCGCTGATGATCATAGCAGTGGTATAGCCTTTAACGGCAGTCGCATGCAGTTGATAGAGCGAACGGGTTGGAGACTCATCACACTTGGTCAATTGCCTGCAACACATCAGCGACTAGACTGACGCTTGTACAGAGTGTGTGCCCGAAGCAGGGCAAAGAGGAGGCACTGAATGAGCCTGACGATGATAATCCTGATGCTGATCGGTGGCTGGCTGGCCGTTGCCGCCGCGATGCTGTGGGGCGTATTGCGCATTACCCGCAGACACCAGCACGCCTATATTCCACCTGCGGCACCCGGCAAAGTCGAGAAACCTGCCCGGCACCACGTCACAGCACACTGATCGATTCGGTTCAAATCCCCCACAAATCAAAACGGCCACCTGCACGTTGTCGAGTGCAGATGACCGTTGGTGATTTACCTTAACGCTTACGCCTCAGCAGCGACCCGCTTCTCCCGGGCCCGACGCGACAGCATGTTCAGACCTTCAATCGTTGCCGAGAATGCCATGGCCGCATAGATGTAGCCTTTCGGTACGTGGGCGCCGAAACCTTCGGCGATCAGGGTCATGCCGATCATGATCAGGAAGCCCAGGGCCAGCATCACCACTGTCGGGTTGTCATTGATGAATTTGGCCAGAGGCTCGGCCGCCAGCAACATCACCATCACCGACACCAGCACCGCAATGATCATGATCGGCAAATGCTCGGTCATGCCGACAGCGGTAATGATGCTGTCGATGGAGAACACCAGGTCGAGCATCAGAATCTGACCGATTGCCGCGGCAAAACCCAATGTCACGCCGGACGTTTTCGACGTCGGATCCTCGGCTGGCGGATCCATGCTGTGATGGATTTCAGTGGTCGCCTTCCACAACAGGAACAGGCCACCGGCGATCAGGATCATGTCTTTCCACGAGAACGCGTGGTTGAACAGTTCAATCACTGGCTCCGTCAGCTGCACGATGAACGCGATGGTGCTCAGCAAGCCCAGACGCAGGACCAAGGCCATGCTGATACCGATGCGGCGTGCCTTCGCACGGTGCTGCACGGGCAGCTTGTTGGTCAGGATCGAGATGAAGATCAGGTTGTCGATGCCGAGCACGATTTCCATCACGATCAACGTAGCCAGGGCGACCCAGGCTGTAGGGCTTGCTGCGAGTTGTAAAAGATAGTCCATGGATCAGTCCTGACTCGGTGTTGAACGGGTTAGATTTCCTGCGATGTGCCAGGTTTTTTCTCGCTATCGTCAGCAGGTTTTTCCTTGTTGCCGACGATGTTCGAAGTGGCGTCGCTCAGCGCTTGCTCCGCCGCCTTATGCGTATCGTCGATCGCCTGCTTGGCGGTTTCGGCCGCTTTACCCATCAATTGCTGGGCACTTTTCTCGGCCTGGTCACAGCCTGTCAGCAGCAGTGCAGAAAGGGCCAGCAACGAAGCGGCGGCCAGGGAGTTGAGTTTCATCATGCTTTCCTCGATAGAGCGAACTTGACCAAGGGAGTGGCCCGTCGATAGCGAGGCATTCTAAGGAGGCAAACACTTCAGGAAAATTCGTATTTTTAGCAGCTATACTTCGGTTTTTCCGAATCGGCAAAGCACATGCTCAATTATCGGCAATTGCATTACTTCTGGGTCGTGGCCAAAACCGGCAGCATCGTGCGTGCCTGCGAGCAATTGAACCTGACTCCGCAAACCATCAGCGGGCAGATCAGTCTGCTCGAACAAACCTATGGGATAGAGCTGTTTCAACGGGTTGGCCGGCAACTGGAACTGACCGAGGCCGGACGGCAGACACTGCCGTACGCCGAGCAGATGTTTAAACTGGGTGGCGAGCTGGAGGCCATGCTTCGGGCGCAGCCCAATGAACAGCAGATTCTGTTCCGGGTGGGCGTCGCCGACGTGGTGCCCAAATCCATCGTCTATCGCCTGATTGCACCGACCATGGAGCTGACTGAGCCGCTACGCATCACCTGTCGCGAGGACAAACTGGAGCGCTTGCTGGCTGATCTGGCCATTCAGCGGCTGGACCTGGTGATCTCCGACAGTCCAATGCCGTCGCACCTGGACATCAAGGGTTACAGCCAGAAACTCGGCGAATGCGGCATCAGTTTTTTCGCCACCACCGAATTGGCACAACGCTATGGCAAAGACTTCCCGCGCGGCCTGCACGGTGCGCCCCTGTTGATTCCAGGGCAGGAAACCGTGGTACGCAGCCGCTTGCAG